>NZ_LMVQ01000354.1 GCF_001545925.1 Mycobacterium sp. NAZ190054 | reverse complement strand
GTCCAGGCCGCTGCGGGGGAGTCCCAACCCGCGCTGCGCCCGCTGGTCGACCTGCTGCCCATCGCCGGCGGCAGCGGCACCCTGTCCAACCGGTACCTCGACACCAAGGAGGGCCTGGCCGCGGCGGAGCGACGGGCTCGGCGACCGGATCGGTCACCGCGCGCGCCATCTGCGGAGCGGGGTCGTCAGGCGTCAGGCTCATGCCCACCGCCACCGACAGCGACACCACGAACGTCACCACCGCGGCGGCCAGCACCGACACCAGCGTCGCCGTCGGCGACAGCCTGCGCCGTTTCGGCGCGGCGTCGGCATCGAGGAGGGACACCGCGGAGCCGGAGGCCAGCGCCGCGCCGCGGGCCAGCGCGAGGTCGGCCTCGGCGGCGGAGACCACAGGCACCTCAAGTCGCTGCTCGAGCGCGGCGACCACACCTGCGACGTCGCCGGAACCGAGCACGAAGACGGCGTCGGGGTCGAACCCGTCCACGTCGGCGAGCACGGACGGATCGACCCGGTCGGCCGTCACACCGTCGGGGGTCACCGCGGCGATCACCGAGGTGCCGGGCTCGGCGACGCACACCACCACCCGCTCGCAGCCGGCGAGGTCGGCGATGCCGCAGGCCAGCGCCTCGGCGGCCTCCACGTCGGACACCGCGATGACGTTCTCGACCGCGCGGTCGGTGAGCGCCTGCCACACCGCACTGGCGGTGTTCTCCGCCTCGATGGTCCAGGTCAGCCCGATCGCGTGCACCGGCCGGTCCAGCAACCGGTCCACCAGCGCTCCGGCGCCGAAGGCGCCGTCGACGGGCACGGTGCCGCGGTCGATGGTGCGGCTCTCCCCGCTCGTCGCATCGTCGACGAGGACCCAGCGGATCGATGACGCCGTCATCGACAAACCGAGTACGAGGTCCATGAATCAGCTACCAATCTTCTGTGAGACTGCTGCTCGACATTACCGCGACAGGTCGCGATGGCACA
Source organism: Mycobacterium sp. NAZ190054 (assembly GCF_001545925.1). Taxonomy (GTDB): domain Bacteria; phylum Actinomycetota; class Actinomycetes; order Mycobacteriales; family Mycobacteriaceae; genus Mycobacterium. Next base: position 2,030 of record NZ_LMVQ01000354.1, on the reverse strand, counting down.
GTCGGCCGGAGACCAGGGCCTTTGGGGTTACGATCGCCTCGGTGACGACGCGACTCGTGGTCCAGCGCCACGACCTCAGGCGGACCGGCTGGCAGGACATCCCCTCGCCGGCGTTGGCCGACGGCGCGGTACGGATGCGCATCGACAAGTTCGCGCTCACGTCGAACAACATCACCTACGCCGCGTTCGGCGACCTGATGAACTACTGGCAGTTCTTCCCGACCGGCGACCAGGACACCGGCTCGGTCCCGGTGTGGGGTTTCGCCACCGTCGCGGAATCCCGGCGCGCGGGCGTGGAGGTCGGCGACCGCTTCTACGGCTACTACCCCGTCGCCGACCAGGTGGTGCTGCAGCCGGACCCGGTCGACGCGGGCGGGTTCACCGACGCCGCCGGGCACCGCAGCGGCCTGCATCCGATCTACAACCGGTATGTGCGCTGCAGCGCCGACCCGGGATACGCCGCCGACTTCGAGGACCAGCAGGCCCTGCTGCGTCCCCTGTTCTCGACGTCGTTCCTGCTCGACGACTTCCTGAACGAGAGCCGGTTCTTCGGCGCCGACACCGCGATCCTGTCCAGTGCGTCGAGCAAGACGGCCTACGGCACCGCGTTCTGCCTGTCGCGCCACACCGACCCGGTGCGGTGCGTCGGGCTCACGTCCGCGGCCAACCTCGACTTCACCCGGTCGCTGGGCTGCTATGACGACGTCCTCACCTACGACGACGTCGACGCGCTGCCCGCGACGCCGGCGGTGTACGTCGACTTCAGCGGCAGCGCGCCGGTGCGGGCCGCAGTGCACCACCGGCTGGGCGGGCACCTCACCTACGACTGCGCCGTCGGCGCCACCCACTGGGACGCGCTCGGTGGTGACGACAACCTGCCCGGCCCGGCGCCGACGCTGTTCTTCGTGCCCGACTGGGCGGCCAAACGCAGCTCCCAGTGGGGCCCGACCGGTCTGCTGGAACGCATCGCGGGCGCCTGGATCGCGTTCCTGGAACCGGTGACCCGCGCCGTGGACCCGTGGCTGACGGTGGTGCCGGGCCACGGCCGTGCCGCGGTCGAGGCCTGCTACACCGCGTTGTTGGACGGCACGGTCCCCGCCCGCGAGGGACACGTCCTGTCGGTGTGAGGGCGTGCGAACTGAGCGCCGAGATTGCACTGAGGCTGGCCCGTACGCCCAATTCGCCTGCTGGAATGCAATTTCGGCGATCAGCCGGTGTCTGCCACGTCGCTCCAGGACCGCAGCCGCTGCGCCACGATCTCACTCCACACCTTCGACGACGAGATCGACTGGGTGTGAACACGATGACCGCCCTCGCTGGGGGTCACTCCCCTCCCCATCCCGCGGTACTCCCACCCGGCGCCGCGCCACCGGACAGGATCCAGACAGTTCCTGCCGTCGACGATCCTGCGCTTGTGCACCACCTGTTCCAGGTCGGTGGGACGGAGGTCGCGGAACTGCTGCCACTCGGTCAGCACGAGCACCGCGTCGGCGTCGCGGCACGCGTCGACCGGGCCGGCCGCGTAGTCGAAGTTCGGGAACAGCGTCCGCGCGTTTTCCGTCGCATGCGGGTCGAAGACGCTCACCGCAGCACCTTCCACATGCAGTTGCCCGGCCACGTTCAGCGCCGGTGAGTCGCGGACGTCGTCGGAGTCGGGCTTGAACGACGCACCCAGCACGGCGATCCGCGCGCCCGCGAGCCGGCCGCCCAGCACGTCACGGGTCAGGTCCACCATCTTGGACCGGCGCCGCGCATTGATGCCGTCCACCTCGCGGAGCAGCATGAGCATCTGATCCGCCCCGGCCTCACCGGCCCGCGCCATGACCGCACGGACGTCTTTCGGCAGCGCGCCGCCGAAACCGATGCCGGCGTCGAGCAGGTCCCGTCCGATGCGCGGGTCCCGACCGACCGCGTCGGCGACGAAGCAGACGTCCGCCCCGACGGCATCACACATGTCGGCCACCGCGTTGACGAATGAGATCTTGGTCGCCACAAACGCATTCGCCGCCGCCTTGACCATCTCGGCGGTC
>NZ_LMVQ01000353.1 GCF_001545925.1 Mycobacterium sp. NAZ190054 | reverse complement strand
CTGGGCGCGGGCCGCGTAGATCGCAGCGGTGTACCCGGCCGGGCCGGACCCGATGATGATGACGTCGTGGACGGTCTCTGAGGAGGTCATGCGTCCCTTTCTGCCTGCGGCGAGAGTTCTCAAGAACCGCAGCTGCGTAAACAACCGCGTTCTCTAAACAACAGGGTAGGCCCGGGTGTTCCCGACCGCGCTCACGGGCGCGCGACGACGGTCTCGGCGAGCACCGCGGTCCGGGCGGCGTCGCAGGCCGCCGGCACCGCCACGGCGGAGATCTCCGCGGGGGTCGCGCCGGGCAGCAGCAACACCACGGCCGGTTGTCCGGAGATCTCGAGCCGGCGGCCGCCGAGGATCTCGAGGGTGGGGGCGTAGCCCAGGCCGGCCAGGCAGGAGCCGCGGCGCCGGGGATCGGTCAGCGGACCCAGATCGGGGGCCGTGCCGAGCAGGGCCCGCAGTTCGGCGTCCGGCAGCGGGAAACCGTCCGCGTGCCCGGCGACGGTGATCAGCGACGCGGTCGGGCCGGTCGGGAAGACCGGTCCGGGATCGCGGACCAGCATCACCGCACCGACCACCAGGCCGGCCGTCACCGCCGTCACACCGGCGGCCAGACCCGCCCGCTGGCGCCGGGTCAGCGTCGGGCGGGACAACGTGTGGGCGCCGGTGCGCGAGGCCTCCCGCAGCGACGCAGCAATCCGGGCGGTCACGTCGGCCGGCACCTCCGGAGCGCTGTCCGGGTCGTTTCCGAGGCGTTCCAGTGCGCGGCGCACGTCGGGGTCGGGATCCTGGCCCGCGCCGCTGTCCATCCCGCCCGCCGATCGTCGCCCGACAGATCGTTCGAGGCTATCGGACGGAGGTCACTCCGCGGCAGCAGCGAAGAAGTGCAGCGACTCGGCGAGTTTGGTCCGGGCCCGCGAACACCGCGATTTCACCGTGCCCTCGGCGACGCCGAGCATGCGCGCGGTCTCGGCCACGCTGTATCCCTGCATGTCCACCGCGACGACCGCGGCCCGCTGCTCGACGGGCAGCCGCATCAGTGCACGCTCGATCACGATGGCGGTGTCCACGTGCCCCGTCGGGTCGACGCCGCCGCAGAGCCGGTCGTCGAGTTCGTCGCAGTCACGGGTTCGGTTGCGCCGCAGGCGGTCCAGGCACGCGTTGACGACGATGCGGTACAGCCAGCTGCTGACGGCGGAGTCGTGGCGGAAAGTGGCGGCCGTGCGGTGCGCGGCCAGCATCGCGTCCTGCAGCGCGTCGGCGGCGTCGTCGGGGTCTCTGCTGGTCAGCTGTGCCAGCCGGTAGAGCTGTCGGTGGTGGCGGTAGAAGAGTTCCTCGAACGCGTACCGGTCACCGCCGACGTGGGCGGTCAGCAGTTCGGCATCGGTGCGCGGCTGCCCGGACCGCCCCCGCGTGCCACCGAATATCCCCACAGCCGAACACTAATCGGCGCCGGGGGAGGCCTTGAGCACCAGTTTTCGCCGCCGGCCGGGGAGCCCGGTTAAGGGCGCCGCGGTCAGGACGCCGCGTTGAGGGTGACCTCCGCGATGTCGGAACGGCTCTCGCCGTCGACCTGGCCCAGGGTGGACACCCACACCAGGACGTTCGAGGTCGGCTCGGCGTCGGAGATCTCGATGGTGTTGGAGCCGGGCCGAAGCGGGGTCGGATCGGTCAGCGCCGTGGTGTCCTCCAGCGATGACGGTGAGTCCGTCGACGACGACCGGATCTGTACCGAGGTCCCGGTGCTGTTCAGGTTCACCGTGACCGAGCTCAGCTTCGTCGGCTCGGGCAGTTCCAGCATCAGGCCGACGCCGTTCTTGAAGTTCGGGAACGGGACGGCATCGGTGTAGGTGTCGATCGGCCACACCGTCGACGGGTTCCCGTCGATCGCCAGGTCGGCCAGGTCCGGCGCGTCGGCTTCCCCTTCGGGGGAGAACACCGTCACCGCGACGGGTTCGACGACCGCGCCGCTTTGGGTGGGAGTCGCGTCGGTCGACGACGGCGACGGTGCGTTCAACCCCAGCTCGTCACCGCCGAGCCCGCTGCCGACGTCACCGAAGATCCGGCTGAGCGCGGTGCCCAGCAGGATGACGGCGATGATCGCGATCGCACCCGCCACGGTGAGCCCCACGATGAGGCCCTTGCGGCGCCGCTCGGCGGCCTCCGGGTCGAACTCGGCGTCGTAGTCGCCGTCGCCGGCCTCCGCCGCCGGGTCGTCCACGGGGGCGATGTGGTCGGTGCGGTCGGCGATCGCGGTGGCCTGCTGCAGCAGGTTGAGCAGAGTCGGCGCGCTGCGGATCCCGCCGCCCTCCTGGACCGCCCGCGCGGCGGCGGCCGAGATCTGGAACGGGATGTCGCGGTCGACGATCTTGGGTTCGACGGGCTGACCGGCGGCGTCGAGGTCGGCGGGTTCGAGCCCGCCGGGTTCTCCGGTCTCGGGCAGCGGCCACCGGTCGACCAGCAGCGCGTACAGCGCCGCGCCGATCCCGCGGATGTCGTCGTCGGGCGACGCGTCGGGCAGCGTCGCGGGGAACGCGAGCGCGACGTCTCCGTCGATGCTGACCCGTATCCGACTCGGGTGGTCGATGGACAGCGCGACCCCGTTGCGGTGGGCCACGTCGGCCGCGGCCGCGAGCGACTGGATGGCCCGGGCACCGCCGATCGGGGACGGGTTGGTGTCGGCCACCTCGGCCAGCGAGCCGCCGCGGATCCACTCCGAGACCACCAGACCGCCGGACCCGTTGCGGACGACGTCGAGGACCTGCGCCACGCCGGGCATGTCGATGCGGCTGAGGCGCTGGGTGCGGTCCAGGATCTCCTGCACCTGCCGCTCGGGCAGGGTGCCCTCGGGGTCGACGAACGTCAGCGCGACCTGGCGGTCCAACGCGGTGTCGAGGGCCTGCCAGAACTGCAGCCGCGCTGGTCCGCCGTGGAACACCAGCAGCCGGTAACGCCCGTCGACGACCGTCGCACCCGGGATCAGGTGCACGTCCTCGGTGACGGACGTCTCGACGGTGGGCTCG
>NZ_LMVQ01000352.1 GCF_001545925.1 Mycobacterium sp. NAZ190054 | reverse complement strand
AGATCCCGACGACTGGACACCTCCGGTGTTCGACGAGAACACCGACATTCCCGGCGAACAAGTGCTGCTCGACGAGAACGTCGAGGCGCAGGGGCACGAGTTCTTCTCGCTGGGCGCCGCCACCGTCCTGCTGCGCCCGCCGGCCGAGGACACCCGCGACACACTGTTCTGCTTCGCCGGCGCCGGAGCCTCGGCGCTGACGTTCGCGCCGCTGGCCGATCGCCTCGACCCCGGCACCGGGGTGGTGGCGTTCCAGGCGCAGGGCCTGGAGAACCGCGCATTCCCGGACTGGACGGTGGGACGCGCGGCCCGGCGGCACCTCGCGGATCTGCTCAGGCTGCAGCCGCAAGGGCCCTACCGGTTGATCGGTCACTCTCTCGGGGCGTTCATCGCCGTCGATGTCGCCAACCGGTTGCGGGCGCTGGGCCACGACGTCGAGTCGGTGACGATGCTCGACCCGTTCCTGCCGCCGCGCACGGTGCGCGCGGCCCGGCGGCACCTGCCCGGGGTGCGCTCCACTCTGCTCGAACAGACCCCGGCCGACAGGTCGGTGCTGTGGCGGCACCGGTTGTGGCTGCCGCTGGCCGGGATCGTCGAGGGCACCCCCGAGCAGAAGATCGCCGCACTGCGCGAGGTCGGCGTCCGGGTCGGCCGGCTGCACCGGCCGAAACCGTACGCCGGGCGAATCCTGTTGGTGCTCAGCACCTTCAACCTCGACGACGACCGGGTGTGGGCTCGGCTCCTGACCGGCGAGCTGACCGTCGAGCGCATCCACTGTGACCACGATTCGGTGGTGCGCGACCCGCATGTGGCCCGCGTGGTCGACCTGATCGCCGCGACCCGGGACCGGCGCGGTCAGGCCGGGGTCAACTCGACGTCACCCATCACGCCGTGATGATCGGACCCCGGTAGGTCGATCCTGCGGAACGTCAGCGGGACGACACCGCGGGTCAGGATCTTGTCGATCGCCAGCACTGCCGGGAACCAGCGGTCCGCGGGATAGGTCGCGACGATCCCGGACCCCAGGTGATCGGCGGCGTCGACGAGGGCGGCCTGCCCCCTGCCGCCGGACCGCAGCAGATGGCGGTATCTCCGATGGTCGTAGGTCGAGTTGAAGTCCGCGCCGACGAGCAGCGGCCGCGCCTCGGCCGCCAGGTACGCACCGATGCGGTCGAGTTCCATCGCCCACCGCCAGGACGGTTCCGGGTAGGGCGGCAACGGGTGCAACGCATACACCGCAACGGGTTCGGCACCGGGCACGGCCACCGTGGCGCGCAGGTTGCTGTGCCGCAGGTCTTCCAGCTCGGCGGTCTCGGTGAGTGGGTACCGCGAGTAGATGCCTTCTCCCCCACCGCCTTTTCGCGGTCGCAGGTAGGTGTACGGCAGCGATTCGGCCAGCCCCGCCGCCGCCAGGCGCGCCACGGCGGGCGTGGTCAACTCGGCGACGGTGAGGACGTCCACGGAATCGGCGCGGACCCGGCTCACCAGCGCGTGCGGGTCGGCTTCGCCGAGCCGGATGTTCGCCTGCAGCAACCGTAGTTGCGGTGCTCCCACCGACGCGGTCGGCTGCACGCCGAAGTAGACGGGCAGCTGCGTGACGACGCCGACGAGCACCACCACCAGGGCCGCGAGCGACGCGAACCGGAACCGGATCGCGGCCAACGCCGGCGCCGCGACCGCGGCCAGCACCACGCACAGCGGGGTGAACGACGCGAGCAACGTGACCGTCGTGCTGACCGGGCCGACGAAGTGGGCCAGGACACCGACGGCGCCACAGCCGAGGCCGCCGACACCGGCCAGACCGAGGACGGTGCGCAGCACCGCCCTCAGGCCACCGGTCACGCCGACAGCGCCGGCGGCCCCGCATCGGCGAGGGCGACCACCGAACGGGCCGTCCGTAAGGCGGCACGGGCGCGCACCCCGGCGGGGGCGTTCCACTGCACCGGCGCCTCGACACTGACCGGCACCGACGGCAGCGCCCGCAGCATCGCGACCACGTCGATGCAGCCCTCACCCGGGAACAGCCGGGCGGTCCGGCCCTGACGACGCAGTTCGTCGATCGAGTCCGGGCGGGGCAGCACCGCATCGCAGATCTGCACGTAGCGGATCCACGCGTCGGGCACCCTGCGCAGATCCGCCGGGGTGGCCCGCGCACGGTCGTAGTGCAGCGCGTCGATGAGCAGCCCCGCCCCGCTTCCCGCGCAGCGCCCGACGATCAGCGCGGCCGCGTCGAGATCGCGCACGTCCGTCCACGGCATCGGCTCAAGATTCGGCGTCATGCCGAATTCCGCGGCCAGCGCACCGAGTTCGGCGAGATTGTCGGCGGTTCTGCCGTGGTCGGGATCGTTGCCGGTGACCAGGATCTGGGTCGCCCCGAGGTAGGCGCCGGTTTCCAGGAAGGCGGCGAAGTCGTCCCGCACCCGGGTCTCGGGGCGTAACCGCAGCACCTCGATGTCCAGCACGAAAAGGCCGGTGTCGTCCAGGCGGCGCCGGGTCTCGCGGATGGTCGGTGTGATGCCGACGGTCGGCCGGATCGGTTCCTGTTCGGTGGCGCGGATCAGGCGCAGTCCGACGCCGTCGTAGCCCGCCTCGGCGGCACAGGCCACCAGTTCGGGCGGGCCCAGTTCCAGCACGGTCAGCGGGGCAAGGCAGATGGGTCGGGCCTGACTGGCGACCGGCTTGCGACGGCCTGACAAGAACCTCACGCACGTTCCTCACTTCTCGGGGTCGCCTCATTCTCGGCGAAAAAACGCCGCGGTGGGCGGCTACCCCGGCGGCCCCGGTGCGTACGGTGTGAACCATGGCTGAGGTTGATCCCGTGCTGCAGAAGGTGCTGGAGGTTGTTCCGTTCCAACTGACGACCGAGGGCGGCCCGGAGCCGGCCCGTCAGCGGTTCCGGGAGCTGCCGCGCAATCGGCTTCACCTGCCAGTCGGTCACCTCGGTCTCCCTGGAACCCCCGTACATCTCGTTCTGCCCGTCCGCCTCCTCGACGAGTTGGCCGCTGATCCGGCAGGCCGGGGCGCTCTGCGTG
>NZ_LMVQ01000351.1 GCF_001545925.1 Mycobacterium sp. NAZ190054 | reverse complement strand
GGAGGCACTCGTGCGGTGGCCCCATCCGCGGCGCGGAATGCTTGCCCCGCACCACTTCCTGCCGCTGGTCCGTCAGTACGGCCTGATGCGGTCGGTGACGGCCACGGTGCTGGAGCGGGCTCTGGACGACGCGGCGCGGTGGCACACCCGGGGTATCGGGGTGCCGGTGGCGGTGAACGTCTTCGCCCCTGCGATCAGCGACCCCGACCTTCCGGCGCAGATCACCGACGCGCTGGAGATCCGGGGTCTGCCGCCGCAGGTGCTCACCGTCGAGATCACCGAAGATCTGCTGCTGGACAATCTGGGCAAGACCAGGATGGTGTTCCACTCCCTGCGCGACAACGGAATCCGGGTCGCCATCGACGACTTCGGCAGCGGTTACTCGGCGCTGTGGTACCTGCGGGAGTTCCCGGTCGACGAGGTCAAGCTCGACCGCGAGTTCATCGCACCCATCCTGACCCATCCGCAGTCTGCGGCGATCGTGCGGGCGGTCGTCGACCTCGCGCACGCGCTGGGCATCACCCCGGTCGCCGAAGGGGCGAAAACGCCGAGACCGCAACGGAACTGCTCAAGTACGGTTGCCGGATAGCGCAGGGCTTCCACTACAGCCCGCCGCTGCCGGCGTCGGCGGTCGAGCAGATGCTCGAAGCCCAGAAGCGGGGACTGGCGTTGGTGCCGGGCGGCTACGACTCCGACGGCACCAGGCGCAGCGAGATCGAGTTGATGCAGTAGCGCTGGTCGGTCGGCGTCGGGTAACCCTCGCCTTCGAACACGTGGCCCAGGTGGCTGTGGCAGTTCGCGCACAGCACCTCGACGCGGCGCATGCCCAGCGAGTCGTCGGGCCGCAGGATCACCGCGTCGGAATCGGCCGGATCGAAGAACGACGGCCAGCCGCAGTGCGATTCGAACTTCTCGGTGCTGCGGAACAACTCGGCGCCGCAGGCGCGGCACTGGTACACACCTTCGGTCTTGGTGTCGGTGTACTCGCCGGTGAACGGGCGCTCGGTGCCGGCCCGCCGCAGCACCGCGAACTCCTCGGGGGTCAGCCGTTCGCGCCACTGGTCGTCGGTGAGCACGAGTTTGGGAGCGGTCATGGTTTTCAGGCTACCCGGGCGACTTGCCGGCCGGCGTGAGCTGCCCGACCCACGGCGGATCGATGCCCTCGTCGAGGCGGCCGTCCTGTTTGGCGTCCAGGTAACGGAACAGCAGCACGCAGAACACCACGACCGCCATCAGCGACCAGCCGTAGGTGATCTTGAGGTATTCGAGTGCGCGTCCGGTCGCGGGCAGCTGCCACAGCAGCCAGCGGTCCATCGTCAGGAAGCCGTACACGGCCAGCCACGCCACCCAACTGCGGATCACCGAGTTGGGCAGCACGACGGTCATCAGGAACGGGAACAGGGTCATCGAGTAGTAGCCCTGCGCCAGCGACAACGCCAGCCACGACGTGATCAGGAGCACTCCCGAGGACGTCAGCATCCAGAAGAACGGGTCGCGGGTGCGGTAGTGGCGGTACAGCAGCCACAGCGCCGCCGCGCCGAGCACGACGAAGGTGATGCGCAGCAGCAGGATCAGCCACATCGGCAGGCCGTAGTAGACGCCGTTGCCCAGGACTGAGCTGTTGAAGTAGTCGCGGGTCGACATGATGTAGGGCACCGTGCGGGTGACGAAGCTCATCGGGTCGCTGATCAACGGCCAGGCCGCGAGGTTGAACGCCACCGGCACCAGGAACGCCGTCACCAGCGCCCGCCACTGCCGGTTCAGCAGCGGCAGCAGCAGTAGCGGAGCCAGCAGCGGTTTGACCACCAGGGTCAGGCCGATGCTGACACCGGCCCACCATTCGTGACTGCGGTTGCCGTCCAGCAGCCACCGGAAGAACAGCACCTCCAGCAGCAGGATGACGCCGTTGATGTTGCCGAACACCAGTGTGTTCGTGACGCTCTCGGTGCAGAACATCGCCAGGAGCAGTGCGGGAGCGGCGACGGAGGAGAGCGTGAACTTGAACAGCCGCAACAGGAAGTAGCCCGCGAGGATGATCGCGACGGTGTTGAAGAAGATGAACCAGTTCCGCGACGCCACTTCCGGCAGGTAGCCGAAGGGGGCCATGATCAGCGTGCCGCCCGGCGGGTACAGGTAGTGCGGGTCGACGTGGTCGAAATGCTCGTTGTAGATGTCCCAACCGAACTTGAAGTTGATGACCGCGCGGTAGACGGGCGCGAAGTCGTCGGTGATGTAGCGGTTGAAGACCAGTACGTAGCTGCGGTGGATCACCGCCATGATCGCCAACGGCCAGAGGATGGACCGCAGCACCGACGCCGTGGTGGGAGGTGTCGTGCGAGGCCGGAAAGCCGCCAGAACAAGATCGCGCACGCCCCGCACCGTACCTCAGGGTTCCCGGAGGACCGTCAGGCCGGGCAGTACGTGTCGGTCGGCGGCAGCTGGCCGGTCTTGAGGTATTCGATCGCCGGCGGCAGGGCGCACGGCGAGTAGATCGTCGCGCCGTGTCCGATGCCCTGCCACATCACCCGCCGGTTGGACGAGCCGGCGTTGATCGCGGTCGCGGCCACCGCGGCGACACCCTCGCTGCCGACGATGGGGTTGTTCTGCACACCCAGCAGCAGGGTCGGGATCTGCAGGTCGGCCGGCTCTTTCGGCGCGCTGCCGCTGGGCCAGTTCAGGCACTTGACCATGTCGAGCGCGCCGACGGTGCCGAACTGCGGGTACAACTTGTCCCACGCCACCACCAGCTCCCGCACCCGGTCGGGGGTGGGCCGGTTCAGCGCGTCGCTGCAGGTGTTGACGAACTGTCCGTCGGTCTGGCGCAGGGTCTCGGCCTGGTTGACGAGGTTGTTGAGCCGGTTGGTGTTGCCGGCACGGGCGTCGGCGACGGCCAGCGCGAGTTCGTTGCCCGCGTCGACCCGTCCGCCGCGGGGATAGCCGAGTGCGGTCGAGACGGCGTTGGCGACGGCCGCCACCGACGCCCCGCCGGGTCCTCGGCCCGCAGTTCGGCACCGTCGGCGCGCTCGACATGGTCAAGTGCCTGAACTGGCCCAGCGGCAGCGCGCCGAAAGAGCCGG
>NZ_LMVQ01000350.1 GCF_001545925.1 Mycobacterium sp. NAZ190054 | reverse complement strand
CCGGGGAAGACCTTGACGATGTCGGTCATCGTCAGCGCGACGGGCCGGGCCGACGAGGCCCCCGGGGCGGCCTGCGCGGGGGACGGGGAAGGCGGGGTCGGATCAAGGAAAGTCATATCAGGCCTCCCCGGCCCCGGGCGTCGGCGACCAGTACACCTCGACGTTCTCGATCCACGGTGCGACCGCGAGGTGACGTTTGAGGCCCCAGCGCCGGGTCCGGCCCGGCGGCAACTCCAGGCCGAGGCCGGCGCGGATCGGCGAGTGCAGGCCGTCGGCGGCCGCGAGATAGCGGGCCCGGAAACCGTTGAGCGACACCGACTCCCCATCCTGGGCCGGCGGGCCGGCCTTGGCGTGTACGAGTGTCACCCCGGCGTCGGCGGCGGTCTGCAGCAGTGCGGCGTGCAGCGCGGTGCGGCGCACCCCGAGCCCGGCGCCGGACCGGAACGGCGCCGTGACGCGACGACGGGTGTCGAGGTAGGTGACGCCGTGGAAGTGCCGGCCCTCCGGTTGCGCGCCGAGAAGCTCCAGTTGCCGCACCGCGTGCGGCATCAGCCCCTCACCGCAGGCCTTGTCGATCGGTCCGGTGCGCTGTTCGATGACGACCGTGTCGAGCCCGGCCCGCGCGGCGTGGATGGCGGTGGCCAGACCCGCGGGACCGCCGCCCGCCACCACCAGGTCGATCATGACGGCGTCAAGGACTGTAATGCCTTGTTCTCCACCGAGATCCGTACGGACAGCAGTGCGGCGTTGAGCGTCGTGAACGCGAGCGCGGTGATCCAGGCGGTGTGCACCAGCGGCAGCGCGATACCTTCGACGACGACCGCGACATAGTTGGGGTGGGACAGGAGACGGTACGGGCCACTGGTGACCCGGCCCGCGTTCGGCACCACCACGACGCGGGTGTTCCACTGGGGGCCGAGCGTGGCGATGCACCACCACCGCAGACCCTGCGCGGCGAGCACGAGTGCGAACATGGTCCAGCCGAGTACCGGCACGAATTCCCGGTGGGCGGCCTCGAACAGACACGCGGCCAGCAGCCCGGTGTGCAGCACCACCATCACCGGGTAGTGGCCGGTGCCGAACTCGACACCGCCGCGAGACCGGCTCCACTTCAGATTGCGTTGCGACACGCCAAGTTCCGCGACGCGTTCCACGGCGACCGCGGCGATCAGCAGCGTGTAGGCGAGCACGGCGTCACCGCCACCGCAGCAGCACGAGCTCGGAACAGAATCCCGGACCCATCGCCATCAGCACTCCGGTGCTGCCCGCCGGTGGCTTCTTGGCCATGGTGTCGCGCAGGATGTGCAGCACCGAGGACGAGGACAGGTTGCCGACCTCGGCCAGCGAGCGCCACGACAACTCGAGCGCATCGTCGGGAAGGTGGAGCGCATCGGCGATCGACTCCAGCACTTTCGGCCCGCCCGGATGGGACACCCACGCGGCGACGTCGCCGACGGACAGGTCGTGCTCGGCGAGGAAGCCGCTGACGTCGTGTTCGAGGTGCTTCTCGATGAGCCCCGGGAGATCCGGAGAGAGCAGGAGCTTGAACCCGTTGCGGTTCACCGACCAGCCCATGATGTCCAGAGAGTCCGGGTACATCCTGCTGCGGGTGTCGAGCACGGCCGGACCCGCGGCGTTGCTCGCGCCGGCCCGGTCTTCGCCGATGGCGATCACCGCGGCCGCGCCGTCGCCGAAGAGCGCGCTGCCGACCAGGCTGCCGACGCTCGGCTCGAGCGCGGGACGGGTGAGCGAGCACAGCTCCACCGAGACCAGCGCGGCGACGTGACCGGGTGCGCCGCGCAGATAGTCGTGCATGCGGGCGATGCCCGCCGCGCCGGCCACACAGCCGAGCCCGAACAGCGGGACCCGGCGGATGTCGGGACGAAGGCCCAGCCGCGCGGCGATGCGCGCGTCCAGGGAGGGCACGGCGATGCCGGTGACCGTGGTCGTGATGATCAGGTCGAGATCGTTTGGCGCCAGACCGCTTTCGTCGAGCGCGGCGGTCAGTGCCCGGCAGCCGAGTTCCACGGCGTGCTCGATGTAGAGGTCGTTGGCATCGCCGAAATCGAGCAGATCCGGATACCGCTCCAACGGCAACACCAGGTGACGGGCGTCGACCTTCGCGTTGGTGTGCAGACTTCGGACCAGGTCGACGACGGGCGCGAACGCCGGCACCTCGACGAATTTCTCGGTGATCTCGCTCTGGGTGTAGCGGTGTGGCGGCAGCGCGCCCTGCACGCCGGCGATGACGCTGATCGGGTTGTTCATGAGTTGATCCGTTCCGGGGGTGTGTTCTGTGTTGTGGTGTTCGGCGCCTCGGTGAAGCCGAGGCGCTCGTGAATTCGCTTGAGCAGGTTCGGCGCCCACCAGTTGCGCCCGCCCATCAGCCGCATGAACGCCGGGACGAGCACCATCCGCACCAGGGTGGCGTCGACCAGCACGGCCAGGGTGAGACCGAGGCCGAACATTCTCATGAACGACACGCTGGCGGCGATCAGCGCGGCGAACGAGATCGACATGATCAGCGCGGCCGCGGTGATGACGCGACCGGTGTGGGCGATGCCGAGTGCCACGGATTGGTCGGAATTTCCCGTCTCCAGCCAGAACTCGCGGATACGGGCGACGAGGAACACCTCGTAGTCCATCGACAGGCCGAACGCGATGCAGAACAGCAGCACCGGCATGTTGGCCACCAGGGTGCCGGTCGGGGTGGTGCCGAGGCCGGCCAGATGGCCGTCCTGGAAGATCCACACCAGCGCGCCGAAGGCGGCCGTCAACGAAAGCATGTTCAGCACAAGGGCTTTGATCGGCATCACGACGCTGCCGGTGAGCAGGAACAGTAGCGCGAACATGATGCCCGCGATCAGCCCGAGCACCACCGGCAGCGTCGAGGTGATGGCGTCCACGCTGTCGCGGTTCACCTGCGCGGTGCCGGTCAGCATCACCTCGCGTCCGCCTGGTCCCGGCACGGCGTGCAGCCGGTCGAGCTGGGTCTCGGACTCCTCGGAGAACAGCGGCGCCGTGCTGGCGACGGTGAGGAACACACTGCCGTCCTTCTCGCCGGCGGGCGCGGACGGCGGGCCGGCGCGGACGCCGTCGGCGAAGGTGCCGGTCGG
>NZ_LMVQ01000349.1 GCF_001545925.1 Mycobacterium sp. NAZ190054 | reverse complement strand
GGCCTGCCAGAACTGCAGCCGCGCTGGTCCGCCGTGGAACACCAGCAGCCGGTAACGCCCGTCGACGACCGTCGCACCCGGGATCAGGTGCACGTCCTCGGTGACGGACGTCTCGACGGTGGGCTCGGCCGGGATCGTCGTCGTCGGTTCGTCGGGACGCCCGTGCGCGCCGGCGGACTCCGGCACATCGGGTCGGAAGTCGTCAGGTGAGGGTCGGTCGATGCGTGTGGTGGCAGCAGAGTCGTGGTCCGCCGGGGAACCGCTGGTGGGTTCGTCGCTCACCGCGAATCCTTTCCGCCTCCCGTCGCCGGCCACCTCGGCCGCTGGTCCTCGGGCCGCCGACCGGGGAAGCTGACGTCGGCGTAACGAAGACTGGTTACCCGGATCAGCGTACGTGAGCACCCCGGCGGCCACCGACGGCTTACCTGTTCCGAACCTGCGCCGCACCGCGGACAGCGCGGCCCGGGCGTCGGGCACCCGCGCGGCCAGCAACACCCCAGCGATGATCGGCACCATCACCAGCCCGAGGCCCAGCAGACGCAGCAGCGAGCCGGCCGCGCCCCAGTGCACCGTCAGCTGCTCCAGACCGGCGAGCTGGTCGACGACATGGGCGGTCAGGCCGGCCGCCAGGGACGCCGAGACGGTGACCAGGATGGTGCGGAGCACGTCGGTGCCGAGCAGGCGTCCGCCCGGCGGGTCCAGACGGGCCCGCAGCAGCAGGTGGCCGACGGTCGCGCCGGCCAGGAAACCGAGCCCGTTGGCCAGCCCGAGATAGCCGGCGACGAGGTCGGGGTCGTCGGTCAGGTGCGGGGCGGCCAGCGACGCGGCGATCTTGACGACGGTGATGACCACGATCAGCACGATCGGCGTCCACGGCTCCTGCCGGGCGTAGAACACCCGCAGCTGCAGCAGCACCAGCGCGTACGGGATCAGCGTGAACGCCGACAGCGTGATCGCCATGCCGAGGTAGCCGGCGTCGACGGCGCCGAAGTTGCCGTAGGCGAACAGGGCGCTGCCGATCGCCGGGCCGCCGACGGTCATCATCGCCACGATCGGGATGAGGGTGAGCATGGTCAGCCGGGTGGCCAGGGACAGGTCGGCCAGCACGGCCGGGCCGTTCTCGGCGGCCGCGTTGCGCGACAGCCGCGGCATCACCACGGTGAGCACCGTGACGCCGATGATGCCGAACGGCAGTTGCAGCACCAGCCACGTGTAGTTGTAGATGGCCGGGCCCGAGGCGGCGGCACCGCTGGCCACCTGGTTGCCGACGACCAGGCCGATCTGGCTGATGAGCACGTACAGCACCATCGCCAGCGCCATCATCCCGAACTTCTTCAGCCGGTCGTCGATGCCCCACAGCGGCCGCAGGCTGATCCGCTCCCGCCGCAGCGCGACGAACAGCACCGCGGCCTGCGCCACCACGCCCAGGGTGGTGCCGACCCCGAGCACCAGCAGCTTGGCGTTGCCCATCTCCACCGGGTCGATCGAGAGTTCGCCCGGGACAAGGACATACAGCCCGAGCGTGACGATCGCGACGACGTTGTTCACCACCGGCGCCCAGGCGGGCGGCCCGAAGATGTTGCGCGTGTTCAGGATCGCCATGAACACCGACGCCAGACCGTAGAAGATGATCTGGGGGAGCAGCAGGAACGCGAACGCGGTGGTCAGCGGTCGGTTCACCAGCGGGTCGGACCCGAGCATCAGGTCGACGAGCAGCGGCGCCGCCAGCGTCGACACGATCGTGACGACCAGCAGCAGCGTCGTCGCGAGCGTGAGAAGTCTTCGTACGAAGGCGGTTCCGCCGTCGGGGTCGTCGCGTTCGGCGCGGGCGAGCACCGGCACGAAGATCGCGGTGAACGTGGCCTCCAGCACCAGCGCCGCGATCAGGTTGGGCAGCTGATTGGCGACGGTGAACGCGCTCGACAGCGCGGCGCCGAGGATCGCGGCCAGCAGCACGATGCGCGCGAACCCGGTGAGGCGGCTGACGAGCGTGGCCACCGCCATACCCCAGGACCTCGACACCACCGCCGCGTCCGACAACTCCGGCCGGTCGGCGGGACGGCCGGGCGCCGACGGGCGGTGCGGCCTGATGTCACGCATCGTCACCGCCGGGGGCGGTCTTGGTGCGGCGTTTGCCGCTCTTCGCGTCGGAGGGTTCCTCGGCGTCGTAGGCCAGCGCCACGTCCACCGGATCGGGCCGGGTCGGGTCGGCCTCCAGGTCGGCGCGGTCGGGCTGGCCGCGGAACCGGTGCCACAGCCGGCGCCCGACCAGCAGCACCAGTACCGCGCCGCCGGTCAGCGTGATGAAGAACAGCACCTGGCCGTAGGCGTTGGAGTGCACGGACAGCCGCACCGGTTCGCCCAGCGGCAGCCCGTCGGCGGTGCGCAGCGCGACGTCCACGGCGACCCGCTGGGTGAAGTGCACCTCGACGGGCACCTTGAGCGGCAGGAAGCCGGGCGGCAGCACGATCTCGCCCATGTCGGTGACCGTCATGCCGGGCGGCGCGTCGATGTCGAGCCGCACCCGGATGGGCACGAGCAGGTCGTTGCGCAGCGCCAGCGGTATCGGGCTGCGTTCGGTGGCCAGCGTGTAGGAGCCGCCGGGGTTGACGATGGTGACGGCGTTGAACAGGTCCTCGACCGTGCGCCGGACCCGGGTCAGACGCTGCTGGGCCAATCCGTTGCGGGCGTCCGGGGGAACCGAGAGGCTCAGCGCGCGCAGCAGATCCTCCCGCAGCGGCGCGGTGTACTGGTCGCCGGTGAGCCCGGTACGTTCGTCGGTGGTCAGCGCCGTGGTGAAACCCCACAGCCGGCCGGTCGCGGCCGAGATACCGGAGACCACCCCGTCGTCGAACCGGCCGCGGGGGTTGCCGAGCATGCCGGAGGGCAGCGGCGCGTCCCGGGCGGCGGTGGTGGCCTCGCTGATCAGCACGGGCGGCGGGCGCGGTACCGCCAGTTCGGCGCGGATGCTGGTGGCGACGGTGGACAGGACCGCCTGCGCGTCGGCGGGGGTCGCGTTCCACATCAGCGGCAGCACCCCGAGCACACAGAACACCGCCGCCAGCACGATGCCCGCGCTGGTGATCACCGCACCGGTCGCCGACACGGCCCGCACGATGCCGTCGCGGGTGCCATCCCGGCCGGCAGCGT
>NZ_LMVQ01000348.1 GCF_001545925.1 Mycobacterium sp. NAZ190054 | reverse complement strand
CTCGGTGGGCCCGGACGGGACGGCCTCGGACTTCAGCCTCGCCGGCCCGTGGGTCGACGTCGCCGCTCCGGGCGAAGCGGTGATCTCGCTGGCGCCGACCGGCGACGGCCTGGTGACCGCGGCGCCGTCCGGGCTGCCGATCTCCGGTACCAGCTATGCCGTTCCGGTGGTCGCCGCGATCGCCGCGCTGGTTCGGGCCCGGGCACCGGAACTGACCGCGCGGCAGGTGATGGGCATCATCGAGGACACCGCGCACGATCCGCCCGGCGGCTGGGATCCCGTCGTCGGTCACGGGGTGGTGGACGCCCTCGCGGCGGTGTCCGCCACCGGGCCGGCCGAGACCGCGACCGCCGGCCCCGTGGTGGTGCCGGTCGAACCCGCCCCACCGCAGGCGGGCGGGCGTCACAGGACCGCGGTACACGGCGCGCTCATCTGTGTCGCGCTGGCCGGCTGTGCCGCGGTGGCCTCGGCGGCCGTGCGCCGGTCACGGCGTCCCGTCCCGGAGGACTGACGCGGCCGGCCCGCTGAGCTCCGGACCACGGGGCAGCCTCGCCAGCACCGGCCACGGCGCAGGCACCGCCGGGGTGGTGATTCCCAGATCCCGGGCGGTGGCGGTGTCGCGGACGCCGAACAGCACACCGGTGTCGGTGAGCAGGAACAGCGAACCCGTGCTGTGCCCGGAGCCGGTGAGCGACACGGACCGGACGAAGACCGTGCGTCCCGCCGGCACCGACACCGTGTCGACGGCGGGCCCGTCGTCGTCGGCCTGCGCCAGCACGACGGGGTGCGCCATCGGCGGAACGGCATCGCCGACGTAGACGGTGGTGTGGGAACCGTTTCCACCCGGACCGGCGTCCCAGCGGGCACAGACCACCGCTGCGTCCGCGACCCCGCCGGTGTGCGGGAACGTCGTCACCGGCAGCGTGTGGACCACGGGCAACGCGCCGACGACGTCGGGCGACACGGTGGGAAGCCCGTCGCCGATGCGATTGTCGGTGTAGCGGATCAGGTCGGCCGCGACCTCGCCGATGCGCTGCAGCCCGTCGATCAGCACCACGAAGTAGTCATCCGAGGCGCCGGCCACCCGCACCACCGTGCCCACCGGGTGTTCGGGCAGCAGCGGTGGCCCGGCGGTACCGCGCGCCGGGATGTGCGGCGGCTCGATGGCGGGCGCCTCCGGGACCGCGGCCAGCAGCACCGGTGAAACCGGCTGCGCCGCAACGTTGTCGAGTTCCAATGCGCGCACCACCGCGGGATGACGCAGATCCACGCGCGCCCGCCGTCCGCCGTGCAGGAGATAGGTCAGCGCGGCGCTCTCCCCGCGCGGCGTCACCAGCACGCTGGAATCGGGCTCCATCGCCGTGATCTCCGGCGGACCCGTCGCGACCGAGGTGCGCGATTGTGCGTCGTCGCAGACGGTCCACCCGGAGTCCCGGGCGTCCAACGGCGGTGAGATCTGCGCGGGCGCACCGGGAATACCCACCTGCGGTCCGAGCGCCGCCGCGTCGATGGCGCGCTGCGAGACCGTCCGCGGCTCGGCGGCGTCGCGCAGGATCAGACGCGCCGAGGCCAGATTGAACACCGGGTGCATGACGCCGTCGATCCTGACGTACATCGCCCCGGACTCGCGGACCACCACAAGCGGCGCGTCACCCACGGTCGCGCCGGGGGACACGACGGCCAGCACCGCGCACACGGCGACGGCGACGGTCGCCAGCACCGCACCGGCGGCCAGCGAAACCGACTGCGCGCGAAGCGGATCGTCGAGCATCCGGGCATCACCACGGACCAGCGCGTGTTCCATCCGGCGGGCCAGGAAGCGGTGCCCGCTGACCTGCAGGCGTGTCGTCGGTTGCGCCATTCACTCCCCCTCGGGCCAGCGTAACGGCGCGCCGCGAGGGGTCAGTTCACTTGTTGGAGCGGCGTTCCCGGTAGGCCGCGACGTGCTGACGGTTGCCGCAGTTGCCGGTGTCGCAGAACTTCCCCGACCGGTTGCGGGACAGGTCGACGAGCACCGCGTGGCAGTCCGGCGCCGCGCAGACCTTGAGCCTGCGCAGTTCCCCGGCCCGGATCAGGTCGGCCAGCGCCATCGCCATCTCGGCGCCCATCCGCTGCCATAGCGGATCGTGGACGGACGCCAGGTGCAGATGCCATTCGGGCATCTCGGGGTGGCGGGTCAGCCACGGCGACGCCTTGGTGTCGGACAGCAGCGCGTTGACCTGGTCGACGGCGCGGACCTCGTCGTCGGCGGATTCCCAGATGCGGCCCAACCTCGTCCGCAGGTTGTGCACCGTGTCGAGTTCGGCCGCGTCGCGATCACGCCGACCGGTCCAGCCGAAGTGGTCGAGATATTCATCGAGCGCGGCGAGGTCGGGCAGCCGTTCACCGTCCACCCGGTCACTGTTGATCAGGACACTCACCGCGCGCAGAGTGAGCTCAGTGTCATGAGTGAAAAGCATTTGACCCATGACTCCTCCCGACGGTAACGTCACGACCAAATCCGATTTTACTCATGTCATCCCTTGTCGGGCTCGCGGAGGCGGTTGCTCATGGCTGCACTGGATACGAACCCACGCGTTCGTTCCGACCATTTTCGTACGGGTCTGCTGTTCGCCGTCGGTTCCGCGTTCGCGTTCGGCAGCTCCGGGCCGTTCGCGAAGTCGCTGATGGAGGCGGGATGGACCCCCACGGCGGCGGTGACCGCCCGGCTGGCCGGGGGTGCGCTGGCGATGGCGGTGTTCGCCGCCGTCGTGCGTCCGGGCTGGCTGCGCGAGGCCCGACGGCACGCCCGGACGGTCGTGCTCTACGGCCTGGTGCCGATCGCCGGCGCGCAACTCTTCTACTACAACGCGGTCTCGCACCTGACGGTCGGGGTCGCGCTGCTGCTCGAATACACCGCTCCGATTCTGGTCGTCGGCTGGCTGTGGGCGACCACCAGGAATCGCCCCACCACGGTGACGCTGGCCGGCGTCGCACTCGCCGTCGCCGGGATCACCTTGGTGCTCGGCGTGGTCGGACCGGATGGGCTGACCGGCGCCCAGATCAACCTCACCGGTGTCGGATGGGGCCTGGCCGCGGCGGTGTGCGCGGCGTGCTACTTCCTGATGTCGGACCAGGCGGGCGCCGCCGGCGCGGGCGGGCGGGAACCGGTGCACCCCCAGGACGGGAGAGGGGCGGGGAGGGGAAGAGGGTAGAGCTCGGGGGGGGGCGGATCATTAGAAAAAAAAAGGCGG
>NZ_LMVQ01000347.1 GCF_001545925.1 Mycobacterium sp. NAZ190054 | reverse complement strand
CAGACGTCTTCACCGACCAGCAGGCCGTTGCGGTAGGGCCAGATCATGTGCTCGGCGGTCTTCACCAGATAGGTGGCGTCAGGGTCGACGGGCATGAACCGGTTCAGCCGCGCGTCCAGGCCGGCCTGAGTCCCGGGCCGCGGCCCATCCGCGTGCGACCCTTCCGGAGCCTGTTGCGGCTGCCGGGACCGGCCTGCCTGCCCCCGCTGCCACGGCGGCAGATCACCGGCGTCGGCCGAGTGCGGCCGCGAGCCGTTCTCCGGACCGGGTCCTGCGGCGGTGCCGTTGGCTGCGTCACCCGGACGCGGGTAGCCCGGCTCCTTCGGTGAGCTCACCTACGACTCCTCACTGGCCGGTCGCCTCCGGGTCGGTGTTGACCTCGTCGGTGCTGTCGCCGGCCTCGGCGTTGCGCGCGATCGCGATAAGTGTGTCGCCCTCGCCGAGGTTCATCAACCGAACGCCCTTGGTCTGGCGGCCGGCCTTACGCACCTGACGTGCGGCGGTCCGGATGACGCCGCCACCGGAGGTGATGGCGTACAACTCGGTGTCGTCGTCGACGATCAACGCTCCGACCAGCGTGCCACGCCGCTTGTCGAACTGGATGGTCAGCACCCCTTTACCGCCACGGCCCTGAACCGGGTACTCCTCGATCGCGGTCCGCTTGGCGTATCCACCGGAGGTGGCCACCAGCAGGTAGGTGTCCTCCCGCACCACGTTGAGCGAGAGCAGCGCGTCGTCGCCGTTGAACCGCATGCCCTGCACGCCGGAGGTCGCGCGGCCCATCGGACGCAGTGCCTCGTCGGTGGCCGAGAACCGGATCGACTGCCCGTTCGCCGACACCAGCAACAAGTCGTCGTCCGACGAACACAACACCGCACCCACCAACTCGTCACCGTCGCGCAGGTTCACCGCGACGATGCCGCCGGAACGGTTCGAGTCGAAGTCGACCAGCCTGGACTTCTTGACCAGGCCGTTGCGGGTGGCCAGTACCAGGTACGGCGCGTCCTCGTAGCTCTTGATCTGGATGACCTGGGCGATGCGCTCCTCCGGCTGGAAGGCCAACAGGTTGGCAACGTGCTGGCCGCGTGCCGTGCGGGACGCCTCGGGCAGGTCGTACGCCTTGGCCCGGTACACCCGGCCCTGCGTGGTGAAGAACAGGATCCAGTCGTGCGTCGAGCACACGAAGAAGTGGTTGACGATGTCGTCCTGCTTGAGACCGGCACCCTGCACACCCTTGCCGCCGCGCTTCTGGCTGCGGTACAGATCGGTCTTGGTGCGCTTGGCATAGCCGGTTTCGGTGATCGTGACGACGACGTCCTCGCGCGCGATCAGGTCCTCGTCGGCGACGTCACCGTCGGCCGGCACGATCCGCGTACGACGGTCGTCCCCGTGCTTGTCGACGATCTCCTTGAGCTCGTCGTGCACGATCGCACGCTGCCGCTCCGGCTTGGCGAGGATGTCCTCGAGATCGGCGATCTCGGCCTCGATCTTGGCCAGATCGTCGATGATGCGCTGACGTTCCAGGGCGGCCAGGCGCCGCAGCTGCATGTCGAGGATCGCCTGGGCCTGGATCTCGTCGATGTCGAGCAACTCGATGAGACCGGCGCGGGCGATCTCGACGGTCTGCGACGCCCGGATCAACGCGATGACCTCGTCGAGCGCGTCGAGCGCCTTGACCAGACCGCGCAGGATGTGAGCCCGCTCGTTGGCCTTGCGCAGCCGGTAGGTGGTCCGGCGGACGATGACGTCGAGCTGATGGCTGACGTAGTAGCGGATCAGCTGGTCGAGCCGCAGCGTGCGCGGCACCCCGTCGACGATCGCCAGCATGTTGGCGCCGAAGCTGGTCTGCAGCTGGGTGTGCTTGTAGAGGTTGTTGAGCACCACCTTGGCCACGGCGTCGCGTTTGATCTCCACGACGATCCGCAGACCCACGCGGTCGCTGGACTGATCCTCGATGTTCGAGATGCCCGTGAGCTTGCCGTCGCGGACCTGCTCGGCGATCGAGGTGATGAAGTTGTCGTGGTTGACCTGATACGGCAACTCGGTGATCACCAGCGAGGTACGGCCGCGGCTGTCCTCTTCGATCTCGACCACACCGCGCATCCGGATCGAACCGCGCCCGGTCTTGTAGGTGTCCTCGATGCCCTGCGAGCCGACGATCAGACCGTGGGTCGGGAAGTCCGGCCCCTTGACCCGCGCGCAGACCGCTTCGAGGGTGGCTTCCTCGTCTGCCTCGTGGTTGTCCAGGCACCAGTACACGGCCTCGGCGAGCTCACGCAGGTTGTGCGGCGGGATGTTGGTGGCCATGCCGACCGCGATGCCGCCCGAACCGTTGGCGAGCAGGTTCGGGAACCGGCTCGGCAGAACCGTCGGCTCCTGTACCCGGCCGTCGTAGTTCGGAATGAAATCGACTGTCTCCTCGTCGATTTCGCGCAGCATCTCCATCGCCAACGGAGTCAGCCGCGCTTCGGTGTACCTCATCGCCGCCGGCGGGTCGTTACCGGGGGAGCCGAAGTTGCCCTGCCCGTCGACCAGCGGGTAGCGCAGCGACCACGGCTGTGCCATCCGGACCAGCGTGTCGTAGATCGAGGCGTCGCCGTGCGGGTGGTAGTTACCCATCGTCTCGGCAACGGAGCGTGCGGATTTCGCGTGTCCGCGGTCCGGCCGGAAGCCGGAGTCGAACATCGCGTAGAGCACCCGGCGGTGCACCGGCTTGAGGCCGTCCCGGACCTCCGGCAACGCGCGGCCCACGATCACGCTCATCGCGTAATCGATGTAGCTGCGCTGCATCTCCTGCTGGATGTCGACCGGCTCGATCCGGTCGCCTGCTTCGCCGCCCGGAGGCAACGTGGTGTCAGTCATGAACTTTTCCTATTTCAGGTTAAACATCAAGGAAGCGAACATCTTTGGCATTTCGGGTGATGAAGCTGCGCCGGGCCTCTACGTCCTCACCCATCAGGATGGAGAACAGTTCGTCGGCCGCGGCAGCGTCGTCGAGGGTGACCTGCCGCAGCACCCGCACCGTCGGATCCATCGTGGTCTCCCACAGCTCCTTGGCGTCCATCTCACCGAGACCCTTGTAACGCTGGATGCCGTCCTCGACGTTGATCCGCTTACCCGCGGCCCGGCCGGCTTCGAGCAGTCCGTCGCGCTCCCGGTCGGAGTACGCGAACTCCGGGTCGGCGCGCTGCCACTTCAACTTGTACAGCGGCGGCTGCGCCAGGAAGATATGGCCGTTCTCCACAAGCGGTT
>NZ_LMVQ01000346.1 GCF_001545925.1 Mycobacterium sp. NAZ190054 | reverse complement strand
GATCTCCCCGGCCACATCGACGTAGTCCGTGCCCGTCGAGGCGCACGCCTCCACCAGCGGCAGACCGTGGACGCCGTACGGACCGACCGTGCTGACCACCAGCCCGGTTCCGGCGACGATCTGCGCCCGGCGTGGCCGGGGTGCGTACGCCCGTGATCCGCGGGTCGGTGCCGCCGACCCCCGGGATGACGGCTCCGGCGCCGGTGTCACCGGTGAGCGGGCAGTCCCCGCGGTTGGGCGCGTATCCGCGGGTCGTGACGAACCCGTCCGTCGCGGAGATCGCGGCGGTGGCGCTGCCCGGGGTGGCCGGCCTGATCTTCCTGACCTTCAGCGGCGGCGTGATCGGCTACCGCCAGGCGAACAGCACCCGGTTCGTCAGAACCGCAGGAGCGGAACGCTTCCTGCCGTAACGTCCGGCGCACGGTGATTCTTTTGACGCCGCGCTGGGTAGGTTCCAGACCATGACGCTGGCATTCGGCGAATGGATCGTGCACCGCCGCTGGTACGCCGGCCGCCGCCGTGAACTCGCCTCGGCCGAACCGGTGACGGTGACCCCGCTCGAAGACGGCCTCGAGCATGTGCTGCTCGACGTGCGTTACGGCGACGGCACCGTGGAGCGGTACCAGCTGTTGGTGCGGTGGGTGAACGGTCCCGCCGCGCCCGCCGGCCTCGACCCGGCCGCCGTGATCGGCACCGTGCCGGGTCCGGACGGACGACGCACGGCCTACGACGCGCTCTTCGACCCGGAAGCGGCGCGCAGCCTGCTGCGCCTGATCGACACGTCGGCGACCGTCGCGGACCTGCGGTTCAGCAGGGAGCCCGGTGCGGTACTCCCGGTGAACGCACCGCCGAAGGTGTCGAGCGCGGAGCAGAGCAATACCAGCGTGATCTTCGGAAAAGAAGCCATGCTCAAGGTCTTTCGCCGGGTGACCCCGGGCATCAACCCCGACATCGAGCTCAACCGGGTGCTGGCCCGTGCCGGCAATCGGCACGTCGCGACCCTGCTCGGCTCGTACGAGACCTCATGGGCCGGGCCGGGCACCGACCCGTCCGCGCTCGGCATGGTGGCCGCGTTCGCGGCGAACAGCGCCGAGGGCTGGGACATGGCCACCGCCAGCACCCGCGAACTGTTCGCCGACGAGGTGGGCAGCGATTTCGCCGACGAGTCCTACCGGCTCGGGGAGGCGGTGGCCTCGGTGCACGCCACGCTGGCCGACACGCTGGGTGTCTCGACCGCGCCGTTCCCGGTCGACGCCATGCTCACGCGGCTGGCCTCGGCGGCGCAGGCCGCACCGCAGTTGGCGGGCCGGGCGGCGGCCGTCGCGGACCGGTACCGGGCGCTGTCCGGCCGGACGATCCCGGTGCAGCGTGTGCACGGCGACCTCCATCTCGGGCAGGTGCTGCGCACCCCCGAGAGCTGGTTGCTGATCGACTTCGAGGGAGAGCCGGGCCAGCCGCTCGACGAGCGCAGGCGACCGGACTCGCCGTTGCGCGACGTGGCCGGCGTACTGCGGTCGTTCGAGTACGCGGCGTACCAGACGGTCATCAACGACAACGGTGATGCCGCGATGGCCGCCCGGGCGCGGGCCTGGGTGGACCGCAACGGTGCCGCGTTCTGCGCCGGCTACGCGGCCGTGGCCGGCATCGACCCGCGCGACCACGGCCAGGTGCTAGCGGCCTACGAACTGGACAAGGCGGTCTACGAAGCGGCCTACGAGGCGCGTTTCCGGCCGTCGTGGCTGCCGATCCCGGTGCGTTCCATCGAGCGCATCCTCGGCTGAGCGGTCAGCGCACCAGCCTGCGCAGCAGCGCCGACGCGGCGGCGACGCCGAGCACGGCGGCCACCGCCAGCACCGCCACGTCGAGCACCCCGTTGGCGGGCGTGTCGATCAACAGCCCGCGCAGCGCGTTCACCTCGTAGGACAGCGGGTTCACCGCCGACGGCCAGCGCAACCACTGCGGCATCACCTCGACCGGGTACAGCGCGTTCGACGCGAAGAACAGCGGCATCGTGATGGCCTGACCGATGCCCATCAGCCGGTCCCGGTTGCGCACCAGGCCGGCCAGCGCGATCGACAGGCACGCGAAGAACGCGGAGCCGAGCACCACCACACCCATCGCCGCGACGATCTTCAGCGGGTTCGCCGTCATGTGCACGCCCAGCACGAACGCCAGCGCGACCACGCCGATCACCTGCACCACCGAGCGCACGCCCGCCGCGAAGGCCTTTCCGGTGACGATCGCCGACGCCGGCGCCGGGGTGACCATCAGCTTGGCCAGGATCCCGGCGTCGCGGTCCCAGACGATCTGGATCCCGTAGAAGATCGAGATGAACAGCGCCGACTGCGCGATGATGCCGGGCGCCAGGTAGGCCAGGTACGGCACGTCCCCGGTGTCGATGACGTCCAGCCGCGAGAACGTCTGCCCGAAGATCAGCAGCCACAGCGCGGGCTGGACCATCCGGGTGAGCAGTTCGGTGCGGTCGCGGCGCAGCTTCTGCAGTTCCACCAGTGCGAAGGCCCCGACCCGCATCAGCATGCCGCGCACCCGGCGCCATCCGCGCGGCGCCGGCACGATGTTCGGGCGGGCCGCCGGCTCAACCGACACGGCGGGCCGTCCTGCGACTCGAACGCACCGCGCGCAAACCCCCGCGGGAATCCCCGGCCAGATCCGAGCCGGCGTAGTGGCGGAAGACGTCCTCCAGCGTGGCCTCCCGGCCGTCCGGGGCGATCCCGCGCTTGAGCTCGGCCGGGGTGCCGACCACCTGCATCCGGCCGTGGTGCATCAGCGCCACCCGGTCACACAGCACGTCGGCCTCCTCCATGTAGTGCGTCGTCAGCAGCACCGTCATCCCGAACTCGTCCTGCATGCGGCGCACCTGGGCCCAAACCCCCTCACGCGCAATCGGATCCAGCCCCACCGTGGGTTCGTCGAGGAGGAGCAGCGACGGCTGGTTGACCAGCGCCTGGGCCAGCTCGAGGCGACGTACCATACCGCCCGAGTAGGTGCCGGCGGGTTCGTCGGCGACGTCGAGCAGTTGCATCGCGTCCAGCGCGCCGTCCACCCTGGACCGCCGCTGGGCCCGCGGCACGTCGTACAGCCGGGCGAACAACTCGACGTTCTGCCGCCCGGTCAGCGCTGCCTCGATCGAGAGTTGTTGGGGGACATAGCCGATGTTGTGTCGGATGTCCATGGTGCGGCGGCGTGCGTCCATCCCGAAGATCAGCACCTCGCCGTGCTGGGCCGGTGTCAGGGTGGTCAGCACCCGCACCACCGTGGTCTTCCCGGCGCCGTTGGGCCCGAGCAGTCCGACGGTCTCGCCCGCCCGGACCTGCAGGGAGAGGTCGTCGACGGCGGTGAACTCGCCGTAGCGGTGGGTCAGGTGGCGGCAGTCGACGGCCAGGCTGGTGTCGAGGCTCATCGCATCTGCTCCTGCCGCACCGGACGGCGTCGCGGGGTCGAGGCTGGCAACCGTGGCCACCGGGTAGGGCGCCGCCGCTCTACGGCTCCTACGCCCGGCCCGCCCGGCCGGTGGGCAGACGGGAACACCCGCTGCCCGCGCGGTGGCCACGGTTGCAACAGCACCTTCAAGCTAACACAACATTCCCGAAATCATGGCCGACTCGGCCCGGGCTAAGCGCGTGGCGCACAACAGTTTTCAGGCCGGATTCGGCAAGGCGCGCAGCACCAGCACCGCCCTGGCCGCGACGGACACCGTGGCGCCGGCCTGGTGGGACTCCCCGGGTTCCGGCGCCACAGCGGCCACCGAGGACACCACGGGCTCCCACGAGGCCGCAAACTCCTTCGGCGGCAACGTGAAGTCGATCGGCTCGTAGTGGGCGTTGAAGAACAGCAGGAACGAGTCGTCCCGCACCCGCTGACCGCGGGCGTCCATGTCCGGGATCCCCTGGCCGTTGAGATACACGCCGACCGACTTCGCGAACCCCGAGCCCCAGTCCTCGCCCGTCATCTCGGCGCCGTCGGGGGTGAACCACGCGATGTCGGTCAGTCCCTGGCCGCGCCGGCCCACGGGTTTGCCGCTGAAGAAACGCCGCCTGCGGAACACCGGATGGTTGGCGCGCAGCTGCGACACCGTGCAGGTGAACTGCAGCAGGTCGGTGTCGGCGTTGGCCCAGTCGACCCAGGTGATCTCGTTGTCCTGGCAGTAGCCGTTGTTGTTGCCGCCCTGGGTGCGGCCGAGCTCGTCACCGTGGCAGATCATCGGCACACCCTGGGACAACAGCAGCGTGGTCAGGAAGTTCCGCTGCTGCCGGGACCGCAGCGCGAGGATCTCCGGATCGTCGGTGGGCCCCTCGACCCCGCAGTTCCACGACCGGTTGTGGCTCTCGCCGTCGTTGTTGTCCTCGCCGTTGGCTTCGTTGTGCTTCTCGTTATACGACACCAGGTCGCGCAGCGTGAAGCCGTCGTGGGCGATGACGAAGTTGATCGACGCGACCGGGCGCCGCGCGGTGTGTTCGTACAGGTCGGCCGACCCGGTCAGGCGGTAGGCGAACTCGTCGAGGGTGGCCGGTTCCCCGCGCCAGAAGTCACGGACCGTGTCGCGGTACTTGCCGTTCCACTCGGTCCACTGCGGCGGGAAGTTGCCGACCTGGTAGCCGCCGGGGCCGACGTCCCACGGCTCGGCGATCAGCTTGACCTGACTGACCACCGGATCCTGCTGCACCAGCTCGAAGAACGTCGCCAACCGGTCGACGTCGTAGAACTCGCGCGCGAGCGTGGAGGCCAGGTCGAACCGGAACCCGTCGACGTGCATCTCGGTCACCCAGTACCGCAGCGAGTCCATGATCAGCTGCAGCGTGTGCGGATGCCGCACGTTGAGACTGTTACCGGTGCCGGTGTAGTCCATGTAGTAGCGCTTGTCGTCGTCGACGAGGTGGTAGTAGGCCGGGTTGTCGATGCCGCGCATGGACAACGTCGGGCCCAGGTGGTTGCCCTCGGCGGTGTGGTTGTAGACGACGTCGAGAATCACCTCGATGCCGGCCTCGTGCAGCGCCCGCACCATGGCCTTGAACTCCTGCACCTGCCCGCCCGGGTTCGGGTTCGAGCTGTACTTGGAGTCCGGCGCAAAGAAACCGATGGTGTTGTAACCCCAGTAGTTGGACAGCCCCTTGTCCACCAGCGTGGAGTCGTTGGCGAAATGGTGCACCGGCATCAGCTCGATGGCCGTGACACCCAGGCCCTGCAGGTGCTCGATGATCACCGGGTGGGCCACCGCGGCGTAGGTGCCGCGGATCTGCTCGGGGATGTCGGGATGGGTCTGCGTCAACCCTTTGACGTGGGCTTCGTAGATGACCGAGTCGGCGTACTCGTGGCCGGGCGGGCGGTCCACGCCCCAGTCGAAGTACGGGTTGATGACCACGCACTTGGGCATGCTCACGGTCGAATCGTCGTCGTTGCGGCTGTCGGGGTCACCGAAGTTGTAGCTGAACAGCGACTGACCCCAGTCGAACTGTCCGTCGATGGCCTTGGCGTACGGATCCAGGAGGAGTTTGTTCGGGTTGCACCGCAGCCCGCCGGCCGGGTCGTACGGGCCGTGCACCCGGTAGCCGTAGCGCTGACCCGGCTCGATGCTCGGGATGTACCCGTGCCAGACGAACCCGTCCACCTCGGGCAGCGTGATCCGGGTCTCGGCGCCGTCGCCGTCGAACAGGCACAGCTCGACCTTGTCGGCGGCCTCACTGAACAGGGCGAAGTTCGTGCCGTACCCGTCGTAGGTGGCGCCGAGCGGGTAGGCCTTTCCGGGCCACAGTTCCAGCGTGGTGTTTCCCGAGCCGGCGATTTGCGTCAAGTGGACTTCTCCTGGATACGTGGTGAAAGGCGGGTTTCGGCGTTGGCGACGATAGGGGATGCCCGCGCCACGGGCAGTGCAACCGTCTGATGCCTCACAAGGTCTCGACGCCGGCGGCGCGCAGCGCCTCGACCGCCTCGGCGCTGGTCGCCGGCGACACCCCGGCGGTCAGGTCGAGCAGCACCCGGGTGGTGAAACCGGCGGCGGCCGCGTCCGCCGCGGTGGCCTTCACGCAGTAGTCGGTGGCGATGCCCACCACGTCGACGGCGCGCACGTCCCGCGCGCGCAGCCAGTCGGCCAGAGAGGTGCCGTCGCCGTCCCGGCCCTCGAACCCGCTGTAGGCCGCCGAGTGGTGTCCCTTCTCGAAAACCGCCTCGATCGGGGCGGTGTCGAGATCGGGGTGGAACTCCGCGCCCGCCGTGTGCGCGACACAGTGCACCGGCCACGAGTCGACGTAATCCGGGTCGTCGGAGAAGTGCGGGCCGGGGTCGACGTGGTAGTCCTTGGTCGCGACCACGTGACGGTAACCCGGGTCGGTGGCGAGCAGATCGTTGACGCCGCGCGCCACCGCCGCACCACCGGTGACCGCGAGCGAGCCGCCTTCGCAGAAGTCGTTCTGCACGTCGACGATGATCAGCGCCCTGTTCGATGTCACCTGTTCACGGTATCGCCGGCGCGCTCCACCCGCAGGTGCGCGGTGAGAAGGAGGTGGTCGAACGTCGAGCGGGGCGGCAGGGTCTCCTCGTACACCAGGGTCCGGTAGTCGGACAGCAGCTGCTCGGCGAGCACCCGCAGCTTGACGTTCGTCTCCTGGGAACGCCACCGCAGCAGTTCGAACGCGGCGTCGTCGTCGACGCGGTAGATCAGCATCAGCATGCCCTTGACCTGTTCGATCACCGCGCGGTGCTCGGTGATCTCGGCCAGCGCCACGGTCAGCATGGCCTTGGTCTGCGCGTCGGTGGGCGTCATGTCGACGTAGAAGCCGTGCGTGCCGACCAGGCGGCCGTCCGCGTCGAGGAGCTGGTCACCGATCACGACCACCTCGTGGGTCTTGCCGCCGGTGTCGATGATGCGGTGCCGGGTGGAGAAGGTGCGGTGGGTGCGGCGCATCTCCTCCAGCGTGGCGGCGACCTGCTGGCGATCGTCGGGGTGCTTGTGGCTCAGCACGAGCTCGGTCGTCGGTGTCACCGTGCCCGGCTCGTAGCCGTGCAGGATCTGCACCTGCTCGGACCACTCCCAGCGTTCGTCGGCGAAATAGAACCGGAACCACCCGACGCGCTGGGGCGCGCCCCCGGCGAGCGCCTGTTCCAGTGAATCCTCACTCGCCACGACACGACCCTAGCGTGGCTGCCTGACGGTTCATCCGCCGAACAGGAGATAGAGCCCGGTGAAGGTGTAACCCACCATGACCAGCATCATCGCGAGCTGACCGGTCAGCTGGTGCCGGGCCGGCAACAGTGCCAGCGCCCTGTCGTGCGCGGCGATCACCCCGGCGATGTGGCCGGCCACCACGAAGCCGACCTTCAGGGTGGCGAGTAGCCCGGGATGCATCGACAGCACATACACCACCTCGGCGTCGGTCTGCCCGAACAACCGGTACACCGCCTGCTGGCCGCGCTCGACCAGATAGGTCAGATAGTGGGCGAACACGTAGCCGATCACGATCGGGATCAGCGAATGCGCCAGCAGTCCGGGCAGTCGCCGCCGGGTACGGGCGTCGACGCCGCCGGTGCAGCGGGCCGCGGCGCTGAACGTGACCGCGACGACGAGCACGAACAGCGCCAGCGCGGCGGTGCGCACCGCGGTCGCGGCCGGGCCGGAATCGGTCAGGCCGTCGACGAACCCGCGGAACTGCGGGGTCGCCGAGAAACTGTCGAACGCCGTCGACCCCAGAAGCACCGACAGCACCGCGACGAGACCGGGCCGCACCGGCAGCGACAGCAGATGGTCGAACGGGTTGCCGATCACGATGCGGCCCTCGGGATCGCGCCGCAACGGCGACAGGCGCGACGCGACGACGCTGTACACCTCGAACGGGTCGGCGCCGGCGCACCAGCGCGTCCCGTAACAGAACGCGCCGGCGATCGTCACGGCCAGGTAGATCAGCAGCCACCACCGGATCGCGTGCAGCGATCCCGGGTCCGCACTGGCCAGCTCCAGCCACACGAACGCGAAGAGTCCGGCCGCGGCCGGCCAGTACCCGAGCGCGACGGGATAGGTCCGGCCCAGCGACCTGCCCCCGGCGAACCGGTGCAGCGCCCGGACCGGGGACAGCACCCGCCACACCGGGCCCAGCAGCACCGACACCGCCACCAGCCCGACCCACAGCAGCACGTAGAACACCCCGGGCAGCGCGTTCTCCGGGGTCTGCGGGCCGAGATACGTCGCGGCGGCGATCCAGCCGGTGAGCAGCAGCGCCACGGTGGCCAGGACCCAGCGTGTCACCGGTGCGTCGACCGTGCGGGTGACCCGGTGTGGCAGGGGCCGACCGGGTTTCGTCGCGGCGAACCGGGGTTCGCGCCACGCCAGGGCGACCACCGCGAAGGTGAACGTCAACGCCCACGCGGCGCCGACGAGCGCGTAGGTGAACGGGACCGGCAGGTCGGCCGACCCGCCCAGGCCGTGGGCCAGCAGCTGTGCGCTCACTGCACCTGGATCGTCGCGATCGTCGTGTGCAAGCCGTGCAGCTCGACATCCACCCGGCCCGGCACCTCGACGGTGAACTGGAAGCTCTGCGCCGGGCCGACACCGACGTCGAAGCTGTGTTCGGGGATCGAATGCACGTGCAGTTCGTCGGTGGCGTCGCTGTCGACCCGGATGACTATCGGTTCGTTCACCGCGGCCCGCAGCTGCGCGTTGGTCGGGGTCACCTGCCCGCCCTCGATCGTGACGTCGATGACGAGCTGATCCGGTGGCGCCTGCGCGTCCGGCATGGCGGAAGTGGTTGCGCCGCTGCCGGATTCACCGGATCCGGCGCAGCCGGCGAGCAGCAGCGCCGCCGTGCCGAGGGCGAGGAGTCGATGTGGTGTTGTCACGGTTCCTTGGTGTTGTCGGGTTTACGCCTGTTCTTGGCGGCGATGTAGACGACCACCCCGGCCACCACGATCGCCGGCGCGAACGCCGGCACGGCCAGCCAGATCGGGTGGTCGGCCAGTATCACGACCTCGGGTCGGCCGGTCATGCCTGAGCGCTGGGTTGGAACTCCGCCTCGCTGCCGGTGGGCTCGCTGTTGTTGATCCGTCCTGCGCCCCAGGCGATTCCGGACACCATCGCCAGCGTGCAGAACAACACCACCAGGCAGCCGATCAGCCACAGCGAAGCCGGGATGTCGGGGCTGCGCTCGCGCTGCAGGATGGTGATCTCCGAGACGAACGGGCGGGTGAACTGCGCCTCCGCGGGCACCTCCTGGGCGCCGATGCCCGGATCCCCGGCGAGATAGATCGGCACCGCGGTCAGGGTGCGGCCGTCGTGCACCCGCAGCAGTGTTTTCCAGGTGCCCGACACCGGCATCGGTTCGGTGGACCGGAAGTGGCCGTCGCCCACCCGTTCCAGGCGGTCGACGAACTGCCCCCGTTCGTGGGGCAGGCCGCCCTGCCAGCCGAGGACCGACACCCAGTTCGGGTCGTCACTGACCACGCCGGGCGGATTGAACCGCACGTCTGCGGTCACGTAGCGTTCGCCGTCCACCGACGGGGCCTCGGTCAGCGTGACCGACGCGGTCGCGTTCTGCGGGGTGTCGTAGCGCAACCCGTTGGCCGCGGCGCCGCCGATCGCCAGCACGGTCAGGGCCACCACCCCGATCCCGACGGCGCGGCGGGGCAGGCGCCGACCGGTCAGCACCATGCCCACCATCGCGCCGCAGCCGCCGGTCAGCACCGCGACCGGCACCGCCATCGCCAGCGCCTCCGGCCAGATGCTCGTCGGCCACGGGTACGGGTACACGGCGTCGATCCACAACGACTCCAGCCACAACCCGACGGTGCCGATGCCCAACCCGCTGACCAGGCCGAACAGGAGCGGACGGCGCAGCAGCGGGGTCAGTGCGATCAACTCCACGACGACCGCGGCGCCGAGGTAGAGCGGGAACCAGTTGATCGGCGCGTCCAGCAGCGGCCCGACCGCCAGCGCGACCAGACCGCGCAGCCCGATCGCGATCAGCGCGGCGATCAGCGCGGCGCCGCGTCCCATGAAGATCCGCGCCGCGATCAGCGCCAGCGCCGCGGCCGCCGCGATCAGCATCGGCTGGAACACCTGCCGGAACTGGGGGACACCGAAGTCGAACTCGATCTGGTACACCGACGCCCCGATCAGCACGCCGGCGAACGCGAGATACTGCACGAACTTCAGGCCGATGCCGTCGGGCGGGGTGTCATCGGTGCGGACCCGGCGGCCCTCGTACTCGAGGTACAGCGCGGCCAGCGTCGAGAAGCCGGCGCCGCCGATCATCATCAGATGCGTCGGCCCCCACAGGGTCACGTCCTGACCGAAGATGCGGTGCCACATGTCGTCCAGCGGGAAGCCGAGCAGGGCGTAGAGGCCGCAACCGGCCATCACGACGCCGCCGACCGGCGCATACCAGTCGTCGGTGATGCGCACCGCGGCCGGGCCGGGCCGGTCATAGGGCAGCACCATCGCGGTGCACCCGGCGACGAAGATGCCGAACAGCCCGATCAGGATGAAGTAGTGCGCCGGGTTGGCCAGGGCGCCGTCGTCGCGGCCGTTGCCGATGTGCAGGCTGACGTCCCAGATGAAACCGAACAGCGCGCAGATGATCGACGCGATGAACATCGCGATGGGCAGGGCCACCCACGAGGGGCGTTTGAACCGGTGCCCCGACCAGTCCGCCAGCCGCGCAAGCCAGGTGATCCTGTGGCTGCGGTGCAGCCAGCCGATCCACAGCAACACCACGGTGACCACGGCCCCGGCCGCGGTCAGCCCGATGATCTCGCTCAGCGCGGCGCCACCGCCCTCGTCACCGCCGGAGGGCTGGGCCAGTACGGATATCGACTGCCGTGGAAACTCCATCGTGCTCCCATCCCGCGTACGGCACACCTATGTGACTGGTCGGTAATATTGCCAGAATCGACTCCGGTGAAACAGTCACTTCCGCGGTGGTCGGAGCACTTTCATCGCCATCTGCATGACAGGTCCCGGCACGCGGTCTTTCATCGACAGCGCCGACGCGGCCACCTGGGTGCGGACCGGGGTACCGCGGCCGAACATGCGGTTGAGCGGGCCCCCCGACGGCTCCAGCTCGACGTGCAGCGGTGGTTTGCCGTCGGCGGCGCCGAGCGCGTTGGAGATCACGATGCGCTGGATCTCGCTGGTGCCCTCGAAGATCGTGTACAGCTTGGCGTCTCGGTACCACTTCTCGACCGGGTGATCCTTGACGTAGCCCCAGCCGCCCATGGTCTGGATCGCCCGCTCGGTGGTCCGCACCGCGAGTTCGCTGGCCGCCAGCTTCGACATCGAGCCCTCACCGCGCTCGAACGGCACCCCGGTCGCCGCCATCCAGGACGCCCGCCATGTGAGCAGCCGGGCGGCGTCCAGTCCGGTGGCCAGATCGGCCAGCGGGAAGGCGATGCCCTGGTTGTCGATGATCGGCGCCCCGAACGCCTCCCGGCGGTTGGCGTACTCGGTCACGTATTCCAAAGCGGCGCGGGCGATCCCGAGCGCCTGGGCGGCGACCATCGGGCGGGTTTGCTCGAACGTGCCCAGCGTGGCCGAGCCGGAGTGCCTGCCCCCCTCGACCGCTTCGCGGGCGCGGGCGAGCTTGTGGACGAGTTTGTCCTGTCCGCCGAGCAGATGGTCGGCGGGCACCCGCACCCCGGTGAACTTCAGCTCCGCGGTGTGCGAGGCGCGGCACCCGAGCTTGTCCAGTTTGCGCACCATTTCCAGGCCCGGGGTGCCGCCGGGAACGATGAACAGCGCCTGGCCCTTGTGCCCGAGCTCCTGGTCGACGACGGCGTTGACGACGTGCACGTTCGCGATACCCCCGTTGCCGATCCACATCTTGTGGCCGTCGATGATCCAGTCGGCGTCCTTCCCCGGGCCGGCGCGGCGTGCGGTGGTGCGCAGGTTGCGCACGTCGCTGCCGCCTTCGGGTTCGGAGATCGCGAGCGCGGCGAGCTTGAGATCGCCTGGGGTGCCGAAACATTCGGGCGCCCACTGCAGCATCTGCTCGGGGGAGGCGGCCTGCCCGATCGCCGACAGCGCCAGTGCGGGCATCACCACCGCGAGCCCGATGCCGGCGCAGCCCCAGAACAACTCCTCCATGAACATGGGCAGTGACAACCCGGTCGGGTCGCCGATCAGGTCGCGGTAGAACAGCGGGCTGTAGAAACCCCGGGCCGCCGCCTCCTCCAGCACCGGCCACGGAAACTCCTGGCGCTGGTCGTAGTCGGCGGCGACCGGGCGGATCACCTGTTCGGCGAACTCGTGTGTGCGACGGGCCAGATCGTGCTGGGCAGCCGTCGGGGTGATGTCGAAACTCACTGCTACCCCCTTGATCAGCTTAAGGTGGCGGGTACCCAACCTCGGCGAGAAATGCACCGCGGGGGAAGCGATGAAGATCAGGCCGCTGCATCTTCGCCAACGTGACGCGACCACGTGTGGTCCGACGGTGGCGGTCGTCGCAGGCGCGATGGTGGACCCGGCGTACCGCTTGTCGCTGGCCTCCCACGACGCCGTCGTGTGGTTCGCCGCCGAACAGGGCCGGGTGCACGCGTCGGTGAACCGGGTGTGGCCGAGGGCGCTGGGCACCACCCCGGTAGGGATGGTGCGCGCGGTCACCGCCCACTCGCTCGGGCGCGGCGTGCGCTACCGGTGGCGGCCGTGCTGGGGACGGCGTGACAGGCTGGCCGACGTGGTGGCGGCGGTGGGTTCGGGCTGGCCGGTCCCGATGCTGGTGGGGCGGTTCATCCCGCGGCACTGGGTGCTGATCGTCGACGTGGCCGGCGGGGTGCTGCAGTGCTACGAGCCGTCCTCCGGGGACGTGCGCAGCGTCGGGATCGAGGCGGTCCGGTCGGCGCGGCTGTCCGGGGTGGGCTATCCCCGCGCGTTCGCGTTCGTGCTGCCGAGGCGCTCGAGGTGATCGTCCGCGCCGGCGACGCGCCGGTCCGCCAGGAGCCGACCTAGGCCGAACCGGCGCGGACGATCACCTCGGCGGCCGGCCACTCCGGCGGGCGCTTCAGGCTGGCCAGCGCCGCGCTGCTCAACCCCATCAGCACGATCGTCAGGAGCAGGAAGTTGGTGTAGCCGCCGAAACGGTCCGAGGTGGCGCCGGCGGCCAGCGGACCGAACGCGGTGCCCAGGGACAGCGCGGCGACCAACCCGCCGAACAGTCCGCCGAAATTCCTCAGTCCGAAGTAGCGCGACGCCAGGTAGGCGATCACGTCGACCTCGGCGCCCAGCGTCAGGCCGAACAGCGCCGCGGCGACGGTCTGGCTGACCGGACTGCTGCCGTCGATCAGCAGCGCCGCGCAGCCCAGGATCGGCACCAGATAGGCGCACGCGCCGACCACCCGGCCCGGGAAGCGGTCCAGCAGCACGCCGACACCCAGCCTGCCGACGATCGAGAACACCCCGACCAGCGCCGCGGTGCCCGCCGCCGCGAGCGGCTCGGCGCCGGCGTCGCGCAGGATCGGGACGAGATGCACGACGATGCCCAGTGTGGTGAACGCGAACAGGCCGGCGGCGATCAACAGCTTGTAGAACGTCGCGGAACGCAGCCCCTCCCGCAGCGTGACGCCCGGCAACTCGACCGGGGCGGCGTCCGGCGCGGTGGGTGCGGCGGCGCGGGCACGCGCCACCTTGTCATCCTGGGCACCGCGGAAGAAGAACCAGACGGCGACCAGCACCAGGCCGCCCCACACCGCGCCCAGGCCGAAAAATGCTCCGCGCCAACCCCATTCGCCGATGAACGTGGTCGCCAGCGGGGGGAAGACGGCCGCGGCCAGGGATCCACCGGACAGGGTCACCGCGAAGGCGAGGCCGCGGGAGGTTTCGAAACGGCTCGCCACCGCCGAGGTCCACACCGTCGTCTGGACCCAGAACGCGGCGAACGCCAGCAGCGCCCACAGCAGCAGCCAGTTCGTCATCGACCCGGTCGAGGTACCCAGCAGCGCGAACGCACCGCCCATCAGTGCGACCCCGACCAGACCGACGCGGCGCGGACCGAGCCGGTCGACCATCAGGCCGATCGGCATCGCGGCGACCGCGGCCGCCATGCCGACGATCGTCAACCCCGCCGACGCTTCGGCCCGGCTCCAGCCGAACGCGTCCTGCAGAGGCTGCATGAACGCACCGAGCGAGTAGACATGGATGACCCCGATCGAGTACCCGAGGCCGGCGGCCACCGGCACGGGGCCGTACCGGCGCCACTCGGTGAGCGCCGCGCTGCCGGATTTCGCCATGCCGACCCCTTGTCAATCACGCGCCGTCGTGTCAAGCGCTGAGCGAGTGCTCAGGAGTCTAGAACGACGACCCGCGGCGGGAGCGGCTTCTGCCGGCTTACGTCGGCACGGCCCCGGCCCCGGCCCCGGCCTCGGCGATGCGGCGCTGGGCCTCGCCGACCGAGATGCGCAGCCGGCGCGCCAGGACCTCCGCCCACGGCGCCCCGGCGAACTCCACCGGCGGCGGTCCGGCGACCATCTGCGCGAGCAGTTGCCGCTGTTTGACCGCCAGCGTCTTCTCCAGCGTGTCCAGCCGGACCAGCAGCGCGCGCTGATCGGCCGGCCGCAACGTGGTGAACGGTAGGGCGGAGACCGCCCGGTGCGCGCGATCCACGGCGTCCAGCGCCGTGATC
This sequence comes from Mycobacterium sp. NAZ190054, assembly GCF_001545925.1. Taxonomy (GTDB): domain Bacteria; phylum Actinomycetota; class Actinomycetes; order Mycobacteriales; family Mycobacteriaceae; genus Mycobacterium. The sequence goes on along the minus strand of NZ_LMVQ01000346.1, from coordinate 14,305 downwards.
CATTCCTTCTTCGAACTCATGTTCGACAGCGTACGAGCGGGGTACGACACCGTCGATACGCTGGCGGCATGGCCCGGAAATTCGCCACCGCCGACGTGGTCACGCTGCCCGAACTGCTCGACTTCATCCGGCCCCGGCACCGGATGGTGCTCACCACCTTCCGCGCCGGCGGGTCCCTGCAGAGCTCCCCGGTCTCCGGCGGGGTGGACTCCGAGGGCCGGATCGTGATCGCGAGCTATCCGCAGCGTGCCAAGTCCGCCAACATCCGACGGCGACCGCGCGCGAGCGTGGTGGTGCTCTCCGACGAGTTCAACGGCCCCTACGTGCAGGTCGACGGGCCCGCCGAGGTGGTCGACCTGCCCGAGGCCCTCGAGCCACTGGTCGAGTACTTCCGGTCCATCGCCGGCGAGCACCCGGACTGGGACGAGTACCGCCAGGCGATGCTCGACCAACGCAAGTGCCTGATCAGGGTCACCCCGCAGGACTGGGGGCCGGTGGCGACCGGGGGCTTCCCGCCCGAGTAGTGCGAGCGCCGGAGGCCGGACAGGACGTCCGACGGCGACTGTGGTAGTCAGAGCTAGCGGACGGATTGCGTCAGCTAGCACGTCAAACTATAGTCTGGACACATGTCCAGGAGGGTTCGGGTTTCTTGCGCCAGACGATTCGCCCAGCTCAGGGCCGCTCTCCGGGATCTGTGAGTTGACCATGCGGATCGCACTGCTGTCCTATCGAAGCAAGACCCACTGCGGCGGCCAGGGCGTCTACGTCCGGCATCTGAGCCGGGGCCTCGTCGAACTCGGCCACGACGTCGAGGTGTTCTCCGGCCAGCCGTACCCGGAGGGCCTCGACCCGCGCGTGCGGCTGACGAAGGTCCCGAGCCTGGACCTCTACCGCGAACCGGACCCGTTCCGCGTGCCCCGGCCGAGCGAGATCAAGACCAGCATCGACCTGCAGGAGCTGCTGACCACCTGGACCGCCGGTTTCCCGGAGCCCAAGACGTTCAGCATGCGGGTCGCGCGGTTGCTGGCCGAGCGCCGTGACGACTTCGACGTCGTCCACGACAACCAGTGCCTCGGCACCGGGCTGCTCGACATCGCGGCCTCCGGCCTGCCGGTGGTGGCCACCGTGCACCATCCGATCACCCGGGACCGCGTGGTCGACGTCGCCGCCGCCAAGTGGTGGCGCAAACCGCTGGTGCGCCGCTGGTACGGGTTCGCCGAGATGCAGAAGCAGGTGGCCCGCCAGATCCCCGAGCTGCTCACCGTGTCGTCGACCTCGGCCGCCGACATCGCCGAGGACTTCGCCGTGGACCCGAATCAGCTGCACGTCGTCCCGCTCGGGGTGGACACCGAGCTGTTCCAGCCCTCCCCACGGCGGGTGCGCAACCGGATCATCGCGATCGCCAGCGCCGACGTGCCGCTCAAAGGCGTCAGTCATCTGCTGCACGCGGTCGCGCGGCTGCGCGTCGAGCGTGACCTGGAACTGCAGCTGGTCGCCAAGCTCGAGCCCAACGGTCCCACCGAGAAGCTGATCGCCGAGCTGGGCGTCTCCGACATCGTGCACATCTCCAGCGGGCTGAGCGACTCCGAGCTGGCCGGCCTGCTGGCCTCGGCCGAAGTGGCCTGCATCCCTTCGCTTTACGAAGGATTCTCGTTGCCGGCCGTCGAGGCGATGGCCAGTGGCACGCCGATCGTGGCGAGCAGGGCCGGCGCGCTGCCCGAGGTGGTCGGCACCGACGGGGAGTGCGCCCGGCTGGTCACACCCGCCGACGTCGGCGAGCTCACCGCCGTGCTCGGTGACCTGCTCGACTCGCCGCTGGAGTTGCGCAGAATCGGCGACAACGGGCGCCGCCGCGCGCTCGAGGTGTTCAGCTGGGAATCCGTTGCCGCGCAGACCGTCGCGGTGTACGACCGAGCCTGTGAGAGGGTCACGACATGCTGACCGTGGACTTCGACCGGCTCGGTGTCGGCGCCGGCACGAAGGTGATCGACGTCGGCTGCGGTGCCGGCCGGCACACCTTCGAGGCGTTCCGCCGCGGCGCCGACGTGATCGGATTCGACCAGAGCGCTTCGGATCTCAACGACGTCGACCAGATCCTGCAGGCGATGAAAGAGGCCGGCGAGGCGCCGGCGTCGGCCAGGGGCGAGGCGGTCAAGGGTGACGCGCTCGACCTGCCCTATCCCGACGGCAGCTTCGACTGCGTGATCGCCTCCGAGATCCTGGAGCATGTGCCGGAGGACACCCGGGCCATCGCCGAACTGGTCCGTGTGCTCAAACCCGGTGGCGCACTGGCGATCACGGTTCCCCGCTGGCTGCCCGAGCGGATCTGCTGGGCGTTGTCGGACGAGTACCACGCCAACGAGGGCGGCCACATCCGCATCTACCGGGCCGACGAGCTGCGCGACAAGGTGCTGGCCCACGGACTCGAGTTGACCCACACCCACCACGCCCACGCGCTGCACTCGCCCTACTGGTGGCTGAAATGCGCTGTCGGAACCGAGAAGAACGACCACCCGGCCGTGAAGGCGTATCACAAGCTGCTGGTGTGGGACATGATGGGCAGGCCGTGGCTCACGCGTACCGCCGAGGCGGCGCTCAACCCGCTGATCGGCAAGAGCGTCGCCCTGTACTTCAGGAAGCCGCCCGCGACCGATGCCTGACGTCCCCGGTGTGCCGGGCGTTCTGACGCCGGCCCAGTGTCGGCAGACCGCCGAGTCGATCGCCGCGACGCAGGAGTCCAGCGGGGCGATCCCGTGGTCGGTCGGCGGGCACACCGACCCGTGGGACCACGTCGAGAACGCCATGGCGCTCACCGTGGCGGGTCTGCTCGAGCCGGCACGCGCGGCGTTCGAATGGTCGCGCACCACGCAGCGTGCCGACGGGACCTGGCCGATCCAGTTCCGCAACGGGGTCGTCGAGGACGCCAACAGCGACAGCAACTTCTGCGCCTACATCGCCACCGGGGTGTGGCACCATCTGCTGATCACCGGCGACCGCGGCTTCGCCGAAACCATGTGGCCGGTGGTGGCCAAGGCGATCGACTTCGTCCTGGAGTTGCAATTCGCTACTGGCGAGATCGCTTGGGCCAGAGGCCCTTCCGGTGATGCCGACGAGGCGCTGTTGACCGGCTGCGCGAGCATCTACCACAGCATCCGCTGCGCGCTGGCGCTCGCCGACCACGTCGACGATCCGCAGCCCGAGTGGGAGGTCGCGGTCGGCCGGCTCGGCCACGCGATCGCCCAGCACCCGGACCGGTTCGTGGCCAAGGACCGCTGGTCGATGGAGTGGTACTACCCGGTGCTCGGCGGTGCCCTGCGCGGGCCGAAGGCCCGGGCACGCATCGACGAGCGGTGGGACGATTTCGTGGTCCCCGGGCTGGGCATCCGCTGCGTCGACGACCGGCCGTGGGTGACCGGCGCCGAAACCTGTGAACTGGTCCTGGCTTTGGAGGCGATGGGGGACAGGGCCCGGGCCCACGAGCAGTTCGCCGCGATGCACCACCTCCGCGAGGACGACGGGTCCTACTGGACGGGTCTGGTGTACTCCGACGGCAAGCGTTGGCCCGTCGAGCGCACCACCTGGACGGGCTCGGCGGTGATCCTGGCCGCCGACGCGTTGTCGTCCACCACGCCGGCCGCCGGAATCTTCCGCGGCGAAGGATTGCCGAAAGGTCTTGAAGGCCAATACGATTGCGAGTGCGCGACCAGCGACCGTTAGCCGGTGCCCAGCGATCCGGGCTGCCCGGAGACCCGCTCCAGCACCCGCATCGAGCCGGCGGCGCGCACCTCCCGGAAATCGCCGCTGTCGAGCGCACGCCGGTAGATGAAGTAGGGCGCCTGCCCACCGTCAGCCGGATCCGGGAACACGTCGTGGATGACCAGTGCACCGCCCACGTCGACCCACCGGGCCCACCCGTCGAAGTCGCGGTTGGCGGCCTCCTCGGTGTGCCCGCCGTCGATGAACAACAGCCGCAACGGGGTTCGCCACCCACGCGCGACGACGGGCGAGCGCCCGACGACGGCCACGATGTGCTCGTCCAGACCCGCGGCGTCCAGGGTGTGACGCAACGTGGGCAGCGTGTCGAACAGGCCGGTGACCGGGTCGACCATCGTGGAGTCGTGGTACTCCCACCCCGCCTGGTGTTCCTCGGAGCCGTGGTGGTGATCGACGGTGTAGATCAGGCCTCCGGTCTGCTGCGCGGCGGCGCCGAGCATCACCGTGGACTTGCCGCAGTACGTGCCGATCTCGACTCCGACGCCGTCGGCGAGGTACCGCAGGGCGGTGTCGAACAGGGCCCTGCCCTCGTCGGCGGGCATGAACCCGGTGACGCGCTCGGCAAGCTCGAAAAGGGCTGCCGCGGCGGGAGGCAGCGCGGCGTCGGTATCGGTCATCGCGTCCAACTTACCGTTGCCGCCCCCTGGAGGTTCACCCGTGGTTGTAGTAGCGTCCGGACATGTGTCCGATCCGGCTCTGGAGTCGACTCGGCGTCGGCTGACGGCCCGGCAGGCCGACACGGTGGACCGCCTGGGCCGTGCGGCCCTCGAGCTGCTCCGGCGGGACGGATATGCGGCTCTGACCGTCCGCCGGGTGGCCGCCGAGGCCGGGGTGGGGGCCGCGACGGCCTACACGTACTTCTCGTCCAAAGAACATCTGGTCGCCGAGGTCTTCTGGCGCCGGCTGGCCGGGTCCCCGCAGACCGACCACGGGTCGGGTGATCCCGCCGCCCGGGTCACCGCGGTGCTCGGGCACATCTCGCAACTGGTCGCCGACGAGCCGGAGTTCGCGGGCGCGGTGACCACGGCGCTGCTGGGCAAGGACCCGGACGTCGAGGCGCTGCGCCTGCGCATCGGTCGCGACATCCGCGACCGGCTGTCGGCCGCCGTCGGACCGGACACCGATCCCGACGTCATCGATGCGCTGGAGATGCTCTATTCGGGTGCGCTGGTGCGCGCGGGCATGGGATACGCGTCGTATCCGGAGATCGCGGCGAGGCTGGAGAAGTCCGCCCGGTTGATGCTGGGTTGACCGTCAGCGGGCGCTGACCAGTGCGGTGGCCGCGGCCACCGCCGGGTCGGCGAGGCCGCGCACGTCTCGCTCGTCCTCGACGAAAAGCGCTGTCAACTCCCGTAATCCGCCGAGCAGGATGAGCGCCATCGGCGCGGTGATCGGATCGATCCCGGCCTGCCGGAAGCCCTGGTTGCCGGTCAGCGACACCAGAAGGCCGGTCAGGTCGCGCATCACCTGCCGGTGCAGCGGGCGGGAGGCAGCACCGAGTGCGGGCGCCTCCCGGATCCAGCACAGCGTGATCGCCGGACGCGCGCCGATGTGCTCGACGTAGGCGTCGACGGCCTGCCGGATCTGCAGGTGCCAGTCGGCGTCCGGACGCACGGTCGTGGTGATCCGCGCGATCAGGTCGGAATTGTTGCGGCGCAACAGTTCGATCAGGCACTGTTCCTTGCTCGCGAACTGTTCGTAGAACGTGCGCTTGGAGGTACGGGCGTGGCGTACGACGTCGGCGACCGTGCTGTCGCGGTATCCGCGCTCGACGATGGCGGAGGTCAGCCCGTCGAGCAGGCGGTCGGTCACCGAGGTGTCACGGCCGGCCGGCGCCGGAGTCGTCGTCACTTCGCCTTCCACCCTTGCAGCTTGTGGTACCACGCGGTACCGTACCGGAACACAGGATGGTACACACGAGTACCAACACCGGACCGGGGATTCTGATGAGCGAAGCAACCGTCACCGCAGACCACTCCGCCACCACCGGGGGCCGACGGCCGGTGCGGCTGCCACCCACCCCGCGGATTCCGCGATTCCTTCAGGGCCTTGGCTTTTCGGTGTCCCGGCAGTGGACAGTGGCCCAGATCGTGCGCCGGTACGGTGACGTGTTCGCGATGACGCTGCCGGTGTTCGGGCCGACCGTGATGGTCACCGACCCGGCGCTGGCCAAGCAGGTGTTCACGGCCAACACCGACGACGTGGGCAACATCCAGCCCAATCTGTCCCGGGTGCTGGGCTCGGGTTCGGTGTTCGCCCTCGACGGCACCGATCACCGCCGGCGGCGCAAGCTGCTCACCCCGCCGTTCCACGGCAAGAGCATCAAGAACTACGAGCGGATCTTCGAAGAGGAGACGCTGCGCGAAGCGGCCGACTGGCCGGAAGGACAACAGTTCGAGACGCTCGAGCCGATGATGCGGATCACGCTCAACGCGATCCTGCGCGCGGTGTTCGGGGCCGACGGTGCGCACCTCGATGAGCTGCGCCGCATCATCCCGCCGTGGGTCACCCTCGGCTCCCGCCTGGCCGTGCTGCCGACCCCGCAACGGACGTACGGACGCTTCAGCCCGTGGGGCAGGCTCGCGGCGTACCGGCGCCGCTACGACGAGGTGATCGGCCGCCTGATCGACGCCGTGCAGGCCGACCCGAACTTCGACACCCGCGACGACGTGCTGGCGCTGCTGCTGCGCAGTACCTACGAGGACGGGTCGACCATGTCGCGCCAGGACATCGGTGACGAGCTGCTGACCCTGCTGGCCGCCGGGCACGAGACCACCGCGGCGACGCTGGGCTGGGCCTTCGAGCGCATCAGCCGACATCCCGAGGTGCTGGCCGAACTGGTCGCCGAGGCGGACACCGACGGCAACGAGTACCGGCAGGCGGCCATCCTGGAGATCCAGCGCTCCCGCACCGTCATCGATTTCGCCGGCCGCCACGTCTACGCACCGACCTTCGAGCTCGGGGAGTGGGTCATCCCGCGCGGCTATTCGATCGTCGTGGCGATCGGCCAGGTGCACCACCGCGCCGCCGACTTCCCGGACCCGGAACGCTTCGACCCCCGGCGGTTCCTCGGCCGGCGGCCGCCGACGTTCGCGCACATCCCGTTCGGCGGCGGCACCAGGCGCTGTGTCGGTGCCGCGTTCGCCAACGTCGAGATGGACGTCGTGTTGCGGACGGTGTTGCGCCACTTCGAGATCGAGACGACCACCGCGCCGGGGGAGAAGATGCACTCCCGGGGAGTGGCCTACACCCCCGCCGACGGCGGTCGTGTGGTCATGCGTCGGCGTTCTCAGACTTGAGCGCGCTTGGGCAGTTTCCAGCCGGGGCGCGGGAAGTGACAGGTGTAGCCGTTCGGGTAGCGCTCCAGGTAATCCTGGTGCTCCGGCTCGGCTTCCCAGAAGTCCGGCGCCGGGCTGACCTCGGTGACGACCTTGCCCGGCCACAGGCCTGACGCATCCACGTCGGCGATGGTGTCCAGCGCGATCTGGCGCTGTTCGTCGTCGACGTAGAAGATCTCCGACCGATAGCTGGTGCCGACGTCGTTGCCCTGCCGGTTCCTGGTGGTCGGGTCGTGGATCTGGAAGAAGAACTCCAGCAGTGCGCGGTAGTCGGTCTGCGCCGGGTCGTAGATGATCTCGATCGCCTCGGCGTGCCCGGGATGGTTGCGGTAGGTCGGATGGTCGTTCTGCCCGCCGGTGTAGCCCACCCGCGTGGACACGACGCCGGGCTGCTTGCGGATCAGGTCCTGCATGCCCCAGAAGCATCCGCCCGCCAGTACGGCTCGCTTGTGATCGCTCACGCTTGCTCCTTCTCGGTCGCTTCGGATAACCCACGGTACTGCCCGGATCCCCGGGCTTCGAGGTCACGGCGGCGCCGTGCGGGGCTAGGCTTCCTCGGATGCGGATGGCGGGCGTGATGGCAGTGCTCGGCGTGGTCGCGCTGACACCGGCCGGGCCGGCCGCCGCCGAGCCCTCGGCACCCGTCCCGGTTCCCGAGACACCGCCGGGCACGCCGTCCGCGATGTTCCTCGACGACCCGGCCGTCGTGCACGTCTACCCGACCCGACCGCAGTCCTGGAGCCGGCTGCCGTCCGATCGAGCGGTCCGGCTGCACTTCACCACCGGGACGCCCGACTGCTACGGGGTCACCGCCACGGTGCAGGAGAGCGCCGAAGAGGTCGTCGTCGATCTGCGCACCGGCATCCTGCCGCACGCCGTCGACCGCGCCTGCATCGCGATCGCACTGTTCGGCGCGCTCGATGTGCCGCTGCAGCAGCCGCTCGGCGCGCGTCGCGTGCTCAGCGCGACCTGACCGGGCCTCGACAACCGCGGCTAGAACGTGTTCTATTCCGTGGTGTGACGGCCCACACTTTCACCCGGGACGAGCTCGTCGCGGCGTTCGCGGAGTTCGAGAGGACAGTCGACCGCGCGGCGCAGACCAGGGACTGGGATCCCTGGGTCGACCAGTACACCGAGGACATCCTCTACATCGAGCACGCGGCGGGGACGATGCGCGGGCGCGAGGAGGTGCGGCCGTGGATCTGGAAGACCATGAGCTCCTTCCCCGGTAGCTACATGACCTCGTTCCCGTCGCTGTGGAGCGTGGTCGACGAGTCGACCGGCCGGGTCATCTGCGAACTCGACAACCCGATGCGCGATCCCGGCGACGGCACCGTCATCAGCGCCACCAACATCTCGATCCTCACCTACGCCGGCGACGGGAAGTGGCGCCGCCAGGAGGACGTCTACAACCCGCTGCGGTTCGTGTCGGCGACGGTGAAGTGGTGCCGGAAGGCCGGGGAACTCGGGACGCTCACCGACGAGGCCGCTCAGTGGATGGCGAAGTACGGGACCCGCCCATGACCGGAGCACTCGTCATTGGCGCCAACGGTTTCCTCGGCAGCCACGTGACCCGTCAGCTCGTCGCCGCCGGCGCCGATGTGCGGGTGATGGTGCGCGCCGGGGCCAACACGATCGGCATCGACGACCTGGACGTGACCCGCTTCGTCGGCGACATCTGGGACGACGCCGTGCTGCGCGAGGCGATGACCGGATGTGAGGTCGTCTACTACTGCGTCGTCGACACCCGTGGCTGGTTGCGGGACCCGGCGCCGCTGTTCCGCACCAACGTCGACGGCACCCGCAACGTCCTCGACGTCGCGGTCGAACCGGCCGTGGCGGCGGGCCTGCGCAAGTTCGTGTTCACCAGCAGCTACGTCACCGTCGGGCGCCGTCGCGGGCGGGTGGCCACCGAGGCGGACGTGATCGGGGACCGTGGGCTGACGCCGTACGTCCGGTCCCGGGTGCAGGCCGAGAACCTGGTGATGGAGTACGCACGGGACCGCGGACTGCCTGCGGTGGCGATGTGCGTGTCGACCACCTACGGCGCCGGCGACTGGGGCCGCACGCCGCACGGGGCGATCATCGCCGGAGCCGCGTTCGGCAAGCTGCCGTTCGTGATGAGCGGCATCGAGTTGGAGGCCGTCGGCATCGACGACGCCGCCCGCGCCATGCTGCTGGCGGCCGAAAACGGGCGCGTCGGCCAGCGCTATCTGATCTCGGAGAAGATGATCGCCAACGCCGAGGTCGTGCGCATCGCCGCCGAGGCCGCCGGCGTTCCGGCCCCGACCAGGTCCATCCCGCTTCCGCTGTCGTATGCGATGGCGGCGCTGGGCAGTGTGAAAGGGCGGCTGCGCGGCACCGACGAGCGGCTGTCGCTGGACTCGCTGCGGTTGATGCGCGCCGAAGCGCCGGTGGACTGCGGCAAGGCCCGGTGCGAACTCGGCTGGCAGCCGCGTCCTGTCGAGGAGTCCATCCGCGAGGCGGCCGAGTTCTGGGTCGGCCTGCGACAGGCCAGGCACGCCGCCGAGGAGCACCGTTGAACGACAAGATTTCCGTCGCACTGCACGGCGCGCCCCAGACCATGCTGGCGACGCTGTACGCCAAGGCGCTCGACGCCGACGCGCAGGATTCGATCCTTCACGACAGCTGGGCCAGGGAGATCGTGGACCGGATCGACTACGACTGGTCGGCCACGACGATCAACCGGCGCAACGCTCCGTCGGTCACCCTCCGGTCGGCGCACTTCGATTCGTGGACAACGCAATTCCTGGCGGCCCACCCCGACGCGGTGGTCCTGCACCTCGGCTGCGGCCTCGACAGCCGGTACTTCCGGACCCGCCCCGGCGCGGGGGTGGACTGGTACGACGTCGACTACCCCGACGTCGCAGCGCTGCGGAAACACTTCTACCCGGCAGGTTCGCGCTACCACGTCGTCGGCGCATCGGTGACCGACCCCGCCTGGCTCCTCGACATCCCGGACGACAAACCCACCCTCGTGATCGGTGAGGGGCTCACCATGTACCTCACCGAGGCCGACGGGGTGGCCTTGCTGCGTCGCATCGTCGACCGATTCCCTTCCGGTGAGCTGCAATTCGACTCGTTCAACTGGCTGGGCATCAAGACCCAGCGCGTCAACGCGGTGGTGCGGCGGTCCGGATCGACCATGCGCTGGGCCGTCAACGGCCCGCAGGACATTCTGGAGGCGGTGGCGGGAACCCGGTTGCTGCAGTGGATCCCGGTGTTCGAATCGGATGAGTTCGGTCGCGTGCCCGGTGTCTACCGGGCGATGGGCGCGGCGATGAACCGCATCCCCGGCGTGCGCACCGTGGCGCAGTTCCACCGCTACGCGTTCTGATCCGGGGCTCTGCTGCGACAATCTCGGTGTGCCTACGCGCTCGCCGGTGAACGGTCATGTGTCCCACTGGTTCGACGGGCTGCCGATCAGTCGCGCGCCGCTGCCCGGTAGCCGCGACGCCGACGTCTGCATCGTCGGCGCCGGGTACACCGGGCTCTGGACCGCGTACTACCTCAAACGCGCGGACCCGTCGCTGCGCATCGTCGTGCTGGAGGCGCGTTTCGCCGGCTACGGCGCTTCGGGACGCAACGGCGGATGGTTGTCGGGCCTGGTCCCCGGTGACCGCGAACGCATGGCGCGCCGGTACGGCCGGGACGGGGTGACCGCCTGGCAGCGTGCGCTGAACGCCGCGGTGGACGAGGTGATCGAGGTCGCCGGGCGTGAAGGCATCGACGCCGGCATCGTCAAGGGCGGCACCCTGGAGGTGGCGCGTAACGCCGCGCAGGCGACCCGGCTGGCGGCGGCGCTGGAGGCCGAACGCCGCTGGGGGGTCGACGGCGTCGAGGCGCTGACCGCGAGCGAAGCGGCGCAACGTATCCGGCTCGACGGTGTGGTCGCCGCCTACCACAATCCGCACTGCGCCAGGATCCAGCCGGCACGTCTGGTTCGCGGCCTGGCCGACGCGGTGGAGCGGCTCGGGGTCGTCGTCCACGAGCGCTCCCCGGTCACCGAGATCCGCCCCGGTCGCGCGTGCACCCCGTCGGGCACGGTCACCGCCGGTGTCGTGCTGCGCGCCACCGAAGGTTTCACCGCGGGCCTGCCGGGGCTGAAGCGGCAGTGGCTGCCGATGAACAGTTCGATGATCGCGACCGACCCGATCCCCGAAGACCTGTGGGACGACATCGGATGGCACGGCCGGGAAACCCTTGGCGACACCGCGCACGGTTTCTTCTACGCGCAGCGCACCGTCGACGACCGGATCGCGATCGGCGGACGCAGCGTGCCCTACCGGTTCGGGTCGCGCACCGACCGCGACGGGCGGGTGCCCGAACGCACCATCGCACGCCTCGGCGCGACGCTGAAGGCGATCCTTCCGCAGGTGGCCCGCGTGCCGATCGCCCACGGCTGGTGCGGTGTGCTGGCGGTGCCCCGCGACTGGGAGGCGGCCGTCGACTTCGACAGCCGGACGGGGCTGGGCTGGGCCGGCGGGTACGTCGGCCACGGCGTCACCGCGACCAACCTCGCCGCGCGCACGCTGACCGACCTGGTGCTCGACCGCGATTCGGAGCTGACCGCGCTGCCGTGGGTCGGGCACCGGTCCAGGAGCTGGGAACCGGAGCCGCTGCGCTGGCTGGGCGTGCGGGGGATGTACCTGGCCTACAGGGCCGCCGACCGGCACGAGGCCCGCGGCATCAGGCGCACGTCGCCGATCGCCGTCGTCGCCGACAGGATCGCCGGCCGCCCCCGGTAGCTCGCATCCGGGGCGACCGCGCAGGCGGCGAAGTAGTTGGCGTTGAGCAAGCCGAAGAACCCGTTGATCAGGCGGTCGAACGGCGACGGCTCGGGTGTCCGCGCGGGCAGGACGTAGCCGCGGGCAGGTCCCCGGGTGGTCGGGATCTCGACGACGACCTCGCTGGGAGCGCCCGGGACGCCGTAGATCCCCGTGCGGGTGTCCGGGTCGTACACCCGTCCCTCGTACATGTCGGTGAGCCAGCCCTCGGTGAGCACGTGCACGGCCTCGACGTTGTTCGGAGTGGAGGCGCCGAAGAACACCGTCACCAGGAACTGCGGAATCCCGAACAGCGTGGAACTGCGGAACGCATCCGAGTGGGCGCCGCCGATCAGCTGAACCCCGTTGAACTGGCCCGGCCGCTTCTCGGTGAAGACCGCGTTGGCGCTGCCCTGCGAGTTCAGCGTGTTCGGTTCCGCCGCGATGTTGAGCACCGGGACGGCGTCGGGCAGCTTGTCGAGCGCGTTGGCCAGCGCGTTGCCCGTCGTGGCGCCTCCGATGGCGGAGACCTCGTACAGCAGCACGCCGACCATGTTCGCTTTCTCGGCGGCCGGGGCGAGCTGGTGGTAGTAGCCCGCAGCGGCCACCGCCAGCGACGCGCCCGCCGACTGACCCGTGATCACGAACCGCCCGGGCAGGGAGCCCTGATATCCGGCTGCTCGGGCGCTTGCCAGCAACGCCGCGCGGTCGCCTTCGAACAGCCATGCCACGGCGGCCTGCATCGGTTCACCGCTCATCGCGCAGGCGTCGCAGGCGAAGATGTTGCTGGTGATCGACGGGGCGACCACGATCGCGTTGTTGCGTTCGGCGAGTTGTTCCAGGGTGAGGTTGTAGAAGCCGGCGCGGGCCGGAAAGCCGTGCTGGAAGTAGATGAACTTGTCGGGTTCTCCCTCGGTGGGGAAGTACCAGTCGGCGTCGGCGGTGTATCCGTCGCCGCAGTCGATCTGCAGTGTGGAGCGGCCCGCCGTCAGTGTGCTGCCGGGCGGGACCGCGGGCGGGAAGTCGACCAGTTTCACCGCGAGGTCGAAGAGGCCCCAGAAGAACGATCCGACGACGTTGAGCAGCGACGGCGTCGGTGCGGGCGACGCTTCAGGTGCCGTCATGACGTGCCGCGCGGTTGCCGGGGAGGGCTCCTGCTCTGTGACGGTCACGGTCGTCGGGGTCTCGATCTCTGCGGGTTCGTCGCCCTCGACCGCGACGTCAGGCTCAGACTCGGGTCCGGGATCGGGTTCGGACCTGTTGTCCCTGACCGTGGTCTCGACCTCGTCGACGACTTCCTCGAGATCGTCGGCCGGCTCTTCCTCGACGGGTTCCTCTGCCTCGTCGGCGTCGGCGTCGGCGTCGGACGCATCGGCCGACTCGTCAGGTGCCGGTGCCTCCTCGTCGCGGGACGGTGCCTCCTCTTCCGGGGACGTCTGCGACGACGTGGGGTTCGGGTCGACGTCGTCGTCGGCGACGGCGACGCCCGCGCCTGCCAGGGCCGCCGCAGACACCCCGACAGCCAGCGCCCCCGCGCTCAGCCACGTCAAGAATCGGTCAGTCATGCCACCGCCCCTCTCCGCAGCAAAGCTAGCGCGCTTTGCCGGCCGGCCAGGGCGGTTTCCCCGAACGTGGACCAGGCGTTCAATGGTCGTATGACCGCACGCCCTGTCCTGGAGCCCTCCCCGGCCCATCCCATCACCGTCGTGCCGACCGGCCGCCACGTCGTCGTCCGGGTGAACGGCGAGGTCGTCGCCGAGACGGACGCCGCGCTGACCCTGCAGGAGGCGTCTTTGCCTGCGGTGCAATACATTCCGCTGGCAGATGTGCAGGCCGACCGGCTCCGTCCCAGCGCCACGGCAACCTATTGCCCGTACAAGGGCGAGGCCGGCTACTTCGACCTCGTCGCGGGCGGGCAGACCGTCGCCGACGCGATCTGGACCTACCCCGAGCCGTATCCCGCCGTCGCGCAGATCGCCGGCCACGTCGCGTTCTACGCGGACAAGGCCGATGTCGGTATCGAGTCCTAGGCTGTCCTGGTGATCTCGGCCAGCGTGGTGTTCGCCGGCCCCGTGAATACTGGATGGACGCTGTCCCCGCTGCGCCGCGGACGGGGCGACCCCTGCTACCACGACGCCGCCGACGGGGCGATCTGGCGGACCAGTCTGATGCGCAGCGGAGCGGTCACGGCGCGGCTGAGCCCCAGCGCTCCCGGCACCGTCGACTGCGAAGCATGGGGTCCGGGCGCGGCGGAGTTCACCGAGCGACTGCCCGCCCTGCTCGGCGCCGACGACGACGTCTCGGGGTTCACGCCGTTGAACTCGACGATCAGAGAGATCGGGCGGGTGACCCCCTTGAGGGTGAAATCGCCGTCGACGACGTAATTGTCGCCGTCGGGGCGGACGG
>NZ_LMVQ01000345.1 GCF_001545925.1 Mycobacterium sp. NAZ190054 | reverse complement strand
AGCATCGTCGCCCTCGTTGACATGAGCCGGGTCGTTGACATGATCCCCCAATACATCGGTGATTTCGGGTGGTGGGTTCGCTCAGGACGTCACGGCAGGGCCGACAGCGGGGTGAACAGCGGCGGCAACGTGCTCGCGACCGCGATCTCGGTGGCCGGCCCGGCGACGATCCCGCTGCCCGGTCCCGGCCCCGGCCAGACGGCCTACGTGTTCACCGCGATCGGTACGCCCGGTCCGGCGGCCGAGCAGAAGCTGCCGCTGAACGCGACATGGGTGAACCTGACGACCGGCAAGTCCGGCAGCGTCACCCTCAAGCCGCGCCCCGACATGAATCCCGACGGGCCGACGACACTGACCGCCATCGCCGACACCGGCTCCGGCAGCATCATGTCGACGATCTTCGGTCAGGTGACCACGACCGAGAAGCAGTGCCAGTTCATGCCGACGATCGGTTCGACCGTCGTCCCTTGACCAGCCCGACCGCGCCGCGAACGTGCGAGCCCGGTAGTCCAAGCCCTCGCTCGACTACCCGGGATGCACGTTCGCGGGTGGGTCAGTAGGCCATGAACAGGATCGCCTCGCGGTCGTAGTCGCGACCGGGGTGCACCTCGGACAGGTGCTTCTGGGCCTGCTCCACGAGGTCGTCCTCGTCCTTACCGGTGATCGCTTCGCCGCACGGGCAGTTGAGGTGAGTCTTCATGGGTTCACAATGACACAGCCCCCGGCGCGCGATGAGACAAGATCGTCAACATGGAGTTGTACGACGTCATGCGCACCACCGGAGCGGTCCGAGAGTTCACCGACGATCCGCTTCCCGACGACGTCCTGCACCGGATCCTGGACAACGCGAGGTTCGCGCCGACCGGGGGCAACCGGCAGGGCGTGCACGTGATCGCGCTGCGGGACACGGACACGCGGGCAGCGCTCGCCGCGTTGTGCGAGACCGGCGCGCGCCGGTACCTCGCGCAGAAGCGCAACGGCGAGGGCCCGTGGAATCCGTTGCACCCCATGCAGGTGACCGCCGAGCAACTCGCCGCGACCGAGGTGCCGGCCGACATGTCGGCGCCGTTGCTCACCTCGGCTGTCGTGCTGGTGGTGTGCGTCGACCTCGCCGTGGTCGCCGCGATGGACCAGGACCTCGACCGCGTCGGCCTGATCGCCGGCGCGTCGGTGTATCCGTTCGTGTGGAACGTGTTGCTCGCCGCGCGCAACGAGGGCTACGGCGGGGTGCTGACGACGATGGCCGTCGCCGAGGAGCCGCGCGTGCAGGCGCTGTTGGGTATCCCTGCCGACCACGCCGTCGCCGCGGTGGTGCCGTTGGGCAGGCCGCGGCGTCAGGTCACCCGGCTGACCCGCAGGACGGTCGCGCAGTTCGCCACCCGGGAGAGGTTCGACGGCGAGTCTCTGTGACGGCGCGCGCGGGCCATGAGACCTTGGAGCGGTGACGGTCACGCTGGGTTATGCCACGGCCGCGAACGGGGACCTCGACGAGCAACTCGCCGAGCTGGCGGCGGCGGGAGTGGACCCGCGCCGGATCTTCACCGACAAGACGACGGGGTCGGTGGACAAGACGCGGGCCGGGTTGGTGGCCCTGCTCAGCTATGCACGCGGCGGCGACGTCGTGGTGGTGGCGGCGATCGAGCGGCTGGGCCGCTCCGCGGCGGAGGTGGCGCAGACGGTCGCCGATCTCACCGGCCGCGGGATCACGCTGCGCTGCCTGCGTAACGGGCTCGACACCGCCACGTCGACCGGACGTGTCGTGGCGCGCATCCTCACCGACCTGGCGGCTCTCGACGTCGCGGGCCCGGCCGAGACAGCGCACCGAGCATGATCCGGGCGCGCTCGGCGATCTGGCCTCGGCGCCGGGGCCGGGCCGTCAAGCCTTCGCTGCCGCCTTGGCCTCTTTCTTGTACGCGCGCACCTTCTGCAGCGAGCCCGGATCTTTCACGTCCGCGACCGACATGTGCGTGCCGGCCTTGCCGTAGTCACCGGCCGCGGCCCGCCAGCCTTTCGGGGTGACGCCGTACTGCTTGCCCAGCAGCGCCAGGAAGATCTTGGCCTTCTGTTCACCGAAGCCCGGCAGCGCCTTGAGCCTGCGCAGCACGTCGGCACCGTCGGCGCCGTCGGACCACAGCGCCGTCGCATCGCCGCCGTATTCGTCGACGATCACCTGCGCCAGCGCCTGCACCCGCTTGGCCATCGAACCCGGAAACCGGTGCACCGCAGGGGTTTGCGCGCACAGCGCCGCGAACTTCTCGGGGTCCTGGTCGGCGATCAGCTGTGCGTCGAAGCCGCCGATCCGGTCGGCGATCTTCTTCGGGCCGCCGAACGCCACCTCCATCGGGATCTGCTGATCGAGAAGCATCCCGACCAGCAACGCGAACGGATTGTCCTCCAGCAGCGCGTCGGCGTCGGGTTCCTGGACTAACTGCAACTTCGCCACCCGGCCAGTCTAGGACGAGGCGATACTGCGCATTCCGGAAAGCCGGTGCTGCGAAGCGCCTGACCGGCTGGGACCGCGCCGTTCGGTTCGGCGCGATGCAGTAACAGCAAACAGCCGTTTCGAGTTCCGGACGGGGCGGAGTATGCGAACGTGTAGGCGGTAACCGGTGGAAACGCCCGTAGGAGACGACGTTGAGACGTGTGATCGCACCTCTTGTCGCGGCGGTGGTCGTCGCTGTCGCCACGGCAGGCACCGCCTACGGAATTCCGGAACAGGGCACACCGGAGTTCGACGGCTACATGCAGGGTCTGCAGCGCAATGGCTACAACCTGAATCCCGACACCGCATGGCGCGTCGCTCACCAGGCGTGCGTGGGCGGCATACCCGGATACATCGGATTGGAGCTGGCTGCTCAAGGGGTCATCGGCCCCGGCGCGCAGCAACGGGTGATGGAGGTCGCCCACAAGTACGCCTGCCCCGTTCAGTAGGCGGACCACCGCGCACCCGGTGCCATCTAGTTGGTGGTGGGTGGTGGGGGTTCGAATGGTGTGTACCACCACCATTGGGCGCGTTCGCCGGAAGGTCCGCGGTAGGGCCCGACCTGCGGTGGCGCGGTGGTCGGTGGACGGGCCAGCGAGCCGGGTTCGAGTTTTCGGCCGGCACTGTCGGTGACGGTCAACCGGTGCGCCGGCCCGGTCAGGGTGATACCGCCGCGGTGATGCAGCCGATGATGAAACGGACACACCAGCACCAGGTTGTCCAACTCGGTGGCCCCGCCGTCTTCCCAATGCCGGAGGTGATGGGCATGCA
>NZ_LMVQ01000344.1 GCF_001545925.1 Mycobacterium sp. NAZ190054 | reverse complement strand
GGCAGATCACCAGGTACTCCTGCAACACCGTCAACCACTGGTACACGTCGAGGTGTCCCGCCATGGGGTGGTCGGCGGGCAACCGGTCGGGGATGTCGGACCCGACGTCGAGCAGGCAGGTCGCCACCACCGCGGCGACGTCTCGCGTGCGGGCGGCGACCTCGTAGGCCAGCATGCCGCCCATGCTGGCGCCGAACAGGATCAGTGGTCGCGGATCAGCGGCCCGTTCGGCGGCCACCAGGTCACAGAGCAACTCGATCCAGTCGTGGTAGCGCACTCCGGCCGGATCCGGTTCGACGGTGTCGCCGTACAAGGGCAGATCGGGGGCGAGCATCTCGATGCCGCGGCCGGCCGCGATCGCGGTCACGGGCCAGAGCGCGCCGCTGTATCCACCGCCGCCGTGGATGACCATGGCGCGCACCGGCGCGTCCGGGACCGGGGCGCGTGCGATGTGTACGGTGCGGCCCCGCCAGAGCCACCACGTGGTGGTCGGCGGGGTCAGCGAGGAGGTGTAGGTGTCGGGGAGGAACGCGGCGTAGCTCTCGATGTCCATGCCGCTATCGTCGAATCACATTGACGGCGTTGGCAACTCGCTTTTCGACGGCGGCTGAGCTGGGCTTCTGCGCCGTTGCTCAGGTTTTCAGCCGAGCTCGAAGTCCAGGCCGGCGAGATGTCCGCGGGCGCGGGCCCTGGCCACCGCGGTGAGCCCGGTGCTGTCGCGCAGCGCCTGCCAGCCCTCGCGGTCGTCACGGCCTTCGGGCAGGTCGAGCCAGCGCCGCAACAGGTCCGTGCGGCCCTGTCTGCTCACGGCGAGCACGGCGTCGCGCAGCGTGGCCGACAGTTGGGTGCGCAGTCGCGCGATCGCCGGCGACACCGACTGGGTGAGCAGCGGGCCGGGGTAGCGGGCGAGCGCGGATTCGACGTCACCGGCGTCGAGGTCGTCGAACACCTCACCGATGTCGCTGGTGATCGCCGTCGACAGCCGGTACGGACGGGAGGCGAGGTTCTCGGCGCCGACGACCTTGCGCAGCCGTGACATCTCGGCGCGGACGGTGACGACGTCGAGGTCCTTGTCGTCGAGCAGCAACGCCAGATGATCGGCCGACAGTCCTTCGGGATGGCGGCTGAGCAGGACCAGGATGTCGGCGTGCCGGCCCGTCAGCTGGGTGGCCTGAAGATGGCCGTGCCGGTCGGTGGTCACCCAGCGCGGCCGGTCACCGCCGAGCACGACCAGGTGTGGTCTGCGCGCGGCCGGTTCGACGCCGACGTCCGACACCCGCAGCAGCGCGAGGTGGTTCTCGACGGCCACCGCGGTGGCCCGCACCAGGGCCAGCGTCTGCGCCGAGGCGACCTGCTCGCCGCCGGTCAGGTCGATCGCACCCAGCAGCGCGCCGGTGGCGGGGTCGTGCACCGGCACCGCCGTGCAGCTCCACGGCTGCACGATGCGGGTGAAGTGTTCCGAGCCGCGGATCTGCAGCTCGCGGTCCAGCGTCAGCGCGGTGCCGGGCGCGTTGGTGCCCGCGCTGCGCTCGCTCCAGTCGGCGCCGGGGACGAAGTTCATCGCCTCGGCCTTGCGGCATGCGGTCGGGTCGCCCTCGACCCACAACAGCGTGCCGTCGGCGGCGCTGACCGCGACCACAACGCCCGAGTCGACGGCGTCGTCGACGAGCAGCCGCCGGATGACCGGCAGTGCCGGCGCCAGTGGATGGGTCTCGCGCAGCCTCTCGATCGCGGTGACGGCGGCCCGCGCACCGGCGAGGTCCGGATCGACACCGCCGGCCAGACTGCGCTGCCAGCTCTGCGCGACGACCGGGCGCACCGCGGTGGAGTCGAGGCTGGTCGCGTCGATCTTTCCGGCGACGAAGAGTTCGTGGACAGCGCGCAGCCGCCTGGACGTCGGGCGGGCCGATGCCCGTCCGACCGAAGCTTCAGAGGTCGCCACCCGGCGTTCCTTTGTGTCCGCCACCACAGCCACCCTAACGCAGCGTCGGCGGAGGGAGTACTGCGCGGCCCCCGATCGGCTCCCCTCCTCCCGGGGGCCGCGCAGTCCCGGTGAGGCGTCAGGCGCCCCAGGCGTTGGCGGCCCTGCGGTCGGTGTCGGCGACGTCGTCCGCGCCGTCACGTACCGCGTTGCCCAGGCTGATCAGGATCTCGTTGAGCGCCGCCGCCGACTGTTCCCAGCGGGCCTGCTCGACGCGGTACGCCTCGGCGGACTCACGGGTCCACGTCGCCTGCAACGGGGCGATCTGGGCGCGCAGATCGTCCAGGGCGCCGTTGAGGCGCGCGGAGGTGCGATGGATCTCCTGGCGGACGGTGTACTCGATCTCGCCGAAGTCGTAGGACAGCGTGCCGGCCATGTTCGTCACCTCCTAAAGCTGCGCCGCGACGGAGGCGATCCGCTGCGAGTGACCGTCGGCCACCTCACGCAGCACGCGCTCGTTGTCCCGGATCGTCTCGGCGATACGTTGCAGCGCGGCATGCAGTTTCAGCGACTCGGCGTTCCAGCGCTCGACCACGTCGCGGAACCGGACCGCGGCGACCCCGCCCCACACCGACGGCGGCACGTTGCTCATCGCGCCGATGAACGAACCCAGCATCGCCCGGATCTCCTCGTTGCGGGCGTCGGTCTTGCCGGCGACCGCCAGCATGAGGTCGAAGTCGGTGGTGAGCGCAGCCCCGGCGGGCCCTGACGGTGTCGGCATGTGGAGTCCTCTCGTAGCCTCGGATCGCGATATACAAGTTGGACGCACCGGGTCCGAGTTCGGTTCCATCGTCGTGCAATTCACCGCACGGCGCGGGCCGAGCGCACCGCCTCGTCGCACACGCCCTCGACCGCGGACTGCTGTCCGGGCGCACTCTGGCAGCCGATCGCGATGCGCAGCGTGCCGTCGACCAGCACGCTCCACCGGGTCTGGCTGTCGGTCCGCCGCTCCAGGTAGGTGACCACGGGTCTGCCGGCACGCTCACCGCCGGCGTCGAAGTCCACGAACACCCCGGGAGTCTCCGATTCGATTGCCTTCCAGAGTGTTTCGGCGACCTCGGGGACGGTGGCCGGAACCCCGTCGGCCTGCGTGATGTGCAGGGCGGGCAGGCCTCCGCCGTCAGCGACCCGGACCCGCGCCGATCCCGGTCCGGCCGTGACGCGCTCGACGGTCCAGGACGCGGGCACCGAGACCCCGACCCGGCCCTCCACCAGCAGCCTCGTGCCGGGAGGCGCCGCCGGCCGGTCCGACAGGGCCTGGGCCGCCCATCCGC
>NZ_LMVQ01000343.1 GCF_001545925.1 Mycobacterium sp. NAZ190054 | reverse complement strand
TGAGTCGGTGACCGAGGGACACCCCGACAAGATCTGTGACGCCATCAGCGACTCGGTGCTCGACGCGTTGCTCGCCGACGATCCGAAATCCCGCGTCGCGGTGGAGACACTGGTGACGACCGGCCAGGTGCACGTGGTCGGTGAGGTCACCACGGCCGCCAAGACGGCGTTCGCCGACATCACCAACACCGTCCGGCAGCGGATCCTGGAGATCGGCTACGACAGCTCGGAGAAGGGCTTCGACGGCCTGACGTGCGGTGTGAACATCGGTATCGGCGCCCAGTCACCGGACATCGCGCAGGGCGTGGACACCGCCCACGAAACCCGCGTCGAGGGTGCGGGCGACCCGTTGGACGCCCAGGGCGCCGGCGACCAGGGCCTGATGTTCGGCTACGCGATCGCCGACACCCCCGAGCTGATGCCGCTGCCGATCGCGCTGGCCCACCGGCTGTCGCGCAAGCTGACCGAGGTCCGCAAGAACGGCACGCTGAACTACCTGCGCCCGGACGGCAAGACCCAGGTCACCGTGCAGTACGACGGCACCACCCCGGTGCGGCTCGACACCGTGGTGCTGTCCACCCAGCACGCCGACGGCATCGACCTCGACGGGCAGCTGACCCCGGACATCAAGCAGCACGTGATCGACACCGTGCTGACCGAACTGGGTCACGACACCCTGGACACCTCCGCCCCGCGCATCCTGGTCAACCCGACCGGCAAGTTCGTCCTGGGCGGGCCGATGGGTGACGCCGGCCTGACCGGGCGCAAGATCATCGTCGACACCTACGGCGGCTGGGCCCGCCACGGCGGCGGCGCGTTCTCCGGCAAGGATCCGTCCAAGGTGGACCGCTCGGCCGCGTACGCGATGCGCTGGGTGGCCAAGAACGTCGTCGCGGCCGGGCTGGCCGAGCGCGTCGAGGTTCAGGTCGCCTACGCGATCGGCAAGGCCGCCCCGGTCGGCCTGTTCGTCGAGACCTTCGGCTCGGAGACCGTCGACCCGGTCAAGATCGAGAAGGCCATCGGCGAGGTGTTCGACCTGCGTCCCGGCGCGATCATCCGCGACCTGGACCTGCTGCGCCCGATCTACGCGCCGACCGCGGCGTACGGTCACTTCGGCCGCACCGACGTCGAGCTGCCGTGGGAGCAGCTGAACAAGGTCGAGGACCTCAAAGCGGCTGTCTAAGAGACGAATTCGTAGTCTTCCAGCGGAAAGCGCCGGCTCCGCCAGTACGCCTCCAACGTGCTGGCGGGCCGCAACGGCACGTCGCCGTGGGCGTCGAAATAGTAGCTGTTGGCCAACCGGCAGCTGTCCTGCCAGAAGATCTGGCGGTGCCGCTTGCGCATCATCTCCGCGAAATACCGGTCGTTGGCCTGCTGGCGGACCTCCACCCTGACCGCGCCGCGCCGGCGGGCCGCGGTCAGGCACCGCACGATGTGGCGGGTCTGCGCCTCGATCAGCGCGAAGTACGACGAGCCGACGTAGCCGTACGGGCCGAAGACGGTGAAGAAGTTCGGGAAGCCCGGAATGCTGACTCCCTCGTAGGCCTGCAGCCGGTTCTGGTCCCAGAACCGGGCCAGCGAGCGGCCGCCCGGACCGGTCACCGGGAACGTCGGAACGCTGTCGGTGTCCATCACCTTGAAGCCCGTCGCCAGGATCAACACGTCGATCTCGCGCAGGGCGCCGTCGTCGGTGACGACGCCGGCACCGGTGATCTCGTCGATCGGCTCGGTCACCAACTCGACGTTGTCGCGGTTGAACGTCGACAGGTAGGTGTTGTGGAAACCCGGCCGCTTGCAGCCGACGGCGTACCGCGGCGTGAGTTTGTCGCGGACGACGGGGTCGTGGACCTGCTTGCGCAGGTACGCCCGCCCCACCGCGCCCATCCGCTTCGCCATCGGGTTGACCGTGAAGTACTGGGCCGCCAGCGGGAACGTCACCTCCACGTAGGCCTGGCTGAGCAGTCGTTGCACGGTCCGGCCCAACGGCAGCCGCATCACGGTCCGCGCCGCCGCCGACAGCGGGACGTCGAACTTCGGGAAGCACCAGATCGGCGTGCGCTGAAATACGGTGAGATGTTCGACGATCGGCGCGATCTCGGGGATCACCTGGACCGCCGAGGCGCCGGTGCCGATGACGGCGACACGCGCGTCGCGCAGGTCCCGGCCGTGATCCCAGCGTGCGGTGTGCATCGTCACCCCGGCGAACGAGTCCACGCCCGGGATCTCGGGCGGTTTCGGCACGGTCAGCACCCCGCCGGCGTTGATCAGGAACCGCGCCGTCAGTGTGCGCGGTCCGTCGGGCGAATCCAGTGCCAGACGCCAGAGGCGTTGTGAGTCATCGAAATCCGCGGAGCGGACGGTCGTCGCGAATCGGGTCTTGGCGCGCAGCCCGTACTTGTCGACGCAGTGCTCGGCGTAGGCCTTGAGTTCATCGCCCGGTGCGTAGGTGCGCGACCAGGCGGTGCTCTGTTCGAACGAGAACTGGTAGGAGAACGACGGGATGTCGACCGCGATACCCGGATAGGTGTTCCAGTACCACGTCCCGCCGGGCTCGTCGCCGGCCTCGACGATCAGGTAGTCGGTGATCCCGCGCCGGTCCAGGGCGATGGCCGTGCCGATCCCGGAGAACCCCGCCCCGACGATCACCGCCTCGAAGTCCGGCATACCGGGCACCCCCTATTTCAGCGCCGACCGCAAGGCGGCCAACCCGCGTTCGGTGGCCTCGGTCGCGGCCGGAACGATGCCCGCGTAGCCGAGGTAGCCGTGGACCAGTGACTCCGCGAGGTCCACCTCGACCGGTACGCCGGCCGCGGTGAGCAGCTCGGCGTAGCGCAGGCCGTCGTCGCGCAACGGGTCGTGGCCGGCGACGGCGATGTAGGCCGGTGGGAGACCGGCGAGTTCACCCCGGGCCGGCACCAGCGTGACCGGCGGGTCGGACAGGTCGGTGTCGCCGACATACCAGCGGGTGAATCCCTTGCACGCGGCCAGGTCGAGAATGGGCGCGTCGGCGTTCTCGGTGAACGACGGCAGCGAGGTGTCGAATGTGGTCGACGGATACCACAGCAGTTGGAAGCGCAACGGGACACCCGCGTCGCGGGCCGACTGCGCGACCACGGCGGCGAGGTTGCCGCCCGCCGAGTCACCGGCCACTGAGTCCACCCGCAGCTAACCCGCGCCTACACCCTGCGGCGGCTACAGTGACCAGGTTATGTTGGTCGCCGATCTGCACCACTTCCTCGACGTGGGACCCGACACCCCGGGGCCGGCCCGCA
>NZ_LMVQ01000342.1 GCF_001545925.1 Mycobacterium sp. NAZ190054 | reverse complement strand
CAGGCTCATGCACCGTCTGGGCCGCATCCCACCGATCGAATACGAGCAGGTCTACTACGCTACAAACACAGCCCACCCATCGGCTGCACACCAATAACCGAGTGTGTATCAAACCCGGGGCGCTTCACTACTTCGTCGAACACGACCTCAGCGAGACCGCCAAGACCATCGACACCACCCAGACCGCGCTGCATGTCGTTGCCGCCGAATATGATTGGCCATCGCCTCCCGCGCGTTGTCAGGCGCTGGCCGCCGAGGTCGAGGGCGCCACCTACACCCTGATGGAAGGTGTCGGTCACTTCTCGATGTCGGAGAACCCCGAAGTCCTCAAGAAACATTTCCTGCCGCTGCTCGACTCGATCGTGGCGTCGTGAGCGCAGGCCCCCTCCACGGTGTGAAGGTCGTCGACCTCACCCACGCTCTGGCCGGCCCGTATACCACAATGCTGCTGGCCGACCTGGGCGCCGATGTCCTCAAAGTAGAGTCGCCCGCCGGGGACCTGTCCCGCCGCGCCGGCCCCTTCCACCCCGACGACGCCACCCGTGCCTTCGGTGGCTACTTCCAAAGCGTCAACCGCGGCAAACGCAGCATCGTCTTGGATCTCAAGACCGCCGCGGACGCCGCGGTGTTCCGCAGCCTCGCCGCTGAAGCCGACGTCGTGG
This sequence comes from Mycobacterium sp. NAZ190054, assembly GCF_001545925.1. Lineage (GTDB taxonomy): Bacteria > Actinomycetota > Actinomycetes > Mycobacteriales > Mycobacteriaceae > Mycobacterium. The sequence goes on along the minus strand of NZ_LMVQ01000342.1, from coordinate 2,645 downwards.
TGGAGAACTTCAGCGCCGGAGTGATGGAACGGCTCGGGTTGTCCTACGAAGTGCTGCGCGACGACAACTCCCGGCTGATCTACGCCACCGTCCGCGGCTTCGGCGACGCCCGCTCTGGGCAGAGCCCCTACCAAGGCTGGCCGGCCTTCGATGTGGTGGTGCAAGCGATGGCCGGGATCATGGGGATCACCGGCACCGAGAACGGAGACCCGATCAAAGTCGGGCCCGGTATCGGCGACATCTTCCCCGGGGCACTGCTGGCGCTGGGCATCACCTCGGCGCTGTATGAAGCACGCAGTACCGGGCAGGGCCAATTCGTCGACATCGCCATGTACGACGCAGTGTTGGCACTGTGTGAGCGCATCGTCTACCAGCATTCCTACGCCGGCATCGTCGCCAAACCCGAAGGCAATAAACACCCCGTATGGAGTCCCTACGACGTGCTGCCCGCCCTCGACGGCTGGGTGACGATCGCCGCCCCCAGCGACGTGAGGTGGCGCACGCTGTGCGCACTGATCGACCGCCCCGACCTGGCCGCTGATGCCGCGCTGGCCACCAATCTGCAACGGGTGGCCCGCCGCGACGAGATCTTCGGCCTGCTCGCGGCGTGGACCGCCATTCGCTCCAAAGCCGAGATCCTCGACATCCTCGGCGGTCATGTCCCGGTCGGCGCGGTCCGCGACGCTGCCGAGATCATGGCCGACCCCCACGTCGCCGCCCGCGACATGGTGATCCACTTGGAGCAACCCGGCACGACCACCGCACCGGCAGTGGCCGGGCAGCCGCTGAAGTTCTCCCGCACACCGGCCCTCCCGGATCGGCGTGCACCGCTTCTCGACGAGGACGGCCCCGCTATCCGAGATGCGTTGTCACAGAACCGCTCCGCGTTCTGTTCCGGCGAGGCCATTCCGTGCGCGGCCGCGCCCGCGCACCCCATCGAAAGGTAGGCAATGCCGCCGCATCCCTCATCTGACGCACCCCTGTCCGACGACACCGGTCCGGATCTCATCGCCGTCGAGCGGACCGGTCACGTGACGATCATCCGTATGAACCGCCCGCACAAGTACAACGCGATCACCCAGGACATGTACGCGGCCCTGGCCGAGGCTCTGCTGGCAGCAGATCGCGACACCGAGGTCCGCGCGGTGATCCTCACCGGTTCGGGCGCGGCCTTTTCGGCCGGAAACGATCTGCACGATTTCGCCCTCGACCCCGACGGGCTGGCACCGGTGCAGCAATTCCTGCGTGCTATCGCCGGTATCGCGGTGCCGCTCATCGCCGCCGTCAACGGCCTGGCTGTCGGTGTGGGTGTCACCATGTTGCTGCACTGCGATCTCGTCTATGCCGATCCGGCCGCGACATTCCAGACTCCTTTCGTCGACATCGGGCTGGTTCCTGAAGCCGCCTCGACGCTGCTACTGCCCCAGCTCATCGGCGCACGACGCGCTGCGGACATGCTGCTCGGCGGACGCAAGCTCACCGCGGACGAGGCCGCAGCGTGGGGACTGATCAACGAAGTGAGCGCTGCGCCGCTGGAGAAAGCGATCACGGTGGGCACTGCGCTCGCCGCCAAAGCTCCCGGGGCTGCCCGCAACACCAAGACTCTGAGCCGCTCAACCAACCGCGCTGTGCTCACCCGGATGCGCGAAGAGGAAACCGCGATGGCAGCGCAACTGGAATCCGCCGAGTTCACCGAAGTACTCGCCGCACGCCGCGACAAACGCCCCCCGGTGTTCCCGCCACGGCCCACCACACCGTAGCTCTGGCAGCCGCACCCACTTCACCACAGAGAGCGTCGATCAGCCGTCGCGGGCAACCGGACGGTCAGTTTCGTGCGAGCGCAACCCCCCACGCCTCCCGCAAGGCCGCCGGCGGCCATCTCGCTGACCCAGCCCGTCGGGCCGCCTGCCCGGCGATACTTGCACCCAATCATCAGAAAGTGAGACGTCGTGGCCCAGCAAGTCATCGCACTGCTGCTGTGCGCAGCGGTCCTGGCGCTCGGATTCTCTCGCGGGATCAACATCGGGATCCTCATGTTCGCCGCCGCCGCACTGGTGGGGGTGTTCCTCGCCGGGATGCCGCTTGCGGAGGTGTACACCGCCTTCCCCATCAACATCGTGATCCTGTTGGTCGGGATCACCTTCTTCTTCGGCATCGCCCAGTCCAACGGCACAATCGACCGGTTGATCGACGCAGCCCTGCGCCGCGTCGGTGACCGCGTGACACTGCTACCGCTGGTGTTCTTCGCGCTGACCGCACTCATCGCGGCGATGGGAAATCCGTTCGCCGCCATCGTGATGTTCCCCATCGCCATGTCGGCCGCCCAGCACCGCGGCATCGACTCGATGCTCATGGGTCTGGCCCTGGGCACCGGGGTCAGCGCCGGCGCATTCGCCCCGACCAGCCTGTTCGGCGTGGTGAGTTACGGCACCGCGCAATCAGCCGGCATCGCACTGAACCCCACCGTGCTGTTCACCATCGTCGTGGCCGTCAACCTGATACTGCTGTGTGTGGCGTATGGCCTGCTCCGCGTTTTTCAGACTGCGGATTTCGCGGGAATTAAGCCGCGAGCTGTGAATTCATATATTCGGTGCGGACTTCATGCGGTGTGCGGTAGCCGAGCGCGGAGTGAAGTCTGCGTCGAT
>NZ_LMVQ01000341.1 GCF_001545925.1 Mycobacterium sp. NAZ190054 | reverse complement strand
GCCCGGGCCCGCGGCGCGTCCGCGGCGGCCGCCGAGTTCATGGAGCTGGCGATCCGGCTCGGCGGTGACACGGTGTCACGCCGGATCCGCGCCGCCGAACACCATCACGCCGCGGGCGAGACGGCACGGGCCGCCGCGCTGCTCGACGGTGTGATCGACGACTTGCCGCCCGGTGTGTTGCGCGCGGTCGCGTTGAATCTGCTTGCCGGCGTGCGGATCTTCCACGACGACTACGCCGAGGCGGTCACCCTGCTGGAGCGCGCATGCGTCGACGGCGGCGGCCACGACGCCGTGCACGTCCCGTCGTTGCTGATGCTCTCCTTCGCCCAGGGGGTGGTCGGGGCGTTCGACCGTCAGATCGAGTCGGTGGGCCGGGCCGTCGAAGTCGCCGAGCGCGCCGGCGTACCGTCGCTGACCAGCCAGGCGCTGGCGATGTGGGTGTACGTCAACTGCCAGGCCGGCGGAGGTCTCGACGAGGCGGCGCTGCAGCGTGCGGTCGAGCTGGAGGACGCCGACGGTGAGGTGCCGATCCCGTTCCGCGCCGGCGCCGTCCGAGCCGTGATGCGCGCCGTCACCGGGCGGTTACCGGAGGCCGACCGGGAGCTCGCCGATATCGCCGCGCGGTGCCGGGAGCGGGGCGCCGAACACGACGTGATGGCGGTGACGGGATACCGCACCCTGGTGGCCGTCTGGCGGGGCCGCTACGACGAGGCCGACCGGCACGCCGAGGAGCTGATGGAGCGGGCCGGGCAGGTCGGCGGATCGATGGTGATAGCGATGAGCATCCGTGCCGTGGCGGCCGCATACCGCGGCCGGCAGGCCCAGGCGCGCGACCTCGCGCAGAGCGCACTCGCGCAGGGTGCCGGCCACGTGTCGCTGACCGGGTGGGCGCGTGCGACGCTGACGTTCCTCGACGTGTCGCTCGGTGATTACGCGTCGGCCGCCGAGGCGGCGGCGCCGCTGCTGCAGCTGTACCGGCCGTTCTCGGGGACCGAGCTGATCTGGTGCTGGTTCGTACCGGATGCGGTGGAGGCGCTGATCGCGCTCGGCCGGCACGGTGACGCCGAGCCGATGATCGACGCGTTCGAACGGAACGGGGCCAAGCTGGACAGGGCGTGGCTGCTGGCGGTCGGAAGCCGTTGCCGGGCGATGCTGTCCGCGGCGCAGGGCGATCTGGACGGTGCGCTGCGGGCCGCCGGGCGGGCGATGGCCCAGCACGACCGGCTCCCGATGCCGTTCGAACGGGCCCGAACCGAGCTCGTGCTCGGTGACATCCAGCGCAGACTGCGTCGCCGGGACGCCGCCGCGCGGACCGTCCGCGCGGCGCTGCAGCGGTTCGAGCAGCTCGGGACGCCGCTGTGGGCCGAACGGGCCCGCAGTGAGCTGGCCCGTATCAACGTCGTGGACCGGTCCGCGGGCGCCGAGCTGACCGACTCGGAGCGCCGGATCGCCGAACTCGTGGCCTCCGGGATGAGCAACAAAGACGTCGCCGACACCTTGTACGTCAGCGTCAAGACCGTGGAGACCAACCTCACCCGGGTGTACCGGAAACTGGGCATCCGCTCCAGATCCCAGCTCAGCGCACGGCTGAGTCCCGAGGGCTAGGCCGGGTTGCTCGGCGGGGTGAACCGCTCCAGTTGAACCGGTGCCGAATCGGCGGTGTCGCGCGGCAGTTCGACGGGAACACCGTCGATCACGCGGGTGACGGTGCCCTTCTCCCTGTCGAAGTTCAGCGTGCCGTGCTGGAAGTTCTGCACGATCCACAGCGGTTCGGCGATCTCGGCGCTGGTCGGAAGACCCAGCGCGCCGCGCTCGAATCCCAATGCCCCCCAAGCCTTGTAGAGCTCACCTGTGACGGGCTCGGCGCCGCTTTCCGGTGACCAGTACACCGCGCCGCGCTCGAAGGTCACATACCGTGTCGCACCCTCGCCGGAGGCCTCGGGGGAGGTCGGCCGGCCCAGGAAACTGTTCATCCCGCCCAGTGACTCCCATTTCGCGTGGATCGCGCCGCCGCGGAGCGTCTCGGCCAGTTGTTCCGGGCCCGGCGGGTCGTTGAAACGCGCTGCGATATCACGGATCTGACCCATCAGCGCGTAGGCCGCGTTGCCGGGGCACTCGGTGTTGCCGACGTCGCGGTGGGCGAAGATCGTCGGCAGCGTCGGTGACGCCCCGAACGGGAACCTGCTGAACGAACCGCCCTCGGACGGGAGCACCACGGTGCCGAGCGGATCGGCCCCGGACTGGCCCAGCACCCATCCCAGAAGTCTTGCGGTGTGGCGCAACTGGATCGGCGTCGGGGGGACCGCGTCGAAGTTGCCGAGCATGGCCACACCCCAGGTGTTGTGGTTGAAGCCCCCGGTGTGCGCACCCTCGACGGGACGGCCCATCCCGCCTGCGCGTCCCTCGAAGACCTGGCCGTACTTGTCCACCATCGCGTTGTAGGCGATGTCGCACCAACCCAGGGTGCGGGTGTGGTACTCGTAGATCGACCGGATGATCCCCGCCGAGTCCTGCGGTGCGTACTCGTTACTGCCCGCGGTGTGGTGCACGACGCCGGCACGGACCCTGCTGTCATAGCGGGGTTCGCCGCATCGCATGCTTTCGTCGGCGCCCCATTCGGCACGGTTGATGATGCGCGGCGGCTGCCCCGCGGGGGTGGCCGCATTCGGCATCGGGACCAGGTCCGGCGGCGCTTGCGGCGGGCTGATCAACACGGCGGTGATGTTCTGGGGCAACGGCTGCTCGACATTGGCGGGGATGTAACCGAGTTCGGGGCCGTCGGGCTCGCGCGCGGGGGCGGCGGGCCCGGTCGGCGGTGCGTCCGGGGGCCGGTTCACCGCGATCTGCACGGTCGTGGTGCGCCCGACGAAGACGGGATCGGTGCCGCGTACCCCGCCGGGCCGGTCGGCGCCGACGCCGTCGAGCGGTTCGGCCTCGTACCACGGCCCCCAGGAGCCGTCGTCTTTCTTGGCGCGCACCCGCACCGACGTCGCACCGAAGTCCTGCGCGGTCAGCGCGACCATGGAGAACGGGGTGTCCTGGTGCAACTCCCGGATCGTCTCGCCGCCGCCGACGTCGGTCAGCGGCTGTTGAACCACTTCGGGAGCGGCCATCGACGGGGATTCGTCACCGTCGTCCCCACCGGAGATCGCCAACGGCAGCAACACCACTGTCGCCGCGAGCGCGGAGAACAGTATCGAAGGTGCGGAGCGCCGATACAGCACGGACTGATGTTACGTATGCGTCGTGTGTTGCTTGTGTTACGACACGCGCAACGGCACCGCAGAGCGCGTCGCGCTTCTGCGGTGCCGTTCCGTGACAGGACTGCGCGGCGGGCGGTGCTAGGCGCCCGGTTCGGCCGCGGCCTCGGCGGCCCCGAGGGGAGCCTCGGCGCCGGCCTG
>NZ_LMVQ01000340.1 GCF_001545925.1 Mycobacterium sp. NAZ190054 | reverse complement strand
GTCGGCGGCCTGTTGGTCGCGATCCTCGGCGGGTTCGTGTGGAAGCGCGCGACCGGTGCGGGCGCGCTGTGGTCGATGGGCGTCGGCACCGTCGTCACGCTGGGCACCATGGCCGTCGTCGGCGACGTCCTGGCCAACGAGCCGATCTATTTCGGTCTGGGCGCGAGCCTGATCGTCTACGTCGTCGCGAGCCTGCTGACGCCGAAGACCTCGCCGGAGGTGCTCCAGGTCTGGGACGACCGGCTCGCGGGCCGGGACGAGGTGGCGAAGGCCGGCGTGCGGTAGCGGGCTAGCGCCTCCACCGGAATCAATCGGCGCCCTCGTCTGTTCCACCAGGTATTGCGGGCTTCGACCCGCTGACGGAACAGTAGAAGGAAAGAGGCGAGCGCCGTGAAGCGAATCGGATTGCTCAGCGTGGTTGCAGGTGCCCTGTCCGCGGCGGTCGTCGGTCTCTCCGGACCTGCGCAGGCCGACGGGCCGTCATTCGGTGGACATGACAACGACAGCCGTAACGGCTTCGGGTATGGATACGGCCGGGACAGCAACAATCCGTGGCTCGACCAGCTGTACCCACAGGTCAAGGTTCCGCGCGTCGATACCAGCGTGCGCAACTGAGCCCGGGGGGGTGACGCACCACGACCCCCGCGTTCTTCGATCCGCTGGCGACCTGGGTTCGCGCCGGCGGACTCGACACGGATGCTGGAGCACCTGCAGGCGCTGCCCGGGTTCGACGAAGTGACCAGTCAGCTGTGGTATCCGGGCAAGCGGGGTATGAGGGGCCGGGGCTGTAGTCCCGCTGACGTTTGCGTGCTGTGCCAACCGGGGACTCACTAGCGAGCCTTCGCCCTGGGAGGAGAATCCGTGCAGCTGATTTCGCCCACCGATGCGATCTTCCTGCTGACCGAGTCCCGCGAGCACCCCATGCATGTCGGGGCGCTCCAATTGTTCGAGCCCCCCGAGGATTCCGGAGAGGACTTCGTCCGCCTTGCCTGGGACGCGATCGCCGAGCGCGACGACGTGCAGCCGACTTTCCGCAAGCATCCGGCCCGGGTGTGGGGTGGTATCACCAACCTGGCCTGGTCGTCCGACGATGAGGTGGACCTCGAATACCACGTGCGTCGCTCTGCCCTGCCCAGGCCCGGTCGGGTCCGCGAACTGTTGGAGCTTTCGTCCCGCCTGCACGGCAGCCTTCTCGACCGCCACCGGCCGCTGTGGGAGGCCCACGTGATCGAGGGGCTCTCCGACGGGCGATTCGCGCTCTACACCAAGTTCCACCACTCGCTGCTCGACGGCGTGTCCGCAGCCAAGCTGCTGCAGCGTTCGCTGACCCCGGATCCCTGCGATGACGAGGCGCGAGTGCTGTGGGCCATCAAGCCCCGGCACCATCAGGCAGGTGAGCAGTCGTCGCCGTTGCAGACGCTCGCCCGCACGGCCGGTTCCATCGCTGGGCTGGCGCCCTCCACGTTGAGACTCGCGCGTGCGGCCCTGCTGGAGCAAGAGCTCACCCTGCCGTTCCGGGCGCCGAAGACCATGTTCAATGTGCCCATCGGTGGCGCGCGCCGCGTGGCGGCGCAGTCCTGGGAGCTGGAGCGCATCCGTGGCGTGAAGACCGCGGCGGGCGTGACTCTCAACGATGTCGTGTTGGCCATGTGCGCGGGCGCATTACGTGAATACCTGAAAGAGCAGCACGCCCTGCCCGACACCCCATTGGTGGCGATGGTCCCGGTCAACATGCGATCGGAGGCGGACGCCGAGGGTGGAGGCAACCTGGTCGGCGCGTTGCTGTGCAATCTGGCCACCCACCTCGACGACCCCGCACAGCGGCTCGACGCGATCGCAGCGTCGATGCGAGACAACAAGAAGGTCTTCGCCCAACTGCCGCGGACACAGGCGCTGGCCGTGTCCGCGATCAACATCGCGGCCCTCGGTCTGGGTGCGGTGCCAGGTTTCGTCGCCTCCACGCCGCCCCCGTTCAACATCGTCATCTCAAACGTGCCGGGTGTGCAGGAGACGATGTACTGGAAAGGTGCCCGCCTCGACGGCAATTACCCGCTGTCGATCGCGCTCGACGGACAGGCGCTCAACATCACGCTGTCGAACACCGCCGGCAACCTCGACTTCGGGTTGGTCGGCGCGCGGCGGGAGGTTCCCCACCTGCAGCGGCTCCTGGGGCACCTGGAGAACTCGCTCAAAGAGCTCGAGCGGTCGGTCGCGCGTTAGCCGGGGGCACGGGGTGGTCGCGGTCGCGGCCGGCTCAGCGAGCGCTGAGCATCAACTCCCGCAACGGGTTCCGCGGATTGCCCGCCGTCATACCGCCGTCGACGGGAAGCACCACCCCGGTGACGTAACGGGCATGATCGCTGCCGAGATACACCGCGGCCGCGGCGATGTCGTCGACGCTCGCCGTCATCGGCAGCGGCCGCTCGGCGGCGATCTCCTTGCGGATCGCCGCGGTGGTGCCCGATTCGTCGGCCTCGTCCACGCCGGTGGCCGCGGACAGGATCGCCGTCGGGATGCCGCCCGGCGCAATGGTGTTGACGCGAATGTGGTGCCGCGCGAGGTCGATCGCCGCGGACTTGGTGAAGTGGATGACGCCCGCCTTGGCCGCCCGGTAGGTCATCACGGTGCAGCCGGCCTGGATACCGCCGATGGACGTGGTGTTGATGATGGATCCACCGCCGTGGTCCTTCATGTGCCGCGCGGCGATCTGTGTGCCCAGCATGACGCCGAGCAGATCCACCCGCATCACCCGGTCGAAGTCCTCGAAATCGTCGTCGAGCAGTTCGGGCTGCATCCGGCCCGAGATGCCGGCGTTGTTCATCATGATGTGCAGCCCGCCGAAGCGCTCCACGGCGTAGGCGACCAGTTCGGTCACGTCGTCGCGGCCGGCGACCTCGGTGTACTTGAAGGCGCAGTCGGGGCCCAGTTCCGCGGCGAGCGCCTCGCCGCGCTCGCGGTCGATGTCGGCGATCACCACGCGGGCACCGGCCTGCAGGAACGTCCGCGCCGTGCCGGCGCCGATACCCGACGCTCCGCCGGTGATCACGGCGACCTTGTCCGACAGGGCAGAGAACATGCGCGTGGACCTTCCTCAGGGATAACGAACCAGACGATCGTCCAGTAATCTACTGGGCGATCGGCCAGTTGTCGTCTGCGCGCAGAAGGGGTCGAGGTGACCAGTCAGCAGAACGCCCGCGCACGTGTGCTCGACGTCGCGCTGACGTTGTTCACCCGCCACGGCTACGCGGGTACCTCGCTGCAGATGATCGCCGACGAGATGGGTGTCACGAAAGGCGCTCTGTACTACCACTTCCGCGCCAGGGAGGACCTTCTGCGCGCGCTTGTCGCACCGCTCGTCGAGCAGCTGCGCGCCCGCATCGACGTGGACACCCGGTTCATCACGACGCCGACGGCGCTCAAGCTCGCCGTGATGGTGCTCGGTGTGCTGTGCGTGGTCGCCGCGATCGTCGCGCTGGCGGTGCTGGAC
>NZ_LMVQ01000339.1 GCF_001545925.1 Mycobacterium sp. NAZ190054 | reverse complement strand
GTTCTTGAGAACTCTCGCCGCAGGCAGAAAGGGACGCATGACCTCCTCAGAGACCGTCCACGACGTCATCATCATCGGGTCCGGCCCGGCCGGGTACACCGCTGCGATCTACGCGGCCCGCGCCCAGTCCGGCGGCGGAGCCCGCTGCGGCCCTCGCGATCGATTCACTCGGGTTCGTCGACACCACGGCCCGTTGTGACACCGGTCAGCGCGCCGCGGCGATCGCCCGCACCGAGCGTGCCGCCGTCGTCGTGTGCGAGGACACCGACGGGTCGTACGAGTATCAGGGGATCCGCCTGCGCGACGGCGCAGCGCTGCAGCTCGACGATGTGCGGCCGATGGCCGTCGGCTTCGAGGCACGCAACGGGGGCACCACGTACCGCCTGTCCCCGACCGAGCTGGTGGTGATCTCCGGCGAATCCCTGCAGAGCCGCGATCCGGTCATCGAGTACCGCGCGGACGAGGGCTAACCCAGATATTCGAAGGCGCTGCCGCCCGGTCGCCAGCTCACCGAGCTGCCGTCGTTGAAGTCGGACAGCATCGCGATGACCGGGCCGCGCAGCTCGGCGACGGAGGGCCGGACAGTGACGGCCGCCTGGGCGAAACAGATCCGGAGACCTTCACGGGACGCCTCGACGGTCTCGACGACCGGCTCGCCGATCAGCGACCGCAACGTGTCGGCGTAGCCGGGCTGGCGACTGGTGACCGGACCGCCCGGGGTGTCGACCACGGGCAACACCTCGCACGTCAGCACCGGAGTGTCGGGCGCCTCGGCGGATTCGAAGGCCAGCTGCAGGTAGCGGGGGAAGAACTGGACCGACTGCAGGTGGTAGCCGACGAGGCGGGACAGCAGCTCGTTGTATCCGTAGATCTTCGGTGCCGGCGGCTTCGAATGGAGGTACCGAACTTCGGGATGGTTCTCGCCGGCTGACTCGTCGTCGTCAGAACCACCCAGAACGTCCGTCATCCCATGCACCTCGCGTAGCCGTCGCCTCCAGCCGTAGCGGTACATTACGTTAACGTGCGCCGATCGGGTTTGCCGGGTTGCACGAGCGGACCTCTGTCCACCCCCGTCCGCCGGCCGTCCCGAATGGACGCGCCGCCGTGATCTCCGCGCAATCGCGACCGTGCAGGCTCGGACCCATGACCGTGCTGGCGCTGACCACGTCGTTGATCGCGGCACTGTGCATCGGCTACCGACTCGGTCTACGCGCCGGGCGGCGGACCCGGACGTGGCGGCAACGCACCGGCCGGGCCGCGCTGGTGAGGCAGGCGGCCGGTCTTGTCGCGTTGCTGGCCGTCGGCCGGCTCGAGCGCGCTGTACGTCGACGGCGGCCGGGCCGGCGACTTTCCTGGCTGCCCGGCCGGTGAAGCCCGCCGGTTGAGCGCAGGCGGCGGGTAGGTTGCGTGGATGCCGCTGCGCTACGTCGACCCCCACCGCAGACGCGGTCCCGGCTACGACCAGGGTGTCCGGTTCGGTCGGTCCAGGATCGGCCAGTTCATGGCCCGCCACATCGCCCGTCGCACCGATCCCCTGTTGTTCCGCCTGACCGGCGGACGGGTGAACATGGGGCCGATCGTCAACGCGCCGCTACGCACCGTCGGCGCCAAATCGGGCAAGCCGCGCGTCGTTCAGCTGACCTACTTCCACGACGGATCCGACGTCATCCTGATCGCGTCGAACTTCGGCGGCAGCACGCACCCGCAGTGGTACCACAACCTGAAGGCCCATCCGGACTGCGAGTTCGGTCAGGAACGGTTCACCGCGCAGCAGGTCACCGACCCGGACGAATACCGCCGGCTCTACGAACTGGCCGAGCGGGTGTATGCCGGGTACGCCGACTACCGGGAGATGACGGCCGATACCGGGCGTCAGATCCCGATCTTCCGGTTGACTCCCCGGTAGGACCCGCCGACCCGTAAAGCGTTGCGGACTCGTGCCGCCCCCTCCTGTCGCGGACAGACCAGCTCAGGATACGACCGGACGGATCAGCGTCCCCTTAGACTGTGCGGCGATGACCGAAGCCGTCGTCAGGCACCGTTACTCCGAGGTGGCCGACGTCTACATCCGGATGTTCGGCGAAGTCGACCGCGTGGCTGCCGAAGACCTCGCGTTTCTCCGGCGCAACCTGGCTGAGTGCGCGGGTACCGTCCTCGACGCCGGTTGCGGGCCCGGTCATCTCACGTCCTTTCTGGCCGACCTCGGTCTGGCCGCGGCCGGTGTCGACCTGGTGCCGGAGTTCGTCGCCTGCGCCCGCGCGCGCCGCCCGGACCTCGACTTCGCGGTCGGATCGCTGCACAACCTCGCCCTCCCGGACGGCGCGCTCGGCGGGGTTATGGCCTGGTTCTCGTTGATACATTGCGACACAACAGAACTGGCGCATGTTCTCGCCGAGTTCCACCGGATGACGGTGCCGGGCGGAATGCTGGTGGTGGGCTTCTTCGACGGCGAGGCGGTCGAGCGCTTCGACCACAAGGTGACCGCGGCCTACCGCCGGCCCGTCGACGACATGTCCCGGATGCTGGCGGCGGCGGGCTTCGCCGAGGTCGAGCGGGTGCGGCGCGCCGGCACGGACCAGGCGCGCCCCTACGCCGCGATCGCCGCGCGCGCCGGTTGATCGGCACCGGTCTCAGCGAGGCGAATAGTGCAGAAGGGCGGTGCCGTCGTCGAAGATTCTGTGCTCGACGAGACGCAGGTCGAGATGGACGTCGTCGGGCAGTGCGCGCAACCCGCCGCCCACCATCTTCGGAACCACGAAGAACCGGAACTCCTCGACCAGTCCCGCCCGGATCGCCGCGGCCGCGACAGTGGGCCCGAAGATCTCGACGGTGCCCGTCGCATCGCCCACGATCCGCTGCAACTCGGTCAGGCTCAGGCCGGGTATCAGGCGGGCGCGGTCCGACCCGAGCTGATCGTCGGTCAGGGTCGACGACACCACCACCTTGTCGATGGCCCGCCAGCGCCGGGCGAACTCCTTCTCGGCCGGTGTCCAGTCCTCGTCGACGGGATCGGTCTCCCAGTACTGCATCAGCACATAGGTCTTCCGCCCCAGCACCTCGGTCGACACTTCGGCCATGCGGTCGACATGGAAGGCGAACACCGGATCCCCGGGGGCCGACCACTGGAAATCGCCGTCGGCGTCGGCGACGTAGCCGTCGAGGGACACGGTCGCGGCGTAACTCAGGGTTCCCATCGCGTTCTGAACTCCTCAGGGGTTGGGGCGCCGGGTGACGAACGCCGAACGTACGGATTCTGACGCGGACCAACGGTTTTCTGTCAAAAACCGTACGCCCGCAGGATTCTGTCGGATCAGTTCTTCACTTGCTGCGGTTGACCCTGACCGCCTCGTGGATCAACTCCTTGAACGCATCGGCCTCCAGCTCGTCGTCTTCGCGCAGATCGATGGAACGCCCGACGGGGGCCTGCAGGCTCGCGTTGAACAGTTTGTGCGGATCGCGCACCGACGACCCCTTCGCGAAGTTGACCTTCACCTTGC
>NZ_LMVQ01000338.1 GCF_001545925.1 Mycobacterium sp. NAZ190054 | reverse complement strand
CTCCAACAGCAGACCGGTCGCGGCGAATAGCGTTGCCCGGCATTCAGTTCAGCGGTCGTGATCCGGCACAACCGCTCAGAGACTGCTGCTGAATCCGGCGATGCCGACGCGGGCAGCCTCCTGCACCAATTCCAGACAGGGCACGCCCGGACTGGGTTCTGCAGCGGCCGGAGCGCAGTTCGCGACGATCGGCCAGACCATGCCCACCGCCAGCGTCGCAACGCCCACGCGATCGATCCTGGGTGACCTCGGAGACATCGTCTTTCCTCGAACTCTCAACGGTGCCCCCACCTGTCGTAGAAACCTAGCGCGCCTGGCCGCCGACCGACGACGTGGTTATCGAACCGATACCCGCCGGTGGTCCGGCGGTGACATGGCCTCGATTCTGCCGAGAACGATTGGGCAGGCGGCAAATTCCACTCAGGAGTCGCGGCCCAGTACGCGCTGCGCCACGAAAGTCGCTGCCTCGTCGACCATCCCGTTCCACGGATATGACCAATGGGCAAACATGTTGTTCCCGCGTGAGCAATACGGATCTCCGTCGGCGCAGAGGTCGATGGTCCTGTCTCCGTACTGGGGGCTGATCTCGGTCAGCGGCCCGAGCATCGGTTGATCGCGTGAGGGGTTGGCGAAAACCGCTACGGCGACGACGTGGTCGACCATCGGAGCGGGAAGCGGAACGGGGGTGAAGAACCAGATCGTCCGGTTACCGATGGTGATCAGGTCGATCACCCCGGCACCCTGGGACATGCCACCGAGGACGATCTTGGTCTGTGGGCACATCCCCGCCACGTACTGCACATGCTTGTTGGCGTCCACCGCGCCCGCCGACGTCGACTTCGAGAAGTTCCAGCTGGCAGGGTAATTCACGGCGTAGGCCGACACCTTCTTGCCGGTCAGCTTCTTCTTGACGGAATCGACGAACGCCCTGCCGACCGCCCCGAAACCCGGATTGTCACTCGTCCCCCGGGCGAACACCACCTCGACATCCGGGCACGAGATGGCCCCAGCAACGGGAGCAGCGGCGGTGGAGAGCGACAGCGCCGAGGCTGTCACCACCGCAACACAAAGCGAACGGACCACCTGGCGTGCGAGCACGGAACAACGCTGACACAGTTACAGCAAATTTGAACCACGCCGCGACGCAACGGTGATCCAACAGTGGCCGTTCTGTGTCGCAACGGAATGTGCAATCGCGTCAGCTTGCGGATAATCTCCCCGGCCAGGTGTCAGTGACCGGTGCCGAGTTCGACCAACAGCACACCGACGGCGATGAGCGCGATGCCGCCGAGCATTCGGCGGGTCAGGGGCTCGCCGAACAGCAACTTCGACGCCACCGCGGTCAACGCCACTCCGGCCGCGGCCCAGATACCGTATGCGACACCCAGCGGCATTCCGTGCCGCAGCGAGAACCACAGCAGCGTGAACGCCAGCACATAACCGACGGCCACGATGCCGTAGAACGTCGGACGGCCCCTGGCGGCGACGCGCAGCGCCAGCGTCCCGGTGACCTCGCAACCGATGGCGCCGATCAGCATGAGGTACTGCATCACTCGGCCTCGGGACGGGAGCCGGTCTCGACCAGTGCCACGCCGCCGATGATGCACAGCAGGCCGGCGCCCATGACGGCGGTCAGTGCCTCACCGAAGATGACAGCGGACAGCACCGCGGTCAATGCGACGCCGGTCGCACCCCAAATCGCATACGCCACACCGAGTCCCATTCCACGCTTGAGCACGAGCGCCAACAGGACGAAGGACGCCAGGTAGCCGAGCACCACCACCACGTACAACGCCGGCATGGTCGCAGATCCTTTGAGCGACAGCGTCGCTGCGACCTCACTGCCGATGGCCAGCAGCAGGTAGAGCCATGTCATCAGGGCTTCTCCCCCAGCAGTTCGAGTGCCACCGACAGCACGCGCGGTCGGTCGTCGTCGGCGAGTGGGAACGTGTCCGACGAATCCGCCAGCCACGCGCCGTCCGCGAGCAGTCGCGCGGCATGCAGACGGGACTGCTCATCCGGCGGAACGTCGGAGGGGACGTGCACCCACGGATGGAAGCGCTCGGTCCAGCGCGCGAGCATGCGGTCGGCGCTCTTGGGGTCACTGAGCATCACCAGATCCGACCGCCGGTGACGGCTCAACAGCGCCCAGCGCACATAGGCGGCGAGGCGTTGTCGCGGTGACGCCGCGTCGAGCGGGACGTCGAGCCGCTGGGCCAGTTCGTGTTCCTGGGAGTCCACGATGTGGTCGACCAACGCCTCCATCAGCGCCGACTTCGTCGGGAAGTGGTACAGCAGGCCCGGCTTGGTCAGTCCGCACTCCTGGGCCACGGAATCGAAGGAGACCGGGGTCCCTGCGTCGAGCAGGTCGCGGGCCGCGTCCAGGATGCCCGTCACCGACGAGGGGCGCCCGCGTGTCGGGGGTGTCGAGGTCACGCCGTTACTTTACCGTCCGGTTGGTAAACAATTGCGGTCCAGCCCCCTGTGCCGACCCCTGGAGGTACCGGGCCCATCGATTGCCGCCGGGTCGGCGTTACAGCCTGAGAGGGATTCACAGCTAACTCCCACCCAGGCAGATCCGGCCGTCGTCCGCCTACCTGCATCTTCGAGAATTTTCGTAATTATCTTGCTCCACCGTGGTTTACACCGCGCCGTCAGTGGCCATAGCTGTCCGGGGTCGGGGTTTGGTTGGTGTCGTTCGTCAGAGGCGGCAACAACCGATGTGCACGACACACGGCCGGTCTCCGCAGGTACTGCGGTAGCCGGCCACCAGAATCGAGGAGGTTCACTTGATGGATGTGAAGAAGCTGACAGCTGGTGTGGCGACTGCAGGCGTGCTCGGCCTGGGCGGCTTGGCGGCCGGTGTCGCGCAGGCGGAGCCGCCGTCACCGCGGCCGGACAACCCGGGCCACTCGGACAATCCGGGCAATCCCGGCCAGCGGCCGACCACGGTGACCGGGCCTGGCGTCAATGCCGGTGAGCCCGGCAACCCGCTGCCGCCGGGACTGGATTACCTCCCGACTCCGGGTCATGGCGGTCCGCTGCCCGAGGACCGCATCGAGCTGCCGGAGACGCCCTCATGGGTGACGACGCCGGTGCTCCCGCCGGAGGGTGCGCCGCCGCAGCCTGAAGCGCCGGAGTGGGCGGCCGACCTGCCCGTCGTCTGGAACCCCGACCTGGAAGTCTGGGGCGTCTGGAACGAGGACACCGGCCTCTTCATCCGACTCTGACAACACGGGAGACAGCACGAGGGGTCGCCTCACCCGGTCGGGTGAGGCGACCTTTCGTCGCGTGGTCGTGACCGGCCGCTGCGCGTGGACGCCACCGTCGCGAGCGCGGCGAGCACCGCGAACGACCCGAACAGCCAGCGCGCCGCGGCCGCGTCCCCGGCGGCACGACCCACTTGACGATGATGAACACGATGACGGCGAAGCCGATCAGCTGTCCGATGAAGATCGACATCTAACGACTCCCACCTGAATTCACGTCGACGCCCAGGATCCGGCTGGCCAG
>NZ_LMVQ01000337.1 GCF_001545925.1 Mycobacterium sp. NAZ190054 | reverse complement strand
CGAGGCGTCATCGGGAAACCACGCCCGGAATTCTTGATAGGTCCGCGGGTAGTCCACACCGCCCACGGGAGCGCCCTCGACACCCACGCTGAACAGCATAGGTCCACTTAAGCAGATAAGCAGTACAAACTTTCGAACATGCCACCGACGCTACCCCCGACGTCCGACAGAGAACGCCGCTAGCCCTCCAACGCCTGATAGGTGCTGCGCACGAACTTCGGTTGCGCGGTCTGCAGCTTCGCCAACGACGTGTTCCCGGCGACCGCGGCAGCGGCGTCGGCGGACAGGTTCGGCAGGTTCTGGATCAGGTAGATCAGGATGACGTCGGCCGACGGGTCGGCCTGCCACCACGTTCCGAAGGCCCCGGGCCACGAGAAGGTGCCGAGGCCACCGGGGCCGAACAACTGCCGCGACTTGGCCGGATCGGTCACCACCGACAGGTTCAAACCGAATCCGCGGCCGATCCAGAACGGCGCACCGAGGAAGTCGTGCCGCTTCTGCTCGTCGGTCAACCGATCGGTGCGCATCAGGTTCACCGACTCCTCGGACAGCACGCGCACCCCGTCGAGTTCTCCGCCGGCCAGCAGCATCCTGGCGAAACGCAGATAGTCGTCCGCGGTCGAGAACAGCCCGGCCCCGCCGGTGCAGAACGGCGGATCCACGATCGGCGGCGGTCCCATCACGTCGTGGCGCAGCGTGTTGTCCTTGTCCAGCTGGTACATCGTCGCCGCCCGCCGCCTGCCGGTCGGGCCGACGTGAAAGCCGGTGTCCGACATGCCCAATGGGCCGAGGATCCGTTCGGAGAGCACCTCGCTCAGCGGTTTGCCCTCGATCCGCGACAACGCGATCCCCAGCACGTCGGTGGCGTGGCTGTAGGTCAGGCGCTCGCCGGGCTGATGCACGAGCGGCAGCGCGGACAGTTCGGCCAGCCAGCGGTCCTGGTCCTGGCGGGTCGGCAGTTTGCGGTAGGCGTCCGACAGCGGCCCGAGCACCGAGAACGTGTACGCGAGCCCACTGCGGTGGGTCATCAGGTCCTCGACGGTGATGTGCCGCTGCGCCGGCACGGTGCGGTCGAGCCGCCCGCGAGGCTCGACCAGCACCCGCATGTCGGCGAGCTCCGGCAGCCACGTCGCGACCCGGTCGCCCAGGCGCAGCTTGCCCTCCTCGATCAGCGACATCGCCGCGGCGACCGTCACCGGCTTGGTCATCGACGCGATGCGAAAGATCGTGTCGCGCTGCATCGGTAACCGCGCCTCCACATCGCGGTAGCCCAGTTCGTTGACCTGGCGCACCTCGCCGGCGTGCCAGACGAGCGTGACGGCGCCGGCCAGCAGTCCGGCGTCTATCGCGTCGACGATGGAGGCCTTGTTGCGGTCGAGGTTCACCGGGCCGAGGCTACCTGCCGAATACGCCGTCACCGTCCCGCGGTGCTAAGCTCCCCGCAGTTTCCGACATCCTTTAACGATCCGTCCCGTGAGGCGGAGAAGGAGGTCCGGCTCACTCGTGGGCGCGCCCGACCATCCCGGTCACGACCGGGAGCTGATGTCCGCAGCGGACGTCAGCCGAACCATTGCCCGTATCGCCCATCAGATCATCGAGAAGACCGCGCTCGACGGTCCGGACGGACCCCGCGTCGTCCTGCTCGGCATCCCCACCCGTGGCGTGACTCTCGCCACCCGGCTGGCCCGCAACATCGCCGAGTTCAGCGGAGTCGACGTGGCGCACGGCGCGCTCGACATCACCCTCTACCGCGACGATCTGATGACCAAGCCGCCCCGCGCGCTGGCGGCCACCTCGATCCCCGCCGGTGGTATCGACGGCGCGCTGGTGGTCCTCGTCGACGACGTGCTGTATTCCGGCCGGTCGGTGCGTTCCGCGCTGGACGCGCTCCGTGATCTCGGCCGGCCCAAGGCCGTTCAGCTGGCGGTGCTCGTCGACCGCGGCCACCGCGAGCTGCCGATCCGCGCCGACTACGTCGGCAAGAACGTCCCGACATCGCGCGCCGAGAACGTCAAGGTCCGTCTCACCGAGGACGACGGAGTCGACGGTGTCCGCATCGCACCTTACGGAGGGCCTGCCAGGTGAAGCACCTGCTGACCGCGGCCGATCTCAGCCGCGACGACGCCACCGCGATCCTCGACAACGCCGACCGGTTCGCCGAGGCGCTGGTGGGTCGCGAGGTCAAGAAGCTGCCCACGCTGCGGGGCCGCACCATCATCACGATGTTCTACGAGAACTCCACCAGGACCCGGGTGTCGTTCGAGGTGGCCGGCAAGTGGATGAGCGCCGACGTGATCAACGTCAGCTCGTCGGGATCCTCTGTGGCCAAAGGGGAATCGCTGCGTGACACCGCACTGACGTTGCGTGCCGCCGGTGCCGACGCGCTGATCATCCGCCACCCCGCCTCCGGCGCCGCCCAACAGCTGGCCGCCTGGACGCTCGACGAGCACGGCGGGCCCTCGGTGATCAACGCCGGTGACGGTACTCACGAACACCCCACCCAGGCGCTGCTGGACGCGCTGACCATCCGGCAGCGGCTCGGCTCCGTCGAGGGCAGGCGCGTGGTCATCGTCGGTGACGTCCTGCACAGCCGGGTCGCGCGCTCCAACGTGGCCCTGTTGCACACGCTGGGCGCGGAAGTCGTGCTCGTCGCGCCCCCGACCCTGCTGCCGGTGGGGGTCGCGGACTGGCCGGTGACCGTGTCGCACGATCTGGACGCGGAACTGCCGCTGGCCGACGCGGTGCTGATGCTGCGGGTGCAGGCCGAACGGATGAACGGCGGCTTCTTCCCGTCCTCGCGGGAGTACTCGGTGCGCTACGGGCTGTCCGAGCAACGGCAGTCACGGCTGGCCGACCATGCCGTGGTGCTGCACCCGGGCCCGATGTTGCGCGGCATGGAGATCGCGCACTCGGTGGCGGATTCTTCGCAATCGGCGGTGCTGCAACAGGTTTCCAACGGTGTTCACGTCCGGATGGCGGTGCTCTTCCACCTGCTCGTCGGAGCTGAAGAGGAGGCGATCAGCGCATGACGGTTCTCAAGGGAGTCCGGCTCTACGGCGAGGGCGACCCGGTCGACGTACTGGTCCGCGACGGGCAGATCGCAGAGATCGGTGAAGGCCTGGGTGGCGACGCGGACGAGCGCATCGACTGTGCGGGCCGGATCCTGCTGCCGGGCTTCGTCGACCTGCACACCCACCTGCGCGAACCCGGCCGGGAGTACGCCGAGGACATCGAAACCGGTTCGGCGGCAGCGGCTCTCGGCGGATACACCGCGGTGTTCGCGATGGCCAACACCGAACCGGTCGCCGACTCCGTGGTGGTCACCGATCACGTCTGGCACCGTGGGCAGCAGGTCGGCCTGGTCGACGTGCACCCCGTCGGCGCGGTGACGGTCGGCCTCGGCGGCAAGCAGCTCACCGAGATGGGGCTGATGGCCGCCGGCGCCGGGGAGGTGCGGATGTTCTCCGACGACGGTGTGTGCGTCGACGATCCGCTGGTGATGCGGCGAGCGCTGGAGTACGCGTCCGGTCTCGGTGTGCTGATCGCCCAG
>NZ_LMVQ01000336.1 GCF_001545925.1 Mycobacterium sp. NAZ190054 | reverse complement strand
CCGACCTGGACAAGCAGCGGGCGCAGCTGCGGCTGAACGGGCGGCGCTACCTGATCGACGTGGTAATGCAGACCCCACAGCGCTTCTCCGACGCGTTCCGCGCCGCCGTCGAGGCCGAACTGCCGGCTTCGGGCTCCTCGACCTTGGCGGGCGCCTCGGCCGCGACGCGGGCTGCGCGCTCTTCGGCTTCCTTTGCGGCCGTGCCCTTTTCGGACAGCGTGAAGGTGCTCTTGTCCAGTGAGCCGAGCAGCAGCTGCGCGACGTCGAGGACCTCGACCTTCTCGATCTCCCGGGTCGCGGACACGTCGTCGACGCCGTCGGTCATCATCACGCGGCAGAACGGGCACCCGGTGGCGATCGCCGAGGCCCCGGTGTCGATGGCCTCTTCGGTGCGCTCGGTGTTGACGCGCTTGCCGATGTGCTCTTCCATCCACATCCGCGCACCGCCGGCGCCGCAGCACAGGCCCCGGTCGGCGTGCCGGGGCATCTCGGTCAGCTTCGCGCCCGACGCCCCGATCAGCTCACGCGGTGCGGAGTACTCCTTGTTGTGCCGACCCAGGTAGCACGGATCGTGGTAGGTGATGTCCTGCCCGTTCGGGCTGCCGTCGGTGGACTTGACCGGAACCAGTTTCTTGTCGCGGACCAGCCGGTTCAGCAGCTGGGTGTGGTGCAGCACCGTGTAGTTGCCGCCGACCTGCGGGTACTCACGGCCCAGCGTGTTGAAGCAGTGCGGGCAGGTGACGACGACCTTGCGGTCCACCCGCTCGACGCCCTCGAACAGCTCGTTGAGGGTCTCCACGTTCTGGGCGGCCAGCTGCTGGAACAGGAACTCGTTGCCCGAGCGGCGGGCGGAGTCGCCGTTGCAGGTCTCGCCCTCGCCGAGCACCAGGAACTTCACCCCCGCCGCGGAGAGCAACTCGGCGACGGCCTTGGTGGTCTTCTTGGCGCGGTCCTCGTAGGCGCCGGCACAGCCGACCCAGAACAGGTACTCGTAGCCGTCGAAGGACTCGACGTCCTTGCCGTACACCGGCACGTCGAAGTCGACCTCGTCGATCCAGTTGGTGCGGTCCTTGGAGTTCTGGCCCCACGGATTGCCCTTGGTCTCCAGGTTCTTGAACAGCACGCCGAGCTCACCGGGGAACTCGGACTCCATCATCACCTGGTAGCGGCGCATGTCGACGATGTGGTCGATGTGCTCGATGTCCACCGGGCACTGCTCGACGCACGCACCGCACGTGGTGCACGACCACAGCACGTCGGGGTCGATCACGCCGCCCTGCTCGAGGGTGCCGACCAGCGGACGGGTGGCCTGCTCCGGGCCCGATCCCATGATCCGCTCGAAGCCCGACTCCGGGACATGGTCGTGCGAGTGCTTCTCGCTGTGCTTCTCGCCGCGCAGTTCCTCGCCGAGACCGCCCTCGGGCGTGTTCTCCAGCGGGGTCTCCTGGTCGCCGAGGATGTAGGGCGCCTTGGCGAACAGATGGTCGCGCAGGTTCATGATCACGAGCTTCGGCGACAGCGGCTTGCCGGTGTTCCACGCCGGGCACTGCGACTGGCAGCGGCCGCACTCGGTGCACGTGGTGAAGTCGAGGTAGCCCTTCCAGGTGAAGTCCTCGATCTTGCCGCGGCCCAGCACGGCATCCTCGGCGGGATCCTCGAAGTCGACGACCTCGCCCTTGGACTCCACCGGGAGCAGCGGGCCCAGACCGTTGGGCATGCGCTTGAACGTCACGTTGATCGGCGCCAGGCCGATGTGCAGATGCTTGGAGTGCAGCACGATCAGCAGGAACACCAGCATCACGGCGATGTGGCCGAGCAGCGCGATCGTCTCGATCCACTCGTTGGCGGTATGGCCGAGCGGACGCATGAGCCAGCCCATGAACTGGGAGAAGAACGCGCCGTTGCCGTAGGGCAGGTTGCCGACGACGGCGGCGGCGCCGCGCACCAGCGCGTAGGTCCAGATGACGTTGAAGATCATGAACAGGATCAGCCAGGCACCACCGGTGTGCGATCCGTAGAACCGGGAGTCGCGGCCGTGCTGCTTGGGCTCCTGCATCACCCGGATGATCGCGAACGTGATGATGCCGAGCAGCACCGCGACCGCGAAGAAGTCCTGCAGGAAGCCGAGTGCGTCCCAGCGGCCGACGATCGGGATGTGGAAGTCGTGGTCGACCAGCAGCCCGAACGCCTCGAGGTAGACCGAGGCCAGGATGAAGAAGCCCCACATCGTGAAGAAGTGCGCGATGCCGGGCACGGACCAGCGCAACAGGCGGGTTTGCCCGAAGACCTCTTCGAATTGCGTGGTGATGCGCTTGCCGAGGTTGTCCTTGCGGTTGTTGCCCTCACTGAGGGGTTGG
This sequence comes from Mycobacterium sp. NAZ190054, assembly GCF_001545925.1. Lineage (GTDB taxonomy): Bacteria > Actinomycetota > Actinomycetes > Mycobacteriales > Mycobacteriaceae > Mycobacterium. Next base: position 1,224 of record NZ_LMVQ01000336.1, on the reverse strand, counting down.
CCGGACCTGATCAGCTTGGTCAGCCAGAGCACCCGCTTGACGGCGAACACGCCGACGACGGCGATCATCAGGACCCCGGCGACGATCCTGATCAACATCTGCGTATCCACGCGTGCCTCCGGTTTTCTTGTTACCCGCGGGTAACTCAGAGTATGTTACTGATCGGTAACTTTAGCTCGGTGCCTGCTCATAGTTACATCAGCCGGGGAAACAGCGCTACAAAGGCTGTCCTAACTCGTGGCTGAGCCGGTCACCGGCCGCCGCGCGAGTCCATCAGCGCGCGCAACATCGAGAGCAACTCGGAGCGCGATTCCGCGCCCAGGCGCCGCCGGATCCGGGCCACGTGATGCTCGACCGTCTTCGCCGAGATGAACAACTGCGCGCCGATGTCGCGGTACGGCAGCCCCTGCAGCAGCAGTTCGGCCACCTCGCGTTCGCGGTCGGACAGGTGGGCCGCGGCCGGTCGGGCGGGCGCTGCGGATACCGTCGCGGCCGTGGCGGTTTCGCCGTCCGGGAGGTCCGCCGCCGGTTCCCCGGCCACGGTGTGTTTCAGGTCGCGGGCGAGTTGCAGCATCGCCTGCGAGATCCGCGGGTCGGAGGTCTGCAGGGCCGCCTGTCCGGCCAGCCGGGTCGCGTCCCAGGTGTGACCGAACTGCGCGAGGGTCCGGGCGGCGGTCGTGACCTCGTCGACCTCGACCTGGTTGGCCAGCACCTTCAGCCAGGCCCGGCCCGCGGTGGCCAGTGCCCGCGCGAACTCGGAATGAGGGGCGGCGGCGGTCAGCGCCTGTCCGTGCGGAGCCACCGCCTCCGGTGAGTTGGCCAGGATGCCGGCGTGAACGCCGGCCCAGTGCAGCGGCACGGTCCACAGCATCGGGTCGCCGAGCCGGCCGAGGAGCGCGAAGACCTCGTCGAGCAGGTGGCGCAAGCGGTCGACCTGCCGCATCCGGGCGGCGGCGATCCAGAGTTCGCCCAGCGGCAGCACCGTGAACACGTCGACCGAGTACTCGGCGAGCACCTCCATCGCCGAGTACCAGTGCTTCTGCATGGCGCCGGCGTCGCCGTTGCGGCGCGCGACGGCGGTCTGCAGCGCCGCGGCCCACGACGCGTCGCGGTCATCCGGCTGCCGCGGATCAGCAACTTCACCGACGTCGACGCGCTGAGCCTGGAACCCGACCTCGACGTCGTGTTCGTCTCCGACCCCCGCGCGCTCGGCGATGCAGACCT
>NZ_LMVQ01000335.1 GCF_001545925.1 Mycobacterium sp. NAZ190054 | reverse complement strand
GCGCAGGATGCCAGTCGGCGGCTCAGAGGAGGACTCAGGGGCAGACAGGGCGGGCTGGGAGCCGGTCAGCGGAGCGCGCCGGAGGATCCGGGTCTCGTCGGAGGGATCAGAGGACTCGTCGGCCACTCAGCCAACGTAGCCGCCGGGGGTGAGCCCCCGCTTGGACAGCCAGCCGACGGGGTCGACCCGGGTGCCGCCGAGGTGCACTTCGAAGTGCAGGTGCGGACCGGTCGAGTTGCCGGTGTTGCCCATCTTGGCGATCTGGTCGCCTGCCATGACGCGCTCGCCGACGCCGACCAGCAGGGAGCTGTTGTGCCCGTACAGGGTCACGGTGCCGTCGGCGTGACGCAGCTTGACCACGTTCCCGTAGCCACCCTCGGAGCCGGCGGCGATGACGACGCCGTCGGCCGCCGCCACGACCGGCGTGCCGATCGCGTTGGCGATATCGATCCCGGCGTGCAGCACGCCCCACCGGTACCCGAAGCCGGACGTCCACACGCCCGTGGTCGGCATGGCGAACTGCGGTTTGGTGAGCCGGGCCTCCCGTTCGGCACGCTCCTGCGCGAACGCCGCGGCCTTGGTGATCTCCTCGGCGTGGACGGCGGAGTTCGCCGCCGGAGCGACCGACACGATCTGCATGCCGTCGACGGATCCGGTGATCGCGCCGCCGTCGGCCAGGGCGGGCTGGTCGGCGGCGAGGATCGTGTCGGCCGGAGCCTTCGACGTCCCATTGGTCATCGTGTATGCGCCGGCCGCGGTGGCGCCGACGGCCATCGCGGCCACGACGAGCCGGCCCCGGACCGGCACCTCGGCCTTGCGGTGCTGGCCGGTGCGGCCACGCATGTCGATGATGTCGGTCTTTGCTGTGCCGTCGCTCACGTCGGTGTGGCTGTCGCGGTAGGCATGTGCGGACGGCCGACGATCGGCGCGCGGCGCGGAACGGAACTCGTCCGGTACGGCCAGGTCCAGCGGAGACTCGTCCTCGGTGTCGTTGAGGTCGTCGAGCTCGGGGGCGTGGATCACCTGTGTGTCGCGGTCAAATGCCGCGTGCGACAAGAACTCTAGATCCGCCAGATCGCCGAGCTCTCCGAACTCGTTGAACGGGATGATGTCGGTGACTTCGGTGGGACCAGGCGCCGCGAGGACCTCGGAAGAGCGAGGCGGACGATGCTGAGGCAACCTGAAAAGTCCTTGTCGTCGTGATCAGACCGTTATCTGGACTAGTGGACGTTAACCAAATTCCAATGAGAGTGGCAACTCAAGCGTCTATTCCGTCGCTATTTGTGATTTGAATCACTTCGGCGGCCGCGGTGAGATCGACCACATGAACGGTAGGCGGTGGCAATGAGCAGCACGCGGGTCGATACAGTTCCCCCGAGCCCGTCGGGCCTACCTCTAGCCGCTCACAGACAGGGAAGTTCTCAGAGTCCATGGACCTCTTCGAGTACCAGGCGAAAGAGCTGTTCGCCAAGCACAACGTTCCCACCACCCCCGGCCGGGTGACCGAATCCGCCGAGGACGCCAAAGCGATCGCCGAGGAAATCGGCAAGCCCGTGATGGTCAAGGCACAGGTCAAGGTCGGTGGCCGCGGGAAGGCCGGTGGCGTGAAGTACGCGGCGACCGCCGACGACGCCTTCACCCACGCGCAGAACATCCTGGGTCTGGACATCAAGGGCCATGTGGTCAAGAAATTGCTGGTCGCCGAGGCCAGCGACATCGCCGAGGAGTACTACATCTCCTTCCTGCTCGACCGCGCCAACCGCACCTACCTGGCCATGTGCTCGGTCGAGGGCGGCATGGAGATCGAAGAGGTCGCGGCCACCAAGCCGGAGCGGCTGGCCAAGGTGCCCGTCGACGCGGTCAAGGGTGTCGACGAGGCCTTCGCCCGCGAGATCGCCGAGAAGGGTCACCTGCCCGCCGAGGTGCTCGACGCGGCTGCGGTCACCATCGCCAAGCTGTGGGAGGTCTTCGTCAAGGAGGACGCCACGCTGGTCGAGGTGAACCCGCTGGTGCGCACTCCTGACGATCAGATCCTGGCGCTGGACGGCAAGGTCACCCTCGACGCCAACGCCGACTTCCGGCAGCCGGGGCACGCCGAGTTCGAGGACAAGGACGCCACCGATCCGCTCGAGCTCAAGGCCAAGGAGAACGACCTCAACTACGTCAAGCTCGACGGCGCGGTCGGCATCATCGGCAACGGGGCCGGGCTGGTGATGTCGACGCTGGACGTCGTCGCCTACGCCGGCGAGAAGCACGGCGGCGTGAAGCCGGCCAACTTCCTCGACATCGGTGGCGGTGCGTCGGCCGAGGTGATGGCCGCGGGGCTCGATGTGATCCTCAACGACTCTCAGGTCAAGAGCGTGTTCGTCAACGTGTTCGGTGGCATCACCGCCTGCGACGCGGTGGCCAACGGCATCGTCAAGGCGCTGCAGATCCTCGGCGACGAGGCCAACAAGCCGCTCGTGGTGCGTCTCGACGGCAACAACGTCGAAGAGGGCCGCCGCATCCTGTCCGAGGCCAACCACCCGCTGGTCATCCAGGCCGACACCATGGACTCCGGCGCCGACAAGGCTGCCGAGCTGGCGAACAAGTAAGGGACACTTCACATGTCGATCTTTTTGAACAAGGACTCCAAGGTCATCGTCCAGGGCATCACCGGCGGCGAGGGCACCAAGCACACCAAGCTGATGCTCAAGGCCGGCACGCAGATCGTGGGCGGGGTGAACGCGCGCAAGGCGGGCACGACCGTCACCCACCAAGATAAGAACGGTCAAGACGTCAATTTGCCGGTGTTCGCCTCGGTCGCCGAGGCGATGAAGGAGACCGGCGCCGACACCTCGATCGCGTTCGTGCCGCCGGCGTTCTCGAAGGACGCGATCATCGAGGCCATCGACGCCGAGATCCCGCTGCTGGTCGTCATCACCGAGGGCATCCCGGTGCAGGACACCGCCTACGCGTGGGCCTATAACGTCGAGAAGGGTCAGAAGACCCGCATCATCGGCCCCAACTGCCCGGGCATCATCACCCCCGGCGAGTCGCTGGTCGGCATCACCCCGAACAACATCACCGGCAAGGGCCCGATCGGCCTGGTGTCGAAGTCGGGCACGCTGACCTACCAGATGATGTACGAGCTGCGCGATCTCGGCTTCTCCACCGCCATCGGTATCGGCGGTGACCCGGTCATCGGCACCACCCACATCGACGCCATCGAGGCGTTCGAGAAGGATCCGGAGACCAAGATCATCGTGATGATCGGTGAGATCGGCGGTGACGCCGAGGAGCGCGCGGCCGATTACATCAAGGCCAACGTCAGCAAGCCGGTCGTCGGCTACGTCGCGGGTTTCACCGCCCCGGAGGGCAAGACCATGGGCCACGCCGGCGCCATCGTGTCCGGCTCGTCGGGCACCGCGGCCGCCAAGAAGGAAGCCCTCGAGGCCGCGGGGGTGAAGGTGGGCAAGACCCCGTCGGAGACCGCCACGCTGGCCCGCGAGATCCTCGAAAGCCTGTAGCGGCACGCTTTTTCGCCGAGACTGCGGTCAGATCGCGAATCCTCGCCTCGGATTCACGGTCTGGCCGCAGTTTCGCGTTCGCGGTACTGCAGGTAGCTGCGCAGCAGCGGATCGGTGAGGTCGTACCAGGAGGTGCGGCGATCGCCCCCGGCCTTCGACGAGGTCACCCAACCGCCGGCGGCCAGCCGTCCGAGCGCCGCCGACGCGGACTGATTCGACGCCCCCACCCGGTGGGCCAGTTCGGAGACCGAGCGCGGCTGCGAGCCCCGGGCCAGCTCGACGACCAGGCGCTGCTCGCCCGGCGGTAACTGCCAGAGCTGATGCTGATAGTGCGGGGCCAGCCGATCCAGCACCGCGTCGACCGCCGGCGTCAACGCCCGCAGTGTGGCCTCGTCGGCGCACTCGGCCAGCAGGTGCCACATCCGTGGTGTCCCGCCGATGATCCGGTGTACGTCCGCAACCCGGGCCCGGCCGTCGACCGACCCGACGTACGTCTCCAAGCCGGCGTCGCCGCGCCGTCGTGCCTCCCCGCGCAGCAGGTCGGCCGCGTCCGCGACGGTCAGCTCGGACAGCGTCTCGATGATGAACGACCCGTACCACGGGAATTCGCGAGAGGAGACGCCGGGAAACAGTGCCGGTGAGGTCGCCAGAACCATGATCACCGTGGACGTTTCGACCCACGCCCGCAGGCTGCCCTGCCCCGTCGGGCCGATGGCGTCGAAGACGCGGTCCAGATTCTCGACCGCGAGCAGGATCATCCGGCCCGCGGCGGCCCCGACGATCAAGGCCTCGATGCCCACCGGATCCCGGGCGTTGCGCAATACCCTGGCCTCCCCGCCGATCTCGGGACCGATCGCGCGCGCCATCTCGACCAGGAGGTCCGGATAGGATCCGATCGCCAGCGAGTCCTCGGAAACCATCACCGGCAGAACATGTTCCGCGGTGGCGGCATCGGACAGCGCGCGGTGCACGGCCACCCGCACGGTGTGCGTCTTGCCGGCGCCGCGTGGTGCCACCAGCAGCGTGTGGGGCCGGGAGCCGTCGCGTGCGGCGGCCGCGATGCGCGCGGTCAACGTGTCCAGCAGATCGGTGCGTCCCACCGTCGACGCATCCAGCTCGGCGGCGTCGACCGCCGACGGGGTGAAGAGCGGCGACCGGCTCACCGCCGCATCGCCTTCCAGGCCCGCTGCAGCAGCGGGGAGGAGAACGCGTCGGCATCGCCGGTGCGGACCAGGTAGTGGTCGAGCGTGAGCCGCTCGATGACCGAGACCAGGTGCGCGCGGTCGGTGATCGGATTGCCCTCGCTGCGCAACCGCATCAACACGGTGTCCACGGCGAGCGGACCTGCGGCGTGGGCGTAGACGTCGAGCAGCCCCGCGATGGCCGGCGCGTCGGCACCGTAGTAGTGCGGCAGGCGGTCCCGGTAGTGCCGCAGATCCCACGGATCGTAGGGGCTTTCGATCGCATCGAGGACGAGAAGGTCGACCAGCTCGGGATACGGGGCCACCTGGGTGTCGAGCCAGGACTTCCGCGCCGCGGCCACCAGGTGCTGGATGTAGTAGGGCACGTTCTCGGCGGCGGCGGCGATGGCCGCGGCGACCCGGTGCCGGTCGGTCGTCGGGATACCGCTGCCCAGCAGCAGGCATTCGGCCAGATATGTCGCGTGGTCGGATCGGATGGGCCCGACTGCGATCTTCGGGATGTCGTTGACGGTGCTCGGCGCGTCGGCGGACACGTGATGGAAGCCGATCGAGCCCGAGAGCACAGTCGCGACCTTTCCGGGGTTCTCCTGACGGACCCGGCGAAGCAGGTGCAGGAACGTGTCGCCGGAACCGGCGGCGGCGCGTTCCAGATTGCGCGCCAGCACGCTGACCTCGTCGATGAACAGGGCCAGGATGCGTCCACCGGCCCTGCGGATCGCGCGGCCGAGAAGATCGTCGAGGGTCGCCGCGGCGCGGCTGTCGCGTTCCAGCCGGACCGGTCCGGCGGTCAGCGTGAGCCGGATCCGGGCGAGCTCCTGCGCCCAGGCGGGGTCGAGGCGGGCCAGCTCGGAGATCAGCGCGGCGACGAACTCGGCGTAGGTCTCGCGTTCGGCGCTGACGGACACGACCACGGCGCCGCTGTCGGCCGCCATCCGCTGCACGAGACGCGCCAGCGAGGTCTTGCCGTGTCTGCGGTCACCCACCAGCACGGCGCCGGACCGGGGCAGCGTGGCGAGAACTTCGTTCGACTCGCGCACCCGGCCGACCACGTCCTCGACGGGGACGACGCCGCCGACGACGAGGGACATGGGTCTGGGCTCCCAGTTCACCCCGCAATTGTACGTCGAGAAAGATGTACGTCGTGTTTGTCGTACGTCAATTGATGTGTACATGACCCGGGTCAGCGCGCTCTGCAACGTGTTCTATTAGCCTCGCGAAGTAACCGAGAGGACGGGCGAATGGCAGTTGATCCACGCACACCGGTGATCGTCGGCGTAGGACAGTTCACCGAACGCATCGACGACCCGGGCTACCGCGGGATGTCGGCCGTCGAGTTGGCCGCCGCGGCGGTGCGGGCAGCGCTCACCGATACCGGTGTCGACGCGGGTGAGGTCGCCGCCGCGGTCGACACGGTGTTCGGGCTGCGCCAGTTCGAGATCTCCGGTCCGATGCCCGCCGCGCTGGGTAAGTCGAACAACTATCCCCGCTCGGTGATGAACAGGGTCGGCGGTGACCCGGCCCGTGTGGTGCTCGAGCCCGTCGGCGGGCAGGGCCCGCAGAAGCTCGTCGCCGAGGCCGGGAACCTGATCGTCGCCGGCGACGCCGACGTGGTGATGATCATGGGATCGGAGCCCGGATCGACGGCCAAGTACTTCGCGCACCGTGACGACAAACCGGACTTCACCGAGCACGTCGACGGGCACCTGGAGGACCGCGGGCACCAGATCTTCAACTACATCGACGAATACACCGTCCAGCACGGCCTGACCGGCGCCCCGGTGCAGTACGGGCTGTTGGACAACGCGCGGCGTGCGCGCCAAGGGCTGGGCGTCGGAGAGTACCGCCGGCAGATGGCCGAACTCTTCGCCCCGATGTCCAAAGTCGCTGCCAAGAACACTTTCTCGTCGTCCCCGGTGGAACGCTCGGTGGACGAGATCGCGACGGTGACCGACGAGAACCGGATGATCTGCGACCCGTACCCGCGGTTGCTCGTCGCTCGCGACACCGTCAACCAGGGTGCGGCCGCGGTGCTGACGTCGGTCGAGGCGGCGCGCAGACTCGGTGTGCCCGAAGAGAAATGGGTGTATCTGCACGGCCACTCCGATCTCGTCGAGCAGCCGCTGCTGGACCGGATGGACCTCGGCGCCAGCCCGGCGGCTGTGCACGCGGCGCACGAAGCCCTCAGGGTCGCCGGCCTCGGCGTCGGCGACATCGCCACGTTCGATCTGTACAGCTGCTTCCCGTTCCCGGTGTTCGTGATGTGCGAGGCGCTCGGACTGTCGGGCGACGACCCGCGCGGCCTGACCCTGACCGGGGGACTGCCGTACTTCGGCGGGCCGGGCAACAGTTACTCGTTGCACGGCATCGCCGAGACGGTCATCCAGATGCGGGACCACCCCGGGCGGTTCGGTTTCGTCGGCGCCAACGGCGGGATCATGAGCAAGTACTCCGTCGGGATCTACTCGACCGAGCCGGCGGAGTGGCGCACGTCGCGCAGCGTCGAACTGAGCGCCGAGGTGGCCGCGCGGCCCAGAGTCGCGGTGACGCGGTCACCGGAGGGTGCGGGCACGATCGAGACGTACTCGGTGCGCCATGACTGGCCGGTGCGCACCGGCATCATCATCGGACGCCTGGACAGCGACGGCTCCCGGTTCATGGCGACCAGCGAAGACGTCGACCTGGTGTCGCTGATGACCGACGGTGACCCGCTGGGCGCGAGAATCCTTGTCACACCGACGGGCAACGGCAACCGCGCGATTGCCGGCTAGAACACCGTCGTCGCGGTTCGGGTGATCACGAACACCGATTACGCGAGCGCACCGAGCTTTCCGGCCAGCCGCTCGACGTAGGCGGCGACCTCGGTTTCGGACTTGTCGGGCAGGCCGAACAGCACCTCGGTGACCCCGAGCTCGCGCCAGTGCGCCAGCTTCTCCGGGTCCGGTTTGAAATCCAGTGCGACGATCTGCGGCGCGCCGTCGCGTCCGGCCGCCGCCCAGGTGTCCTGCAGCAGTTTGACCGGTTCGTCGATGGTGAAGTCGCGCGGTGTGGTGATCCAGCCGTCGGCGGACCGCGCGATCCACTTGAAGTTCTTCTCGGTGCCTGCGGCGCCGACCAGGACCGGAATGTGGGCCTGCACGGGCTTGGGCCACGCCCAGGACGGACCGAACTTCACGAATTCGCCGTCGTACTCGGCCTCCTCCTGGGTCCACAGGGCGCGCATGGCTTCCAGGTACTCGCGCAGCATCGTGCGCCGGCGCCCGGGCGGGACGTTGTGGTCGGCCAGCTCGTCGGTGTTCCAGCCGAAACCGACGCCGAGGGACACGCGGCCGCCGGACAGATGATCGAGGGTGGCGATGGACTTGGCCAGCGTGATCGGGTCGTGCTCGACCGGCAGCGCCACCGCGGTGGACAGCCGGACCCGCGACGTGACCGCCGCGGCGGTACCCAGCGAGACCCACGGATCGAGGGTGCGCATATAGCGGTCGTCGGGCAGCGACTCGTCGCCGGTGGTGGGATGAGCGGCCTGGCGCTTGATCGGGATATGGGTGTGCTCGGGCACGTAGAACGTCTCGAAACCGTGCTCGTCGGCCAGTTTGGCGGCAGCCGCCGGAGAGATCCCGCGGTCCGAGGTGAACAGCACCAACCCATAGTTCATGGCGAGAATTAGAACGTGTTCCAATCTGTGGCCGCAAGGGGGTACCTGTACGGGGGCCCGATCGCACCCGGGGCCCGGGGCGCCGCCCCGGCGTGGTGACGGGCCGAGCCCGGGGTGCGCTAGCGTGGTTTATCGAATCGCTCAGGCGGATTGATCGACGTCGACTGTCGGCCTCCACGGCGGCACCGTCGGTTCCGATGCCCGCACAGCACAGGAGAGGTCATGTCGTACCCACAAGGCGCGCCCGGAGGCCCCGGATTTCCGGGGCAGCAGCCGACCACCCAGTTCAGCGCGCCGACGCAGCAGTTCGGCAGAGTTTCCGACGTCGAGCCGGCCGCCGAGGGGCCGAGCAGGCTGCCCGCCTACCTCAGCGCCGCCGTCGCCGCCCTCGGCCTGCTGGTGTACCTGTCGAGCTTCGGCCCGCAGTTCAGCGTCTCGTCGTCCGACTTCCCGGCGCTCGGTGAGCTGACCGGCAGCTCGTTCGGCATCGCGTTCGCGGTCATCTCCGCGGTCGTGGCGGGTCTGCTCGCCGGGGTCGGGCTGCTTCCGAGGCAGCGCAGCTTCATCGCGATCGCCGCCGTCACCGCGGTGCTGGCCTTCCTGCTCGTCCTGGCCGAGGTCATCAACAAGCCCCGGGAGGCGGCGATCGACTGGGGCCTGTACCTGGTCATCGCGTTCACGCTGCTCCAGGCCGCCGTCGCCGTCGTGGCGCTGCTGTTCGACTCCGGCATCATCACCCCGCCGGTGCCGCGGCCCAAGTACGAGCAGCAGCAGCAGTCCTACGGGCAGTACCCCGGCTACTACGGTCAGCAGGGTCCGCACGGCGGCCCGGGTCAGCTCCAGCAAGGCCCGCAGCAGCAGCGCCCGGGATACCCGTCGCAGTACGGCGGCAGCGGTTACCCGGGCAGCGGCGGTTTCCCCGCGTCGTCCCCGTCCGGGCAGTCGGGGCCGCCGACCCCGCCGACGGGTTTCCCCACCTACGGGCAGCCGCCGGCCGGCAACACGCCGAGCAGCCAGGCGCCCACGCCACACCAGCCGCCGTCATCCTCGCAGTCGGGTCAGTCGTCGTCGTAATCTGAGCCGCGCGTGCGCGAACGTCGCGCGCCCGAGCGTCTGCGAGGAGCGGCCCAACCCGTGAGCACCCGGCCAGTCGGCACACGCCAGGCGCGTGACCTGCTGCGGGTCGCGTTCGGACCGTCGCTGGTCGCGTTGCTGATCATCGCCGCGGTGGTACTACTGCAGCTGGTCATCGCCAACAGCGACATGACAGGCACTCTCGGCGCTATCGCCAGCATGTGGCTGGGTGTGCACCAGGTGCCGGTGTCCATCGGCGGCAGTGCCCTCGGGGTGATGCCGCTGCTGCCGGTCCTGGTGATGATCTACGGCACCGCGCGTACCACCGCGGCCGCGACCGGCACGTCGTGGTTCGTCACCCGTTGGGCGGTGGCGTCGGCGCTGGGTGGTCCGGTGCTCATCGCCGCGATCTGCCTGGCGGTCATCCACGACGCCGCCTCGGTGCTCACCGAGCTGCAGACCCCCGACGCGTTGTACGCGTTCGGCTCGGTGTTCGCCGTCCATGCCATCGGCGCGGTACTCGGTGTCGGCTCCCGGGTCGGCGGCCCGTTACTGGCGTCGTCGCCGCTGCCGAACTGGCTGCCCGAGGCGTTCCGGGCCGCCGCGGCCGGTGTGCTCGCGCTGATGGGACTGTCCGGGGCCGTCGTCGCCGGATCGCTGATCGTGCACTGGTCGACGATGCACGATCTGTTCTCCATCACCGACTCGATGTTCGGCCAGCTCAGCCTGATGGTGCTGTCGGTGCTCTACCTGCCCAACGTGATGGTCGGGGCCTCGGCGGTGGCGGTCGGGTCGAGTGCCCACATCGGTCTTGCCACGTTCAGCTCGTTCACCGTGTTCGGCGGGGACATCCCCGCACTGCCGGTGCTCGCAGCGGTACCGACCCCGCCACTGGGACCGGTGTGGGTGGCCCTGATGATCGTCGCGGCGGTGTCCGCGGTCGCGCTGGGTCAGCAGTGCGCGCGGCGCCCGCTTCCCCTGGGGCCGGCGTTGGCGAAGGTGGCCGTCGCGGCCCTGGCCGCGGCGGCGACCATGGCGTTACTCGCCTACGCCGGCGGCGGACCGCTGGGGAACTTCGGTGACGTCGGCGTCGACCAGAGCACGTTCGCGCCAGCGGTGTTCCTGTGGATGCTCGGGATCGGAGCACTGACGGCCGTGATGTCGGGTGGGGTGACCCCACGCGTCCGCAGGCCCAAGCCGGTGTCCGCGCCCGCGGTCGACGACCCTGACCTGCCGACCGGCGAGGGTGAGGACCCGGAGCCGCGGACCGAGGAGATCGTCGCCGACGACTCCGCCGGCACCGACAGCGAGTCCGGTGGTCCGCCTCCTGAGGACCTCGACCCTGAGGACCTTGACCCGGAGGAGCACTTCGTCGTAGACGAACAAAGTGGCCGGAGCGTCGTAGACGAACAAAGTGGCCGGAGCGTCGTAGACGAACAAAGTGGCCGGAGCGTCGTGGACGAAGACAGCCGTGGTGAGCGCGGACGACGCGACCACTAGGCTTTCAGCGTGCAACCCGAGGCCGGCGGACGTGAGCAGCAGCTCGGCGTCCGTGTGCCCCCGAGCGCACCGGCGCGGCTGGTGGTGCTCGCCTCGGGCGCCGGCTCGCTGCTGGCGTCGCTGCTGAAATCGGCTGTCGGTGACTACCCGGCCCGGGTGGTCGCGGTCGGCGCCGACCGGGTCTGTGCCGCTCTCGACATCGCGGCCGAGGCTTCGATCCCGACCTTCACCGTCCCGCCGGCCCGGTACCCGGACCGCGCGGCATGGGACGCCGCGCTGGCCGCCGCAACGGCTGAGCACCGCCCCGACGTGGTGGTGTCGGCCGGGTTCATGAGAATCCTTGGACCGGAGTTCCTTTCGGCCTTCCCCGGGCGCGTGCTCAACACCCATCCGGCGTTGCTGCCCGCGTTTCCCGGTCCGCACGCGGTGCGTGACGCGCTGGCCTACGGGGTCCGGGTCACGGGGTGCACGGTTCATCTGGTGGACGATGGGATCGACACGGGGCCGATCATCGCGCAGCAGGCGGTGGCGGTGCTCGACGGCGACGACGAATCCACGCTGCACGAACGGATCAAGGTGACCGAACGACAACTGCTGGTGGATGTGGTGGCGGCGGTGGCAACCCGCGGCATGACATGGACAGGACGAAAGGCGACCCTAGGATGAGCGACAACGAGGACCTGTTCCGGCGACCGATCCGCCGGGCGCTGATCAGCGTGTACGACAAGACCGGTCTCGTTCCGCTCGCGCAGGGACTGCACGCCGCCGGCGTCGACATCGTGTCGACCGGCTCGACCGCGAAAACGATTGCCGCCGCCGGTGTTCCGGTTACTCCGGTGGAGGACGTCACCGGTTTCCCCGAGGTGCTCGACGGGCGCGTGAAGACCTTGCACCCGCACGTGCACGCCGGGCTGCTCGCCGATCAGCGCAAACCCGAGCACGTGTCGGCGCTCGAACAGCTCGGTGTCGCGGCTTTCGAGCTTGTGGTGGTGAACCTGTATCCGTTCACCCAGACCGTCGCCTCCGGGGCCGGCGTCGACGAGTGCGTCGAGCAGATCGACATCGGTGGACCGTCGATGGTGCGTGCCGCCGCCAAGAACCATCCCAGTGTCGCCGTGGTCGTCGACCCGCTCGGGTACGACGGTGTGCTGGTGGCCGTGCGGGCCGGCGGCTTCACCTTCGCCGAGCGGAAGAAGTTGGCGTCGTTGGCTTTCCGGCATACCGCCGAGTACGACGTCGCGGTCGCGTCCTGGATGGGGTCGGTGCTGGCCCCCGAGGGCGACGCCGAGGACGCGGCGTCGGCAGCGCTGCCGCCCTGGCTCGGTTCGACGTTCCGGCGGGCCGCCGTGCTGCGCTACGGCGAGAACCCGCATCAGCAGGCCGCGCTGTACCGCGACGACGCTGGGTGGCCGGGGCTGGCACAGGCCGAACAGCTGCACGGCAAGGAGATGTCCTACAACAACTACACCGATGCCGATGCGGCTTGGCGCGCCGCGTTCGACCACGAGGACACGTGTGTCGCGATCATCAAGCACGCCAACCCGTGTGGCATCGCCGTGTCGTCGGTCTCGGTGGCCGACGCGCACCGCAAGGCACACGAGTGTGACCCGCTGTCGGCGTTCGGCGGCGTGATCGCGGCCAACACCGAGGTCACCGTCGAAATGGCGGAGACCGTCGCAGGCATCTTCACCGAGGTGATCATCGCCCCGGCCTACGAACCGGGCGCCGTCGAGGTGCTGTCGGCCAAGAAGAACATCCGCGTCCTCGTCGCCTCCGAACCACAGCCGGGCGGCGCCGAGTTCCGTCAGGTCAGCGGTGGGCTGTTGCTGCAGCAGCGCGACGCCCTCGATGCCGCCGGTGACGACCCGAACAACTGGACGCTGGCCACCGGCTCGCCCGCCGACCCCGGCACGCTGGCCGATCTGGTGTTCGCCTGGCGCAGCTGTCGCGCGGTCAAGTCGAACGCCATCGTGCTGGCCAAGGACGGTGCGACCGTCGGCGTCGGTATGGGTCAGGTCAACCGGGTCGACGCCGCCCGGCTGGCCGTCGAGCGCGCCGGCGACCGCACCCGCGGCGCGGTCGGTGCCTCGGATGCGTTCTTCCCGTTCCCGGACGGACTCGAGACGCTGATCAAGGCCGGGGTCAAGGCGGTCGTGCACCCCGGTGGTTCGGTACGCGACGACGAGGTGACCGCCGCGGCCGAAGCGGCTGGGATCACGCTCTACCTCACCGGGGCAAGGCATTTCGCGCACTGAGGAGGTGACCGGGTGATGTTTTCGCGAACACGGCGGCGCGGCGTGGTGGCCGCCATCGTGGTGATCGGCGCGGTGCTGGTGCCGTCGTGTACCCGGGTGGTCGACGACGCGCGGGCGGTCGCCGTTGAACCGGGCACGCCGTTCGGTTCGTACGCGTCGGCGGACGCGTGCACGCCGGTGGACGGCAAGCTCGCCGATGTCCCGCCGCCGCGTGGGCCCGCATCCGACATCGAACCGGTGCTCCGCATTCCGCAGCCGGACGGCTGGAAGCGCATCACCGCGCTGGACTCGCCGATGATCCGGTTCGTCATGCGCAACGACGACCTCGCCGACGGCGGGATCGCACCGACGGCGGTGGTGACGCTGGAGTCGCACCGCGGCGCGATTTCACCGCACGAGTTCTTCGACGATCAACGGCGACAGGTGTCCCAACTCGGTGTCACCGATCTGACGTTGACCGACACCACGCTGTGCGGACTGCCCGCGGTGCGTGGGCATTATCTGTCGCCGCTGCTGCCCGGCCTCACCCCGCGCCGGGCCGACCTGCTCAGCGCCGTCATGGTCAGTGACGGGGTGACCTACGGCGTGGCCGTCACGGTGCAGAGCGCTGATGAGCAGGACCCGGAGTACCGGCGTGACGCCGATGAGATCCTCGGCGGTTTCCAGATGCTGCCCCCCGGCAGTCGCTGATCACCGCTGCGGCAACGGTTTCGGCCGCCGAGGCCGGTCAGGGCAGCACGTCGAGCAGCTGCCTGCGCACGGTCTGCAGGTGGTGGTGCATCGCGTCCCGGCTGCGGGCGGCGTCACGGTCGAAGATCGCCTCGGCGATCTCGCGGTGCTCGCGCTGGCACACCGCGTAGTTCTGTGCGGTGTACGGGCGGTTGTCCAGTGCGCTGCCGGCGAGCCGGCGCCTGCCAGATTCGACCATGTCGTTCAACGCGGCCACCACGGAGTTGTGCGCGGCCAGTGCCAGCGCACGGTGAAAGGCGATGTCCCACTCCGCGAATTCGGCGGGAGTCTGCGCGGCCTCACCCTGTTCCAGGCAGCGCCGGATCTCGACGAAGTCCTCGGCGGTGGCGGCGACGGCCACCAACGTCATCAGGTTGGGCTCCCATGCGGCGCGGGCGTCGATCAGATCCAGCGGGCTGATCTTGACCGGTGCCGTCACCGGGCCGGGGGAGACCGCGCCGTCATGGGTCAAGAAGGTGCCGCGGCCCACTTCGCGGGTGATCCGTCCCTGGTTCTCCAGCACGTCGAGTTGCCGGCGCACGTCGTGGCGGCTGCACCCGAGCAGTTCGGCCAGCGCCCGCTCGGTCGGCACCCGGCCGCCGGGTTCCAGTGCGCCGGCGAGTATCTGGTCGTCCAGGTACCGGGCGACCGACGTGATCTCTGCGCCCGTCTGCGTCATCGCCCGGACACCACCGAACGCACGAAGCGCAGATGTTCGGTCATCGCGGTAGCGGCCCGGCGCCGGTCCCGCTGGATCAGGGCCTCGACGATCTCCTGGTGTTCGCGTTCGATGGTGGCCCGGTTCTGCGGCGTGTAGCCGTCGCGTTTGAGCCGTCCCCACACCGGGTTGTTGCGGGTGGAGTTCAGCACGTCCACCATCGCCACGATCTGCGGGTTGTGCGTGGCCACGGCGAAGGCGTGGTGCAGGGTGACGTCCCACTGCTCGAAGGACTCGTAATCGGTGGCCGCCTCGCCCTGCGCGAGGCAGCGGCGCAGCTCGGCGAAGTCCTCCTCGGTGGCGGCGAGTGCGGCCAGCGAGACCACTTCGGGTTCGAACACCAACGACGCGGTCATGATCGCCGCCGGTGCGAACGACGTGCCGAAGCCCGAGGACGGCCTGTCGCCGTCGGGAACGAGGAAGGTTCCGCGTCCGACCTCGCGGACGACCCGCCCTTCCCGCTCGAGCTGTGCCATCACACGGCGCACCTGGGCACGCGAGCAGCCGAACCGCTCGGCGATGTGCCGCTCTGCCGGCAACCGGCCGTCCCGCGGCAGATCGGCGGTGATGACCCACTCGTCGATGAGGCGACGGATGTCGCGGTCGACGAGCGGTGTGGACCCGGCACTCATCGGTTCCCCCCTTTCGCGTGGCGAGTGTTCCCACTGTAACCAATGTGACCAGATTGGGCGTCCAGAGTGATGGATTCGACATAACTCGACCAATGTTCGTGATTGGTCTGGGTAACGCGTACGTAAACTCTGCGCGGGAGGACTCAATCTCGTGTTGATTTAAGGCGGTGTCGACGGTGTTCAGCGCACTCAATCGGTTGGCCCTGTGCGCACTAGTGGGCGCCGTGCCGGTCACCGTGATCGACGAGGTGCTACGGACGGCCGGCGTGGCGGCCGAACGGGTGCGCACCCTGCCACCGTGGGTCACCACCTACCACGTGCTGGGGTCGGCGCTGTCCCCGCTCGCCGGCTACGACGACGTCACCGATCTGTTGTGGGCGACCCTGCCGGCCGCCACCGGTCGGGGGCTCTCGCGCCAGCGTCCGACCAGGGGTGCGGTCACCAGGGCCCGGTCGCGCCTGGGCACCCACCCGCTGGCGCTGCTGTTGCGCGCGACCGTGCGCGCGGCGTCGGCGGGTAGCCCGCCCACCGCAGTCCACCTGCATAGATTCGGTTCACCGGGCATGCCGGGGCTGTGGTGGATCGCCGATCCGGACACCGGCGGCCTGCGCGGTTGTGACGCCGGCGGGACCGGTCTGGACACCGCCGTGGCGCTGGTGCGCAGTGCTCCCGGGGTGGCGCACGTGACGGTGGGTCTGCCCGCGCAGGAGAGCGCCGCGCTGCAACAGCGACTGGGTCCCGACGTGCTGGTCGTCTCCGGGGCGCTGCCCGCGGTTGACGAGGCGCTGTGGAGCGGCCTGCGGGCCCGCACCCGGGTGGCGTGGGAGCAGGAGGCGCTGGCGCGTGCGTGCGTCAGCGTGGCGCTGGAGAAGGCGTTGACGCTCGCCCGCGAGGCGGGGACCCGCCGCTGACCGCTTTGTTACTAAGTCAACAGATGGGTGCGTTGGCGGTGCGGCAGTTTGCGTGATTGTGTTCCCGGCACAGCCCAACTCTTCTAGCCTTATTGGGCGAGGAATGGTTGCACATTGGTTGCCGACTCACGGTGGGAGTGACATGAAGAAATCGACGAAGGTCTGGTCCAGCGCGGCGGCCGCGGCCGCTCTGTTCGCGGTGCCCGCATGCTCCGGCGGCGGTGGGGGCGGCGACACCGGCTCCGGTGATCCCCTGGTGGTGGGCATGCTGATGGCTTTCAGTGGCCCCACCGCCGTGGAGGGCGCCGAGGCGGTCAACGGATGCCTGCCCGCTGCCGCCGAGATCAACGAGGCCGGCGGTGTGCTCGGCCGCGACATCGAGTGCGAGGCCTTCGACACCAAGGGCACGGCCAGCGACTCGGTGCCCGCGGCGCGGCAGATGCTGAGCACCACGTCCGACCTGTTCACCGTGCTCGGACCCAGCACCGCCGAGGCCGCCGCGGCGGCCCCGGTGCTCGAGGAAGCCACCCAGGTGATGTTCTCACCGGCCGGTGACGGTCGCTTCGACCGGACCGAACTCGAGTACTACTACCGCCTGATCACCTCCGACACCGTCGGCGCACAGGCGATGGCGCTGCACTCCCAGCAGCAGGGTTTCGACAAGGTGGCCCTGGTGTTCGTCGGCGGCGCGTCGGCGCAGGCGAACATCCCGCCGCTGCAGGAGGCCCTCGGGGGAATGGGCATCGGTGTCACCGAGGCGTTGACGATCCAGCCCGAGCAGCCGTCCTACCGCACCGAGGTGGCGCGGATCCTGGAGAACCGTCCGGCCGCAATCGTCTTTGAGGCGGACGCCGTCACCGCGGGCACGTTCCTGACCGAGCTGAACCAGGCCGGCGGCGGGGACATCCCGATCGTCACGAACACCCTCGCCACCACCGGCGACTGGCAGGAGGCGGCGCTGGGCGCCTACGGCGGCGACGAGGCGCTGGCCAGGTCGCTGCAGGTGGTCATCCGGTACGCCCAGGAAGGCGGCGCCGGCACCGAGACCTTCCTGGAGACCCTGCAGTCGCTGGAGGGGCAGGACGGTATCGACGTCCCGTCCTTCAAGGACAGCGCATACTCCCGCGCGGCGTATGACGGTGTGATCCTGTCCGGTCTGGCCGCCACCAAGACCGACTCCGTGGAGCCCGAGGACTACAACTCGGCGATCCCGGAGATCCTGGCCGCCGGCGAGGGCAAGATTGTGGTGACCAACTACGCCGAAGGCGTCGAGGCGCTCGGCAACGGTGAGGACATCCAGTACGTCGGCGCCAACGGCGAATACCGGCTCAACGAATTCCACAACGTGATCGGCGCTTTCGCGTACCACGACTGGGATCCGGCCGCCAAGCAGCTGCGGCTGGTGAGCCAGCTGCCTGCCGACGAGCTCGAGGCCCTCGCGAGCGGACAGCGTTGATCTCGTGAATCTGGTTGTCTCTGCGACGGTGTTCGGGGTGGTGATCGCCGCGGTGCTCGCCCTGGCCGCGGTCGGTTTCACCTTGCAATACAGCGTCTCCAACGTCTTCAACCTCGCGTTCAGCGAGACGATGGTGGTCGCGGGGTTCGCGGCGCTGTGGGCCAGTCACGCCGGACTGCCGATGGCCGCGGCGGCGCTGGTCGGCGTCGCGGCGGGCGTGGTGATCTCGTTGCTGCTGAACCGTTTCGTCTACCAGCCGTTCGCGCGGCGCGGTGTGTCGGTGTTCCACATGCTGGTGATCAGCCTGGCGGTCAGCCTGGTGCTGGCCAACGCGCTGCTGGCCGTGGTCGGTCCGACGTCGTTCCGGTACGAGATCACCCCGACGGTGGTCTTCACCGTCGCCAGTGCCGCCGTCACCGATCTGCAGCTGACGGTGATCGGACTGGCACTGGCGGCCATGGTCGGAATGCACCTGCTGCTCAAGCGTTCCCGGCTCGGGCTGGCCATGCGCGCGGCCTCGGTGGACGGCGGCCTGGCGCAGTCGTGCGGTATCCCGACACAGCGGGTGGTCGCGACGGCCTGGGCGATCTCCGGAGCGCTGTGCGGTCTGGCCGGGGTGGCGCTGTTCGTGATCAGTTCGTCGTTCTCGGCGACCTCGGGGCGCACCTTCATCGTGCTGGTGATCGCCGCCGCCGTGCTCGGCGGTATCGGCGACGCCTACGGCGCGATGCTCGGTGCCCTGGTCCTCGGGCTGGCGACGGAACTGACCGCCGTGTGGCTGGACCCCAGTTTCAAGATCGCCATCGCGCTGGTGGTGCTGATCGGCGTGCTGATGGCACGGCCTCAGGGCATCCGCGCGGAGTTCTCGGCAGGCAGGGCATTGCAGGTATGAGTGCAGATCTTTCGTTCTACATCGTCACGCTGGTCGTCTACGCCGCGGTCGCCGTCATCGGCTGCTGGGGACTGGAATTGCAGTACTCGGACACGGGTCTGCTCAACCTGAGCTACATCGTGTCGGTGGCAGTCGGCGGCTACACCGTGGCGCTGCTGTCGCTGGGACCGCCGGAAGCCGAGGGCGGCACCGTCGTCCAGGAGTACTTCTGGGGTGCGTCGCTGCCGTTCCCGCTGCCGTTCGTCGGTGCGGTGCTCGCCGGGATGCTGATCTCGCTGCCGATCGGGCTGGTCGCGCTGCGGCGGTTGCGGTCTGACTACCAGGCCGTGGCGATGCTGTCGGTGGCGCTGATCGCCGGGGCGCTCGTGGTGGCGATGCCAGGGCTGCTCGGCGGCGGGCACGGTCTGTACCTGATCCCGGCTCCGCTCAAGAAGGAACTGGACCTGCGGTCGGACGAATACTCCTGGCTCTACGCCGGATTCGCGGTTCTGCTCACCGTCCTGGCGGCGTGGGTGGTGCTGCGGATCTCCCGGGCGCCGCTGTGGCGGGTGCTGCGGGCGGTGCGGGAGAACCCCGAGGCCGCCGACGCTCTCGGCATCAACGTCACCCCGGTGCGGTTGTCGGCGTTCGCCGTCGGCAACGGCCTGGGTGCGCTCAGCGGTGCCATCCTGGCGGCGTTCATCGGCACCTACGCACCGGCCGACTGGTCCTATCAGGAGACGCTGATCCTGATGGGCGCGGTGATCGTCGGCGGCGCGGGCAACCGGTTCGGTGTCCTGCTCGGCGCCCTGGTGGTCCCGGTGGCGCTGACCGAGGCCACCCGCTACCTGCCGCAGTTCGGTGCGCCTGGCACGGTCGACGCACTGCAGTACGTGGTGGTCGGCGTGGTGATCATCGCGTTCCTGTGGTGGCGTCCGCAGGGCGTATTCCCGGAGCGCAAGCGCACTTTCGGCCTCGACGGAGCGCCGGTGCCGTTCTGGGAGACGTTGCGTCCGGGATCGGATACCCGGGTCCGGACCGGAACAGAGCAGGGAGTCGCGTGATGAGTGACGAGTGCATCCTGACGATCGACGGGCTCACCGTCGCCTACGGCAAGAACCGTGTCCTGGAGAACGTGTCGTTGAACGTGCCCAGGGCCAAGATCACCGCCGTGGTCGGGCCCAACGGGGCCGGCAAGTCCACCCTGCTGCACGCGCTGGCCGGCACCGCGCCGGTGGAGGCCGGCCGGGTCCTGCACCGCGGACAGGACATCGCAAAGCTGCCGCCGTACAAGCGTTCTCGATGCGGCATCATGCGCACGTTCCAGATGCCCGCCGACTTCGGGCGCCTGACGGTACTGGAGAACCTGCTGCTGGCGGACCGTTCTGTGGGCGGCACCGGATTCGTTCAGGTGTTCACCCGGCCGCGGCGCAGCTGGCTGCCCGGCCAGCGCGAAGCGGTGGCCAGGGCCCGGGCGCTGCTCGCCGAGTTCGGGCTCGACGCCAAGGAGAACGACTACATGGGTGACCTCTCCGGAGGTCAGCGGCGCATTCTCGAACTGCTGCGGGCCGTCACCACCGAACCCGAGCTGCTGCTGCTCGACGAGCCGTTCGCCGGTGTGCATGCCAGCATCATCGAGCGCATCTCCGATTTCCTGATGCAGTTGCGGGACCGGGGCATCAGCATCCTGATGGTCGCCCACGAACTGGACGCGGTGGAACGCCTGACCGATGCGGTCGTGGTGATGGCCCGCGGCCAGGTGCTGTTCGAAGGATCCATGGCGGCAGCCCGCCGCGAGAAGGAAGTGGTGGACGCCTATGTCGCCGGGTAAGCCTGTGTCGCCGAACAAGACGCCGGACAGGACCCCGGCCCCGGCCGGGACCACGGTGCTCGGCGTGCGCGATCTCACGGTCGGATACAACGGCGTTCCCATCGTGCACGACGTCAGCCTGGAGCTGGTGGCCGGCAACACCGCGTGTGTGGTCGGGCCCAACGGCTGCGGCAAGAGCACGCTGCTCAAGGGGTTGGCCGGTCTGGTCACGCCGATGGGCGGAACGGTCGAGCTGGCCGGGCGGGGCGACATCACCACCATGTCCACCGCCGATCGGGCCGCCAACGGCATGGGATACGTCCCGCAGATCGACGACGTGTTCAAACCGCTGACCGTCGAGGAGAACATCGTCATCGGCGGATACACGTTGGCCCGGGACAAGGTCGCGGCCAACAAGGAGCGGGTGCTGGAGCTGTTCCCCCGCCTGAAGGCGATGCTCAAACGGCACGCCGGGGTGCTCTCCGGCGGTGAGCGCAAGATGCTGGCGATGGCGCGGGTGCTGATGCTCGAGCCCAAGGTTCTGCTTCTCGACGAGCCCACCGCGGGCCTGACCGAGGAGATGGCCTCCCGCCTGCTCGATGAGCAGCTCGCCGAACTGAAGGCCAGCGGCATCGCGGTGCTGCTGGTCGAACAGCGGGCCAATCTCGCGATGGCGTCGGCGGATTGGGCCTATGTGCTGGCCACCGGACGGGTGCGCCGGTCCGGGTCGGCGGCCGAGCTGCGGGCCGACCCCAGTTTCTCGCACATCTTCCTCGGCGGTACCGAAGAGGCCTTGCTGGCCGGTGCCGACGAAACCACGAAAACAGAAGGAGAAGTCCGTTGCAGTTAGTTCAATTCGTCCACCAGGGCAGCACGCGGTGCGGCTATGTCGACGGGGACGAAATCGTGGCTCTGGACTGGTCACTGCGCGACGCGCTGGTGCTTCTGGCCGCCGGGCAGGGTGAGCGCATCACCGACGCGCCGACCGCCCGCCTGCGCCGCAGCGACGTCGTGCTGCTGCCGCCGGTGCTGCCGACCAGCCGGGTCTTCTGCATCGGCATCAACTACCTGGAGCACCAGGAGGAGTCCAAGGACGTCTTCATCGCCAACGTGCCCGACGCGCCGGTGGTGTTCCTCAAGGACCTCAGTTCGGTGACCGGTCCGTTCGAGGAGCTGGCTCTGCCGCAGTCGTTGTCGACCGAGTTCGACTGGGAGGCCGAGCTCGGCGTCGTCATCGGCGCGCCGGCCCGCAACGTGTCGGAGAAGGAAGCCTGGGATGTGGTGGCGGGCTACACCGTCGTCAACGACGTGTCCGTGCGTGACCGCCAGCTGCGCCACGTGCAGTGGACGCTCGGCAAGAACGCGCCGTCGTCCACCCCGGTCGGTCCCGGGGTGGTGGCCCGCGACGTCATCGGCACCGATCCCGACATCGAGGTGACCTCCCGCGTCAACGGCGAGGTCAAGCAGCACGCCTTCACCCGCGACTTGATCTTCGACATCCCCCGGCTGATCGCCGAGATCTCGGAGGTCACTCCGCTTCTCCCGGGCGACGTCATCGCCACCGGCACCCCCGCGGGTGTCGGCTTCAAGCGGAACCCGCCGGAGTACCTGCGTGACGGCGACGTCGTCGAGGTCGAGATCGCCGGTGTCGGTGTGCTTTCCAACAGGGTCCGGACGGAAGGCTGACATGCCGGTGGTAGGAGGGATCTCCGCGTCGCACGCCCCGGGAATCCTCGGCTGGCCCGACGATGTCACCGCCGACGAGCACGAAGCGGTGTTCGCCGCGTACGACGCGCTCAAGCAGACCGTCGCCGCGGCCGGGCCCGATGTGATCGTCGCGTTCCTCGACGACCATTTCGAGAACCACTTCCGCAGCCTGATGCCCTCGGTGAGCGTCGCGGTCGCCGATCAGCACACGGGCCCGGGTGAGCATCATCTCGAGCTGCTCAAGTTCGACGAGGTGCAGACCTTCAGCGGGGAAAAGGCTCTCGCCGAGCACATCCTGCGCACGCTGGTGGGTTCCGGCATCGACGCGGCCCGGATGGGTGCGGCCGAGTTCGGCAACAACCTGATGGTGCCGATGAAGCTGTTGCGCCCCGAGGCCGACATCCCGGTCATCCCGGTGTACATCAACGTGTTCACCCCGCCGCTGATCACCATGCAGCGGGCCTACGAGGTGGGCGCGGCGGTGCGGGCCGCGGTGAACGACAGTGACAAGCGAATCATGTTCTGGGGCACCGGAGGTCTGTCGCACTGGCCGCCGATCTGGGAACCGAGCCGTGAGTCCGATGAATTCCTGGCCAGGATGAAGACGTTCCAGAACGAGGGTCGTGGCTACCTGGAGCGCGATCCCGACCTGTGGACCGACATCGGGCCGTACGAGATCAAGATGGCCGAGGAGATGGGCGACGCCTGCGTCAACCCGGAATGGGACCGCGAGTTCCTGGACCTGCTGTCCGCCGGTGACATGCAGGCGCTGTTCGCCTGGACCTACGACGACATCGAGAAACGCGGCGGCCACGGCGGTCACGAGATCCTCAACTGGATGGCCGTCGCCGGAGCCATGGGCGGGGGACCGTGCGAGGTCCTGACCTACCAGCCCACCCCGGCCTGGATCTGCGGCACCGGCGCGGTCCGCTACCCGGCCTAGATCAATCCCCACTACCCGAATACGAAAACACAGAGAAGATAAAGGAAGTCAAGTGATCACCTATCAGGATGCGCCCCTCCCCAAGTTCGGCGACTACTCCACCCTCGCTTCGGGCACCCCCGGTGAGGTCGTCGTGGTGGCCGGGCAGATGGGCGCCGACGCCGACGGCAAGTTCCCCACCTCCGACGGCGCCGAGCAGGTGAAGGCCACCTTCGACAACCTCGGGGTCGCGCTGGCCGCTGCGGGTCTCGGCTTCGAGAACGTCATCGGGTTCCGTACCTACCTCGTCGGCCGGGAGATGATCCCGGAGTTCATGGCCGGCCGCAAGGAGAAGTTCGCCGAGATCTACCCGTCCGGGGTGTACCCGCCGAACACGCTGCTGATCATCGGCGGTCTGGTCGAAGAAGCGGCCCGCGTCGAGATCGAGGCGCTGGCGGTGCGTCCGGCGGCAGCGTCGTGACGGTGTCGCAATTGGCCGCCGAATCCGCTGCAGAGCCTCGGCGCTATCCGTTCCACCACGGGCGTGAGACCGTGATCGCCTACCCGGTCACCGGCGCCGGCGTCACCACCCGGGTCGTCGAATCCGGTTCCGGTGACCGGGTTCTGGTGTGCCTGCACGGCGCCGGGTCCCGGGCGGACCGGTTCGTCCCGGTGATTCCGGGTCTGGTGGCGGCCGGCTTCCGGGTGCTGGCCATCGACTTCCCCGGGCACGGGTTCGCCGAGAAACGCGCCGACATCGATTACAGTGCAGCGGGTTTCGCCGACGTCATCGCCGGTGTGCTCGATTCCCTCGGGCTATCGAAGGTGACCATCGCCGGCACCTCGCTCGGCGGGCACGTCGCGGCGCACCTGGCCGTGCACCGCACCGATCTGGTGGCGGGGCTGGTGCTGATCGGTTCGGTCGGCGTCGGTGACTTCCCGCAGGAATTCCACACCCCGCCGGAGGTGCTCTCCGACGGCAGCGTGGCCGGCGTGCGCCGCAAGCTGACATTCCTGGTGTCGGACCCGGAGATGGTCACCGACGCGTGGGTGCGGGAGGAGTCGATGATCAACTCCTCGACCGGTGCGAAAGACGCCCTGCTGCAGGTCTCGGAGTGGCTCGACACCGAGTGCAACGCCGCCCGGGTTGATGCCGAGCTGGCCGAGCTGCTGCCCGACCTGCCGGTGCTGCTGGTGTGGGGCGCCGACGACAAGTGGACCCCGCCGTCGATGGGGGTCGAGGCCCAGAAGAACCTGCCGGGCGTCGCGCTCGAGTTGATGCCCGGGTGCGGCCACGCGCCGTACTTCGAGGATCCCGACGCGTTCGTCGAGATCCTCACCAGGCATCGCGTCGGGCTCGCCTCCGGAACCGAGCCCAAGAAGGAGTGAACATGGCCGACAGCTGGCTGCTGATCGAGAACGGCACCGTCGTCGACGGCGACGCCAACCCGCCGATCCCGAATTGTGCTGTGCTGGTGCACAATGCGCGAATCGTCAAGATGGGCGCAGTGGACCGCGAGACCGACGTCCCGCGAGGCGCGCGGCTGGACGTGATCGACGCCCGGGGCAGGACCGTGATGCCGGGCCTGATCGACATCCACTGCCACATGACCTACGGGCTGGCGCGTACCGAGGAAGAGATCTCGATGTACACCCCGCCCGAGGTGCGCACCCTGATCGCGGCCGCCAACGTGGAGAAGGTGCTGGCGGCCGGGGTCACGAGCATCTCGCAACCGGGCGGTTCGTACTACATCGGCGTCGGGCTGCGGGAGGGTATCAAGCGCGGCATCGTGCACGGCCCCCGGATGACCTCGGCGGGACGCTATCTCACCACCAGCAACGGATTGACGGACTGGTTCCCGGACGCCACCGGCGTCCCGGAGTCCAGTACCGGCAGGCTGACCAACACGCCGGCCGAGATGATCGACGAGATCCGGCGCCAGAAGAAGGCGGGGGTGGACCTGATCAAGCTCGCCGACAGTCCGTTCGGTGACTACCAGGCCTTCACCAACGACGAGTTGAAGATGTGCGCCGACCTGGCCCACCAGCTGGGGATGCAGATCACCATCCACGCGCGCGGCGACGGTGAGATGAACGCCGCGGTGGAGGCGGGCTTCGACCACATCATGCACGGCAACCACATGTCGGACGCCACCATCGAGAAGCTGGCCAAGAGCCAGATCCCGCTGGCGCCGACCCAGCTGCTGATGCATCACATCGTGGAGTTCGCCGAGACGCTGCGGGTGCGCCCGAACATCTCCGAGGCCACCAAGCGGATGAACGACGCGACGATGGACAGCCTGCACCGGGCGTATGCGGCCGGCGTGAAGTTCGCGATGGGCACCGACAGCGGGTTCTCCCTGGTCCCGTACGGCCAGTGGCACGCCCGCGAACTGGAGATGCTGATGCTCTACACCGGCATGAGCTCGCTGGAGGCCATCCAGGCCGGCACCAAACACGGCGCCAACGCGATGGGCCTGCCCGACGACCTCGGCGTGCTCGCCGAGGGCAAGCTGGCCGACATCATCGTCGTCGACGGTGACCCGGTGGCCGACATCCGGGTGCTGTACCAGCCGGGCAAGGTCGAGACCGTCATCCTCAACGGCGAGGTGCAGTCCTTCCCCGAGGACATCCGGACCCGGTTCATCCGCAACGACTACCTGCCCAACGAGTACGGCTGGGACCTGTTGAGCTACGAGCGGGCCTTCGAGGGTGCCGAGACTCCGAAGACCCAGCTCGACTGGACCAGCGAGCAACGTCTCGACGTCATCAACGACGTCCGCAAGTACGAGAAGGTGGGCGCCGAACCCGCCGCGGAGTAACCCCGAACGCACCGGTGGGCCGCTCTCGGACGACGTCGTCGGGGGAGCGGCCCACCGGCGTTTCAGCGCGGCCGGGGCGGCACCGAATTTTCAGCTGTGAGCAGGGAGCGGCTGCCTGATGCCGGGGACAGTCGTAGCGTGGTCGATGTGACCTCACCTAACGATCTGCCCCGCACCCTCGGCGAGCTGCGCGCGTCCGGCCACCAAGAGCGCGGCATCAAGGCCGAACTGCGGGAGAACCTGCTGGCCCGGCTCGCCGCCGGCGACGACATCTGGCCCGGCCTGTTCGGCTTCGAGGACACGGTGTTGCCGCAGGTGGAACGCGCGCTGATCGCCGGGCACGACTTCGTGCTCCTCGGCGAGCGCGGTCAGGGCAAGACCCGTCTGCTCCGGTCACTGGCCGGCCTGCTCGACGAGTGGACCCCGGCGATCGCCGGCTCCGAACTCGGCGAGCACCCGTACAGTCCGATCACCCCGGAATCGATCCGGCGGGCGGCCGATTCCGGTGACGACCTGCCGGTCACCTGGCGGCACCGCAGCGAGCGCTACACCGAGAAACTGGCCACCCCGGACACGAGCGTGGCCGACCTGGTCGGTGACATCGACCCGATCAAGGTCGCCGAGGGCCGCAGCCTCGGAGACCCGGAGACCATCGCCTACGGCCTGATCCCGCGCGCGCACCGCGGCATCGTCGCGGTCAACGAGCTTCCCGACCTCGCCGAGCGCATCCAGGTGGCGATGCTCAACGTGATGGAGGAGCGCGACATCCAGGTGCGCGGCTACACGCTGCGGCTGCCGCTCGACGTGTTGGTCGTCGCCAGCGCCAATCCGGAGGACTACACCAACCGCGGTCGCATCATCACCCCGCTCAAGGACCGGTTCGGTGCGGAGGTCCGCACCCACTACCCGCTCCAACTCGACGCCGAGGTCGGCGTGATCACCCAGGAGGCGCACCTGGCGGCCGAGGTGCCCGAATACCTGTTGCAGATCCTGGCCCGCTTCGCCCGCAGCCTGCGCGAGTCCAGCTCGATCGATCAGCGTTCCGGGGTGTCGGCCCGCTTCGCGATCGCCGCGGCGGAGACCGTCGCCGCGTCGGCGCGGCACCGGGCAGCGCTGCTCGGCGAGCAGGAACCGGTCGCGCGGGTGGTCGATCTGCAGACCGTGATCGACGTGCTGCGGGGCAAGCTGGAGTTCGAATCCGGGGAGGAAGGGCGCGAACAGGCGGTGCTGGAGCACCTGCTGCGGCGTGCCACCGCCGAGACCGCGCAACGGTTGCTCGGCGGTATCGATGTCGGGCCGATCGTCACCGCGGTGGAGAACGGTTCGCCCGTCACCACCGGTGAGCGGGTGTCGGCCCGCCAGGTGCTGGACGCGCTTCCCGAGGTGTCCGCCGTCGCGCAGATCCAGCAGCGGCTCGGCGCGTCGACGGAGGGCCAGCGTGCCGCCGCGATCGAGTTGGCGCTGGAAGCGCTGTATCTGGCCAAGCGCATCGACAAGGTGTCGGGAGAAGGCGAAACAGTCTATGGCTAAGCGCCTTTCGCGGTACTCGCGGTACACCGGCGGGCCGGACCCGCTGGCCCCGCCGGTGGATCTGCGGGAGGCCCTGGAGGCCATCGGCCAGGACGTGATGGAGGGCACCTCGCCCCGGCGCGCGCTGTCGGAGCTGCTGCGCCGCGGCACCAGGAACATGCCCGGCGCCGACAAGCTGGCCGCCGAGGCCAACCGTCGCCGCCGGGAACTGTTGCAGCGCAACAACCTCGACGGCACCCTGGCCGACATCAAGAAGCTGCTCGACGAGGCGGTGCTCGCCGAGCGCAAGGAGTTGGCGCGGGCGCTCGACGACGACGCGCGATTCGGGGAACTTCAGCTCGAATCGTTGTCCCCGTCGCCGGCCAAGGCCGTGCAGGAGCTGGCCGAGTACGACTGGCGATCCTCGGAAGCACGCGAAAAGTACGAGCAGATCAAGGATCTGCTCGGTCGTGAGATGCTCGATCAGCGGTTCGCCGGCATGAAGGAGGCGTTGGAGAACGCCACCGACGAGGACCGGCAGCGCGTCAACGACATGCTCGACGACCTCAACGACCTGCTCGACAAACATGCCAAGGGGCAGGACTCGCCGCAGGACTTCCAGGACTTCATGGCCAAGCACGGCGAGTTCTTCCCGGAGAACCCGCAGAACATCGACGAGTTGCTGGACTCGCTGGCCAAGCGGGCCGCCGCGGCGCAGCGGTTCCGCAACAGCCTCTCCGAGCAGCAGCGCGCCGAACTGGATGCGTTGGCGCAACAGGCTTTCGGATCGCCCTCGCTGATGAACGCGCTGAACCGCCTCGACGCGCACCTGCAGGCCGCCCGCCCCGGTGAGGACTGGTCCGGGTCGCAGCGGTTCTCCGGTGACGACCCGCTGGGGATGGGGGAGGGAGCGCAGGCCCTGGCGGACATCTCCGAACTCGAGCAGCTCGCCGAGCAGCTGTCGCAGAGCTACTCCGGGGCCACCATGGACGACGTCGACCTCGACATGCTGGCCCGCCAGCTGGGCGACGAGGCCGCCGTCAACGCCCGCACCCTGGCCGAGCTGGAACGTGCGCTGATGAACCAGGGTTTCCTGGACCGCGGCTCCGACGGGCAGTGGCGGCTCTCGCCCAAGGCGATGCGCCAACTCGGTCAGGCGGCGCTGCGCGATGTGGCGGAACAGCTTTCGGGACGGCACGGCGAACGCGACACGCGGCGCGCCGGCGCCGCGGGGGAGCTGACGGGTGCGACGCGGCCGTGGCAGTTCGGCGACACCGAACCGTGGAACGTCACCCGGACACTCACCAACGCCGTGCTGCGCGAGGCCGGCAGCCCGCAGAGCCGGCGCGGCCCGCGCATCCAGGTCACCGTCGACGACGTCGAGATCTCCGAGACCGAAACCCGCACCCAGGCCGCGGTGGCGCTGTTGGTCGACACGTCGTTCTCGATGGTGATGGAGAACCGGTGGCTGCCGATGAAGCAGACCGCGCTGGCGCTCAACCACCTCGTCAGCACACGGTTCCGCTCCGACGCGCTGCAGATCGTCGCGTTCGGCCGGTATGCCCGCACGGTGACCGCCGCCGAGCTGACCGGGTTGGAGGGCGTGTACGAACAGGGCACCAATCTGCACCATGCGCTGGCGCTGGCGACCCGGCACCTGCGGCGTCACCCGAACGCGCAACCGGTCGTGCTCGTCGTCACCGACGGTGAGCCGACGGCGCACCTGGAGGACTTCGACGGGGACGGAAGTTCTGCGGTGTTCTTCGATTACCCGCCGCACCCGCGGACCATCGCCCACACCGTGCGGGGTTTCGACGAGGTGGCGCGGCTGGGCGCGCAGGTGACGATCTTCCGCCTCGGAAGCGATCCGGGGCTGGCGCGTTTCATCGATCAGG
>NZ_LMVQ01000334.1 GCF_001545925.1 Mycobacterium sp. NAZ190054 | reverse complement strand
GCGAGCTGGCGTTGATCCACATCGGTTGCCATGGAGTCGAGTGTTTCTGACATCGTCAGTCCTTCCCGCCAAGCTCACGCCCGGCGTGTCAGACCAAGACCAGATCCACCGTTATTCAGACAGACCCCCGCACCTCGCTGTGGAACGGAAACCAGCGTACGGCCTCGCCGATGATGGCGACGAATGGTCCTTCGATGCCATCACCGACGCGATTTGCGAGAGGCGAAAAGGGCCCGAAGACCAGCCGGCTCGACATTGTGATTTCGTTGTGCCTAGCGAGCTGAGCGCGCCGGGCGGCCCGTCTTCTTGGTGGCGATGTTCGATTTTATGGCGTCGCTGTCGGTGTTGCGGTGGGCGGCGAGAAAGTCATCGACGATGTTCGCGCAGTCATTGTGAGTGATAGTGCGAAGCCCGGTCATTCGGGCGAAGGCGAGTGGTCCGACGAGTTGGCAAAGCGCCAGTTCCTGGTCGAAGTCGTTGAGTTCGGCTTGAGCTTTTGGGCTGGTGAGTACGGCGTCAAATGGTTGACGATATTGATCGACAACTCGGGTCCGTAGCGCCCCGGATGTGTGGCGGTCTTCCGCTTGGGCATTGGAGCCGGTGGGCCCCAATGAGAGCCACGCGAGTGTCGTGACATGCAGCGGTGCGTCGTTGAAAAGGGCGGCTTGGCGGCTGAGCAATTCGATCAGCTGCTCACGGAGGGGTCCGCTGGTCGGTGCCGGAGTGGTCACTTGTGGAAGTAGGCGTTCGAACGTGGCTGCCAGTAAATGCGACGAACTGTGGAAGTGGCGGTACAGCGTGGTTCGGGCCACTTTGGATGCTTTGGTGACGGCATCGATAGTGACCGCTTCCACCCCACCGGTGCTCAGTAGCGTTGCCGCAGCATCCAGCAGCCGGGTGCGTGACCGGATGAGCCGAGGGTCCACGTCGTCGTCAGGGACGGGCACTGCCTGACTGTCGCTCACTCGTTCACCTCGGCGGTCGATCTTCACGCGATGCTGTCACGGCAGTCTAGCAGTGTGGTACTAACGGTAGCGCAGCGAAACCGATCGTATTGGAGGGTGACGGTGCCCGAAAGCCTGTTGCCGCCCGAGCGGCTGCCCTCGCACACCACGACATGCATGGGTTGCGGCCCGGACAACCCCCACGGACTGCGGTTGGTGGTGCATCGTAGCGGCGACGCGGTGTACACCGATGTGACGTTCGATGAGCGCCATATCGGGGCCCCGGGCCTGGCCCATGGCGGGGCAGTGGCCGCGGCATGTGATGACGTCCTGGGCTTCACGTTGTGGATCGCCGGAACCCCGGCGGTGACCCGCACCCTGACGGTCGAATATTTGCGGCCGGTGCCGCTGCATCAGACCCACCGGATTACTGCCCACATCGTCTCTCGTGAAGGGCGGGCGCTGCATGTCACGGCGACAGGCACGGGTGAGGGTGGGATCGCCCGCTTCACCGCCAGTGCAGTGTTCATTGTCGTCAGCCCTGAGCACTTCGCCGCACACGGCGATGTCAGCGCTTTCGGCGATCTTCTGGAGCAGTTCTCGCGCCGCGGCGGCCTCGACCCGGAGCCGTCATGACTGTCCCTCAGGCGCGCAGCCACGGGAAAACCCCGCCTTCGGAAGCGAACTCGGTCGCTGCAGAGAAGCGAGCCGCTAACGCGTCGCGTTCACGCGCGTCCGCACGGCGCCGGGAGACCATTCTTGATGCAGCTTTGGTCGTGGCCGCGGCGGGTGGTTACGAGGCGGTTCAGATGCGGACAGTTGCCGAGCGGGTCGGCATCGCCGTCGGCACGCTTTACCGCTATTTCCCGGCGAAAACCCACTTGCTGGTGGCAGCGCTGACGCGCGAGTTCCGTCGACTCGACTCGGCCGGGGACTGGGCGAGTGGTGAGGGCACACCGCTGGAACGGCTCGAACGGCTCACCGCACATCTGCATGACCGCTGGCAGCGCGACCCATGGCTGACGACGGCCATGACACGGGCCTTCGCAGTCGCAGATACCCGCGCCGCCGCGGAACTCGACCGCGCGGCCGATGAGATCCAGATCCTGCTGGCCCGCACGCTCAGGGGCGGCGAGCCCACTCCTACCGATCTGCACGTGGCTGGGATCATCTCCGACATCTGGCTGGCCAACCTCGTGGCCTTCAGCGGCCACCGCGCGACAGCCGCCGACACCCGCGACCGCATTGACCGAGCCACCAGGCGCGTCGTGACCAGCGCTGCTAGGCCAGCCGTCTACCGGTAACGATACTGCTGGTATCGCAGCGATACTTGGCGTACTCTTTGGGGATACGGCTCAACGATGCGTCGAAAAGAGACTGCCATGTACACCCAATGGATCGAAAACCTTGTCGTACAACGCCTCTCGCTGCACGGCGGCCTGGTTCTGGATTTCGATGATTACAACGAAATCGTCATCTCCTGCCCCCTACTATTGACGCTTCCTGCCGTCGGCACCTACCCCATCGAGGCGGTGCGTATTGACCCCCTCAGGATCGCGACCCACGAACGCCCGCTGCTGAACCTCGCCGGCGCACTGTGCACCCAGGCCTGGTCCAGCGACGATGGAGGGCTACACCTGAGCTTCTCGCGCGGACATCGCATCGATGTCGATCCCGACGCTGAACAGACAGCGTGGGAGCTCTATGGCATGCGCCACGGCTACATGGCCTGTCTACCTCAAGGACGGGTACGCGTGGTCCGCCATGACCTCCCCGACACCGACGACGCCAACATCGTCAACAGCGTCAGGCAATCATCGGCGGGGTCGGCGCGGCAGACCCACTAATCCGGCCGCGGACACTGCGACGGGTCGACTTGGGCGGCAATACGTGGATCAGGTTGAACGTGGACAGGACCGCCCTGGCGACATCGAGGCGGGCGAGCATTCCCGGATGATGCTGTCGAGGTTTTGTTGCACGCGTTCGGCAGTGATGCCGACCGATGGTGAATACAGCATGATGTGGTCGAGGACGCCGTTGTACCGTCTCAATTGTTCACGGACCTCGTGCGCCGTCCCGGCGACACCCATGGCGTCGATCATCTCCTCGGACACAGCGGCGAACATCGCCGGGAAATCGCGCTGGGCGAATGCTTGCCGGATGGCTCGGCCTTCGCTGGCGAAGCCGTTCACATCGAGTACCGTCTCGTAGGATTTGACCGAGGAGTAGAACGCAATCTGCTGCGCCAGTTCGCGCCTGGCGACCTCGGCGTCGTCGTGGATGGCGCACATCACCATGGAAATGATTTCCACGTCATTGGGGTCGCGGCCGGTGTGCGCGGCGCCCCTGGCGATAGCGGGCCGGACGACCTCTTCGACGTAGGTGGTTGTGAACAGCGGATGTCCGGCTAGGCCGTCGGCCACCCGCCCGGCCGCCTCGCACATCCGGGGCCGGACACCGGCAGTGACGATCGGGATCGGCCTGCTGGAGGGTCCCACGTCGCCGGTCGGGGTGAGATTCATTCTGTAGAAACGGCCCTCGTGATGGATCGGGCCTTCATGCAGGTTCCATATCCGGCGCAGCAGCATCACGAGTTCTTCCATCCGCAGGGCGGGTGCGGAGGTGTCGGGCACGCCGTGCCAGTCGCCCATCATCCGTTTGGTGCCGTTGCCGATGCCGAGTACCAGTCGTCCGTTGGAGAGTTCGTCGAGGTCGCGCGCCTCGGTGGCCAGCACCAGGGGGCTTCGGCCGACGCCGTAGAGAATGGAGGAACCGATCCGACAGTTCTGGGTGCTGTTGGCCATCGCGGCCATGGAGATCGATCCGGACCGAGAATAGAACTCCGAGGCCCATACGGCGTCGAACCCGGCCGCATCAGCGGCCTGGGCGGTCTGGGCCAGTGACTTCAGATCCGCGCCGAGAACCGACAGGCCGTAGGTGCTCATGACTGGTCTCCTGTGCGCGGGCGCAGCCCGTCGAACATGACGGCGCTGAGGGTGCTGGCGACCACCGTCTCGTCGAGGTGGTTATCGGTGACCAGGTACATGAGTGCATTGATGGTGACCGCGCCGAACAGCGCAATCGACGTCGATCGCGCATCGGGCTGAGCGACGAGGGATCCGTCGCGGGCCCCTTCGATGAGCAGGGTTTCGACGGGTTGTTGGTAGGCGGTATTGATCATCTCGGCGATAGCCGGCATGCGGGCCGCTCGTCCCAATTCGCCGATGAGTGCACGGCATACCGCTGGCCGCTGCGCCATTGCCCGCAGTTGTGCGCGGATCACGAGTTCGAGGCGTTCGGCACCGGTGCCGCCGGTGTGCACGATCGCGGTCACAGCATCGAAGATGTCCTTGAGGAGGTCTTCGAGCAGGAAAGCAAGGATGTCCTCTTTACCGGCGAAGTAGTAGTACAGCGTCGCTTTCGGCACACCGGTCACCGCGGCGACGTCTTCGATCTTGGAGTCGTTGAGCCCCTTCTCGGCGAACAAGTCCGCCGCGGCGGGAAGCCGGTCAGAGATCTGACGTGGAATCTTGCGCATTGCCCCCCTGTCCCGTTCGGCCGGTTTAGACTGCGAGTCTAAACCGTCGTTACTTTGGTGGTCGGAGGTCTTGGTGGTCTCGGTGCAAATTCGTTACGACCCGTTCGACGCCTCGATTCTCAACGACCCCTATCCGACGTATCGGTCGTTGCGTGACACGGCTCCGGTGTACCGCGCCGAGGAATCCCATACCTGGGTGTTGAGCCGGCACGCCGACGTCCAGGCCGCAGCACTGGATCACGGCACGTACTCCTCGGTGGACGGCATCTTCCCCACCCCACCGGGATCGGACTTCATCGGCTCGTTCCTGCCGATGATGATCGTGATGGACCCTCCGCGCCACGACCAGTTGCGTGCCCTGGTGAGCCGGGCGTTCACTCCCCGGCGGGTGGCCGGGCTGCAGGGCGCCATCACACAGATGGCCGCGGAGTTGTTCGAGCGCCTCGACGAGGGCTCTGGTTCGGCGGACTTCGTGACCGACTTCGCCGCGATCCTGCCCGCCGCGGTGATCGCCGATCTACTGGGCATTCCCGCCACCGATCGTGATCAGTTCCGATTGTGGTCGAGCCAACTGGTCCAGGTCGACGTCAACCACGGACAAACCACCGACGCACTGACCGCCGCCACCTCGATCTACGCCTACTTCACCGACTTCCTCGCCGACCGCCGCCAAACCCCCCGCGAGGACATGATGTCGGCGTTGGCGAACGCCACAGTCGACGGGATCAGACTGACCGACGAGGAAGTCCTCGGCTTCTGCGCGCTGCTGCTCGTCGCGGGCTACGAGACCACCACCAATCTGCTGGGGAACTCCGCGGTCGTGCTGGCCCAGCATCGGCAGACCCGCCGACGCCTGGCCGCCGATCGAACACTATTGGGGCCGGCAGTTGAGGAGTTGCTGCGCTACGACTCACCGGCACAGGGACTTTCACGAACCCTGACCCGCGACGTCACACTGCACGACACGACCATGCGTCAAGGTGAGAAGGTGCTGCTGCTGTTCGGGTCGGCCAACCGCGACGAGCGCGCCTTCCCCGATCCTGACGTGTTCGACATCGAGCGCACCAGTGAGCACCAGGTCGCCTTCGGTCGCGGCATCCACTTCTGTCTGGGCGCGGCACTGGCGCGGATGGAGGCCCGCATCGCTCTGGATGCTCTGTTGGACAAGGTGCCCGACTGGGAGGTCGATCTTGAATCGGCGCGGCGGCTGCGGTCCGGACCGATCCGCGGCTACACATCGCTGCCCATCACTTGGACCACACCGGTCTAGCCCGTGCCCCTCCTCGACGACGCGTCGTGTGCATCACCGCGCGGCCAGGTTCTTCATCGCCGTCGATATCGAGCACTCCGCCGCGCACGGCGACCTCGGCGCA
This sequence comes from Mycobacterium sp. NAZ190054, assembly GCF_001545925.1. Lineage (GTDB taxonomy): Bacteria > Actinomycetota > Actinomycetes > Mycobacteriales > Mycobacteriaceae > Mycobacterium. Next base: position 51,771 of record NZ_LMVQ01000334.1, on the reverse strand, counting down.
TTCGGCGACATGCTCAAACGATTCGCGGGCTCGAACGGTGATCGACCCATGACCGGACAGGAGAAAGGGGCATGGTGGTGGCAGTGACATTCGCGCACTTCGATGAGCAGATCGCCGACCAGCTGCTCAGATCGCCGAACACAGCAGGTGGACTGTCGAGGTTTCTGAGCTTTCGGCACACCGAACTCGCCGCCGGTCGGCTGGTGGCAGAGATGGAAACCCGTGCCGAACTGCTCACACCCTTCGGCACCCTGCACGGCGGATGTCTATCGGCGATGGTCGACCACTGTCTCGGAGTCGTGTTCTACCCCGTCATTCCGGCCGGATCATGGGTCGCCACCACCGAATTCAAGCTAAACCTGCTGCGACCCGTGTCCACCGGTGTGTGTGTCGCCGTCACCGACATCGTGTCGCTGGGCAAGCGCAGTGGAGTGGCGCGCATCGACATTAGCAACGGCGACAAAGCCGTCTGCGTAGCCCAGGGCACGGTCACGATCGTGAACGCCGCGGGCAACGCACTATGAAGGCGCTTGCTGCCGGGCCCACGCTTCGGGCGGACGACGATCTCGCCAGGAAGGTGTCATGACCTCCGCCGTGCAGCATCGGGTCCGAACCCAGGACGGGATCGCCCTGGCTGCGGACTGCTACGGCCACGATGACGCCCGTCCCGTCGTGCTGCTCCTGCACGGCGGCGGCCAGAACCGGCACGCGTGGAGCACTTCAGCGCGTCGCCTCCACGCATGCGGATACACAGTCGTCGCCTACGACACCCGCGGTCACGGCGACAGCGACTGGGACCCAGCCGGCAGGTACGACATCGAGCGACTCGCGACCGATCTTCTCGCCGTGCGCGAGCACTTCAGCGCCTATACCGCCCCTGCGGTCGTAGGTGCATCCCTTGGGGGCATGACCGTGCTCGGCACGCATCTGTTGACATCCGGGGCGTCGTGGGCGGCGGTCGTCCTGGTCGACGTCACCCCGCGACTTGAATTCCAGGGCGCCCGTCGCGTGGTGACGTTCATGGCCGCACATCCCGATGGCTTTAGCACCCTCTCTGACGCCGCAGAGGTGATCGCCGCGTACAACCCCCATCGCTCGCGCCCGGCCAACGTCGACGGCCTGCGCAAGGTGCTACGGCAGCGTCACGACGGCCGCTGGATCTGGCGGTGGGACCCGGCATTCATTCACTCCAACTTCGACTTTCTCCGCGACGAATCGACCACGGGAACGGAGCAATTCGACGCAATCAGCCACCTGCTGATCGACGGAGCCCGACGGGTCAATGCCCCAACACTTCTCGTAAGGGGCCTCTTGTCCGACGTGGTCTCCCAAGCCACCGTCGACGAGTTCAAGCAACTGGTTCCCCACGCCGAGACCGTCGACGTATCCGGCACCGGACACATGATCGCCGGCGACGACAACGACGCCTTCGGCTGCGCCGTCACCGAGTTCCTCGGCCGGAACCTCCTGTAGGTCGCGACGTTGGTCGAGCACCATCGATCGGCCAGTAGTCAGAACCGATCTTGACTTCACAGCGCGCGAAGCGGAGCCCATGAAGTGTTCTTCGGTTAAGGCCGACTTTGAACTGTGCCGGGCTCTGGTCGAGCTAGACGCCACTACGCACTTGCTGGCCACCATCGGCGTCGAAGAGTTCCTTGGTCCAGCGTTCGAGGATTTCTGCGCTGTCCCAGTCGTCGGGATGAAATCCGGCGCGGGTGTAGGAGCGAAAGCGCGCAATTGCTGCTGGGCTGAATAGCGGGTTATGACGGAAGGCTCGAAGGCTGCGCAGCAAGCGCACCGGGTTGTAGGCGGAACGGTCACCAGCCAGAGAGCGGGTGGTCTGGATGACCAACTCGCTGAACAAGAGGAGGCTGGCGATCCGCATCCCCCAGACCCTGGTGCGTTCGCTTCCACCGACCGTCTCGTAGACATCGAAAGCAACGGCCTTATGCTCGCATTCTTCCAGTGCGTGCCAGAGCAGAATAGGCCGCACTTCGGTGTCGCCGATCAGTTCTTGAGCTTCGTCGCTGGTGAGAATGATCTCGGCGAATGTCGCCGTGTAGTGCTCGAGGGCGGCCGTCACAGCCAGGCGCATCTTGGGAGAAAAACGCTTCTCAAGTCGGCCAACCAGCTTCTTGACATGCCGATCGATCCCCTCGGTGGGATAGCCCATTGCTTGAAGCCGATCGTTGAGCAGCCGATGCTGGTGTCGGTGGGTGGCCTCTTGTGCGATAAACCCCTTGACCGCCTCCTTGAGGTCAGCGTCGCTGATGTGGTCCCGGTACTCGCGGACTGACCGGATAAAGAAGTCTTCGCCTTCGGGGAACGTGGCCGACAAGGTGGACACAAAGTGGCTCATCACCAAGTCGCCATCAACGAAGTGCTGCCGACTGGTCCCAGCAGGCATATCGAATCGAACACGGCGGGGCTTCGGGACGACCCGTGCGGTGGGCCGTGTGGACGAATCGTCGCTCATGTTGTTCTCCCATTCGCCAAGGACGCGCTGTCAATCTGACTCTAAGCCTTGTCAGAATTAGATGGCAAGCTATCCACGTGGTTTCGGCGCGGGTGTATAGCGGAATGTCCGCCGAGGAGCGTCACCGGAACCGGCGCACCCGTCTCATCGAGGCCGCAACGGAGTTGATCGGCACGCGCGGCGTTGCCGCCGCCACTGTGACTGCCGTCTGCGCTGAATCGGGTGTCACGTCACGGTACTTCTACCAGCACTTCTCCGACCGAGACGCACTCCTGCGGGCTGTCTACCAGCAGCTCTATGCCACCTTCCAGGAGGTGATAGTCGACGCGATCCCCGATGCCGGCGAGCCACCGGAGGTATTGGCGTACGCGCCAATCCGCAGGCTGGTCGGCATGATCGACAACGACCCGCGGCTGGGTCGGATCCTGTTCGTGGAATCTGCAACCGAGCCGCTGCTCCGAGAGCTACGCAGCGAACTAATGGCAGGTTTCACCGACCTTGTCTTGCGCGAAGCCAGACTTCACCTCGACATCGCCGACTCTGCCGTGGGGGTTGCCCATTTGGCTTCGACCTTGGGCGTGGGAGGGCTATTCGAAGTCTTGCGCCGCCGACTCGACGGAGAACTGGAATTCACCACAGATGAACTCGTTCAGCACTGCGCAGGTTTCCTGGGCAGCCTAGGCAATTACGTGCTGCTGCAGAACACGGGCCAGTCGGCCACAACCGAAGCGCAAACCTAGAGCTAGCGGCCCCGCTACGCGATGTGGCCGTGCGTGCGCCCGACGACCAACGTCCGAGAACAGCAACAGCAAGACCCTGAACGGCATCCAAGGCCAGTGTCGTCGACTTACAGCGTCAGCCCTGGCTTCCAGAAACCCACTGAGTGTTCGATCATTCCTCTGCCCACTGCGACCGTCGGCCCGGTCCCGACTCGATAGCGGTCGCCGGCCCCTTCGCCAGCCGCGCGCTTTGCGCGGCCTGGCGACGACGGCCCCGCCACCACTTGCACTACATGCGGTAGCGTAGCGATACCGATAGTATCGCTACGATTCGCTACTAGTGGAGGCCCAGTGACCGACGGCACTGCAGATTCCCCAGGCCAGGCCACGCGCCGTGGCCAGCGGGACAACGGATCCCCCAACCCGGCCGAAACCCGCGAGTACAGCGAACGGTTGGCAGCGCTAGCCCGATTCACCCTCCGACACAAAGCGCTGGTCATCGGGGTATGGCTAGGCGCCGCGGTCGTCCTCGCGTTGCTGTTCCCCCAGCTAGAAACCGTGGTGCGCCAACAGTCGGTGGACCTCATCCCTCGCGATGCGCCGTCCTTGCAGACGGTTGACCGCATGAGCGCCGCTTTCGGCGAAGAAGGCTCAAAAACCATGGTGTTCGTCGCCATGGAAGACCCCAATGGCTTGACTCCGACTGCACGGCAGCGCTACGGCGAACTCGTGCGCCGGTTGCAGGGCGAAGGCAACCACGTCCTGCTGGTGCAGGACCTACTGTCCGATCCGATTACCGAAGCCCAGGCAGTCAGCGCCGACCGCAAAGCTTGGTACCTGCCCGTAGGTGTCACCGGCACCCTCGGAGACCCCACGGCCGCCGAATCGGTAAACGCGGTGCGCAACATCGCCGCCGAGGTCTTCACCGGCTCGACCACGACTGTGCAAGTGACGGGACCACCGGCAACCTTCAGCGACATGATCGCATCCGCCGAGCACGACCTGCTGCTGATCTCAATCGCTACCGCGGGCGTGATCGCCCTGATCCTGCTGATCGTCTACCGGTCGGTGTTCACCGCGCTGTTACCGCTGCTAGTAATCGGGTTGAGCCTGGCAGTCGGGCGCGGCGTGCTGTCCGCCCTCGGCGAGATGGGCATGCCCGTCTCCCAGTTCACCGTCGCCTTCATGACTGCGATCCTGCTCGGCGCGGGAACCGACTACACCGTATTTCTGATCAGCCGATACCACGAACAGCGCCGCGCCCAAGTACCCGCCGATCAGGCCGTCATCCACGCCACCGCCAGCATCGGGCGCGTCATCCTCGCCTCCGCCGCCACCGTCGCACTCGCGTTCCTGGCCATGGTCTTCGCGCGGCTCAGCGTCTTCGCCGCCCTTGGCCCCGCGTGTGCCATCGCCGTACTGTTCGGATTTCTGGCCACCGTAACCCTGCTGCCACCGGTGCTGTCGCTAGCCGCCAAACGCGGCATCGGTGAACCCAAACCCGATCGCACCCGCCGCTACTGGAACAGCGTCGCCGTCGCCGTGGTCCGCCGTCCCGTGCCACTACTCATCGTCAGCCTGGTCATCTTGCTCGCCCTGTCGGCAGCGGCAGCAACCATCAAAATCAGCTACGACGACCGCAAGGGCCAACCAGACACCACGGCCAGCAACCTGGGCTACCACCTGCTGGACCGCCACTTCCGCAAAGACGTCGTCATCAGCGAATTCCTCGTCGTGGAAAATCCGACCGACATGCGGACCGGCAAAGGACTGGCCGATCTTGACGAGATGGCCTCCCGCGTCTCCCAGATCCCCGGCGTCACCAAGGTTTCCGGAGTCACCCGCCCCACCGGAGAGCGCCTCGACCAAGCAGAACTGGCCTGGCAGAACGGCCAGATCGGCGACAAAATGGCCGGCGCCGTCGCCGAGGGCAACTCCCGCAAGGACGACCTCACCAAACTCACCGACGGCGCCGACCAGCTCGCCGACGGCCTCGCCCAACTCGACAGCACCGTGCGCACCGCCTTCACACCACTAGCCGGAATCCTCACCCAAGCCCAATCCGCAGGAACTCAGGTCAACCAATTCCGGCCGCTGCTGCAACAACTTTCCGCCACTGCCCCCGCCGTCGACCAAGCCATCCAATCCGGCCCAGGACTACGACCGCTGGCCAACCAAGCCCAAAACGCAATCACTCAACTCGACCCACTCGTCGGCGCCCTCAACACCTCACCCTGGTGCGCCACCACCCCACAATGCGCCCAAATCCGCAACCAGGTCCAGATCCTGGTCACTCTGCGCGACAACGGATTCTTCAACCAAATCGCCGACCTCGGGGACCGCTACGATCCCGCCACCAATGCCACCGTTGGTGGCACCCTCGCCAACGTCCAGAACGCAGTCGCCTCACTGGACAAGGCATTCGGAGCCCTGGGTGACCCCGCCGACCTGACCACAAATCTCCGCCGATTGCAGGACGGAATCGGACAGCTGGCCTCCGGCGCCCAAGCACTCGCCACCGGCGTCCGCACCCTCGCCGACAGCAACATCGAAATGCTGTCCGGCATGAGCCAGATCGCCACCCAACTACAGAACTCCTCGCGCGCAGCGGCCGACTCCGACTCCTCGAGCGGTTTCTACCTGCCCGCCAACGCATTCGAGAACCGGCAATTCACCGACGTCGCCGAACAATTCCTCTCACCGGACGGCAAAACAGCGCGGTTCATGATCGAAAGCAGCCACGACCCATACAGCGTTGAAGCCATGGACCTCGCCAGCCGCATCACCGACACCGCCAACACCGCACGACCCAACACGTCACTCGCCGACGCCACCGTGTCCGTAGCCGGCTTCCCCGCCGTCAACTCCGATATCCAACGACTCCTCTGGGCCGACTTCGCACAACTAGCCATCGCCACCATCATCATCGTCGGCGTCATCCTGGTCCTACTACTGCGCGCACTCCTAGCACCGCTCTACCTACTAGGCACCGTCGTGCTCAACTACCTCGCATCACTCGGCATCGGCGTCGTAGTCTTCCAATGGGGACTGGGCCACGAAATCGCCTGGCCCGTACCGCTGCTGGCGTTCATCATCCTCGTCGCCGTCGGCGCCGACTACAACATGCTGCTCGTCTCACGGCTCCGCGAAGAATCCGGAACCAACATCCGCGTCGGCGTCCTGCGCACCGTGGCAAACACCGGAGCCGTCATCACCTCCGCTGGCCTCATATTCGCCGCCAGCATGTTCGGCCTCATGGTCGGCTCAGTCGCCATCATGATCCAAGCCGGCCTCATCATCGGCTTCGGGCTGCTGCTCGACACCTTCCTCGTGCGCACCCTCACCGTGCCCGCCATCGCCACACTCCTACGCGAAGCCAGCTGGTGGCCCACCAAAGCAACAAACCCGCGACCCGGTCAGACCAACCCAGGAGGCATTAAGGACGCACCTCACGTGCTGGTCCAGGAGAGGTGAAAAGCGAACAGAGCAATACCCGGCGCTACATGCCGACCAGCGTGAAGGCGTATTCACCCCGAATGAATACGACCCCTGCGCCGGTACGGCGGGGCCGGTTATCGACGGACAAAAAGCGATCATCACGCCCGGACGGTCGCTTTTCGGTTGCTCCACTCCGGCCTCCGAGCGGCATCCGTCGGGTACGAAGCTGTGTTCGATCGCACCTTCGGCGTAGCCATCGGGCATTTCTTTCTCTACCGACGTCGAGCAGTAGTTCGGCACCGACAACCGGTTATGGGAGGACTCAAGACCTCGTTATTCGCGACGCAAAGCACGCAAAATCGCACTGTCGCTGACTACCGCGACATATCAGCCAGCAGACGACTTACGCGAGGAACGCGAGGTACAGTCGCGTACTCCGTCTTCCAGTTCGGCAGCCGGCTTACGGGCCAGCGTCTCCTCCAGCATCGCTGCGCTATTTCCAGCGAGGTAGGACGTCGCTGACCGAGGGGGCGTTCTTGGCCAGTGTCGTCCGCCAGTCCAAGCGACCTCGTTTCTGCAGATGGCCAATCAGCACGATCTTCGCGAGTCCGAATCTGGTTGCAGTCTGTTCGACCCACGCAGCGTTGATCCGCGAGGGCACTGACGGCCACCCGTGGGGAAAAATCCAGCTGCCGGCGCCGTCGTTGGCTTCTTTCTCGCGGTTTGACTCTTGTGCATGACTGTCGTCTAAGTCCTCGACGATTGGGCCGTCGTCAACGTGCCCTCGGAGAATGTGTGCGATCTCGTGGAGCAGGGTGAATAGGACTTTGTCGAGTCGCTTGCCGCGTCCCGATAGCCCGATGACGGGGTAACCGTCTACGAATAGCGCGCACCCGTCGATCTTGGCGCCGGGTAGTGCTTCGACGTAGACCAGCCGGACGCCGGCGTCACGCAATTGGTCGGGCAGCGTCGTGAAGTCCTCAGCTGTTCTCACCGACCTTGGGAGTGACGCGGCAAGTTGGGCAAGCATTTCCGGCGAGTACTCAACGACTGGAGGTAGCTTCCTCGCTTGTTTGCGCACGCAGGCGACCCATGCTTGTTGCAGCATGGTGATGTCTTCGCCATGATTCGTCCGTTTTGCTGCCGCTCCGAGCTCGGGATGGTCATTGATGGAGGTGAGTTCGAATAGGTCCATCACTTCGGCTTCTAGCTCGTCCAGGGTCGAACCAGTGAGGATTTTCCTCTTCTGTAGAAGTTGAATGGGTGCCAGCTCATTGAGTCGTGCACGGCGGCGTACATCGCTGAGTCTCGCCTTCGTTGTTTGGTTCTTTTCTTGTTCGGCCAGGAAGTACTGGTCCTGCAGGTTGAGCCAGTACTGCGGTGATTGGTTGAAGGCGGCGCCAATCTGGGCAGCTGACTCGCGGGTGATCTCTTTTTTCCCGGTCACAATCTCGGACACGAATTGGGTGGGGCGGTCGATTACGGCGGCGAAGTCGGCCTGAGACCATCCGCGGGCGTCGAGTTCATCGCCTAAGAGTTCGCCGACTGGTGTCTGATCAATGGGTAGTGGGTCGTTGTGGGTGGTGTTGCTCATCGCTGGGGTTCCATCTCTACTGCCAAGACTCCAAAGACCACAGCGCCGTGGTCGTCAGAGTTCTTGAACGTGAGGTCAATAACGCGGCCTGAACTCAACGTGGCCCGTGCCCGTGTGGGGTCACCGGAGTGGTCGGGTTCGATCCGCAGCAAGCGCATGTTCCGAAGGTCGGTTTCGACGTGAGCGGCACGTGCGCACTGGATGAGACGGTGGAACTCCCGGATCTCGCGGTCAGTCCAACCTGCTGGCCGGAACTCGGGGTCTAGGGCGAGGCGGCGCAGGCCCTCGTCCGAATACTCCCGTTCCACGCGTCTGTTCTCCATCACCCATCGGCTGATGACGGATATCAGCCGTAGTAGTACCTTAACGCCGCCTCGCTGAACTGGGGCATTCCGACGCGGTAAACACTTGTAATCAGCTCATCACCCAATGGGTGATGCCAATGTTACACTCCTACGGAGCGACCAGGCTCAGCAATCCCCGTGGAGAGGAAGACGGTTATGACGGCAGCGACCCAGGAGCTGGGCAAGAAGAAGGACAAGGAGTACGAGGTCGCCATCAACGGCACCGAGACCTTTTTGAAGCACGACACGATCACCTACGAGGAGCTGGGCGACCTGGCCTTTCCAGGCCACGATCCGGCCGCCATGTTCACTGTCACTTACCGCCACGCCGATCCGTCCCACGGGGGCAAGGCCAGCGGGACCCTGGTGGCCGGTGAATCCGTGAAGGTTAAGAAGAAGGGCACCGAGTTCAATGTTCGACTCACGACTCGTTCGTGATAGCCCTGATCTGGCCCGCTTGGTGCAGGACGGCTTCGCCGTCCGCATCGTCAACGGGTTCCTCGTCGTGGAGGACATCCCTTTCGTGGATGACAACGCTCAGGTCCAGTGGGGTTCCCTGTTGTGCCCCTTGGACCTGAGCGGTGCCACCACCGCTCCCCCCGGCACCCACGTCATGTGTTTCGTCGGCGGTGTCCCCCGAGACAAGAACGGCTATCCCATCGATGGTCTGGTCAATGACGGCGTCGAGAAGTGGTCCGCCACGGCCGAGCTCACCGCCAGCTGCGGCTTTTCGCAGAAACCCGCTGCCGGCGGTTACTGCGACTTCTACGACAAGGTCACCTACTACGTCGCCATGATCGTGGGTCCAGCCCAAGCCATCGATCCGGACGCGAGTCCGCACACATATAAGCCCGTGCAAACCGACGAAGACGACGGTGTGTTCCTCTACGTGGACACCTTCTCCAGCGGCGCCGGCATCACCGACCTGAACGACCGGCTCGCCCTCGACAAGGTCGTGGTCATTGGTCTCGGCGGCACTGGCTCCCACATTCTGGACGCCCTCGCCAAGACTCCGGTTCGGACCATCCACCTCTACGACGGTGACGTTTTCCGCACTCACAACGCCTTTCGCGCCCCCGGTGCCGCCAGCTCCGACGACCTCACCGCCGGAAAGAAGAAGGTGGACTACTACGCCGAGATGTACTCCTCTATGCGGCGCGGCATCGTCCCGCATCCGGTCAATACCACCGCTGCGAACATCCACGAGCTTCTCGACGCCAACTTCGTGTTCCTTGCGATGGACTCCGGGCCGGACAAGAAGGACATCATCGACACCCTGACTACGAACGGGATTTCCTTCATCGACACCGGTGTAGGCCTGAGCAAGGACCCCAGCGGCATCAACGGTCAGCTCCGCATCACTACCTCCACTCCCGGACGGAACGGACATCTCGAAAGGGACGGACTGATCTCGTATTTCGCCGGTGAAGACGCCGAGTACGACACCAACCTCCAGGTCGACGAACTCAACGCCATCACCGCCAACCTCGCCGTTATCCGCTACAAGAAGGGCCTCGGCTTTTACGCCGACGCCGAAGGCGAACACCACACCGTGTACGTCGTCGACAGCGGCGAGCTGCACCATCGGTACGGCATCAGCGACAACCACGCTTCCGACGCTGACGAGGACGACTCAGCATGAAAAATGAGTTCCTCGTTCCGGTATTCACTGAGTCCATCCCCGCCCATCTCGAACCGGGAAACCTCTACATCTCTATGCGCTACGAAACCGCAGTCCACTTGTGCGCCTGTGGCTGCGCCACCAAGGTGGTGACACCGTTCGGACGCCATGACTGGACACTCACCTTCAATGGCACCGTCTCGTTGCACCCCTCCGTCGGCAACGGGCAACAGCCCTGCCGATCGCACTACAACGTCCGCACTGACCGCGTTGAGTGGCTCCCGCGCATCTCAAAGCGGGCGACCCAGCTCGCGAGCAACCGGGACCGAGCAGCCCACACCCAACCCCCCGCTCCACTGCCCCCCAAGCCCTGGTGGCGCCGCATCCGGGACCTCGCACAGCGGGCATTTGGACGGCCAAGCGAAGATATGCCCGGCCGTCCGAAGCACTGAGTAACTTGAATTCAAAGCTTGACTTAGTTGGTCAACTCAAGGAAAGTCAGCACGCCGGACGTCGGCACGGCGATGTCAGTTTTGCCACTAGTGGCGAAGTGTCGTACGGATGTCGCATCCCCTACGTGGGCGGTTCATGCTCCCCAGGACGTTGCACAGTATTGGGGAGCAATCGTCGTTACGGATCTAGCGTCGCCTGTATTCGGCCTGATGCTGGGCTCTGGTCGAGGCCGACTCAAACTGGGCATTGAGCTCTTCCCGACGACGCTGCGGGAGCGATCTAGCAGTCGTGCGAGCAGCGAGAATGGCCTCACGACGGGCATCTCTCTGGTTGGGTCGATCAGACTCTGACATGTCAATCCTCCACGTCACTCGCTGTGTCAGAAGGTACCCCATCGCCTTCGTAAGGTTGAGTATTGCCCTCGGGTACGACATCCACGCCGCGAGACAGATCCAGTTCCTGAGGATCGGGCAACCGTTCGATCGCTGTCACCTCCCGCTCGTTGATCAAGCTGATGGTCACGTTTGAATCAACCTTGGGCTCGGCTAGTTTCCGCTCAGTATCAGTCCATGATTTACGAGTGCCGTCAGAAAGTTTGCGATCCTCTACCACCGCAAACAATTTCTGATACCGGGTCGGAGCCACACCAGTGAACGCTCGGAATGTTTTACTGACAGTTCTTCCGTACATCGTTGCTGCGCGACTTTTGGGATAGGGCTCCAAATAGACCACGGGTAGCTCCAAAGCTACCAAGTGCTTCGCACACCCGTGACATGGATAGGCCGTCACGTACATCGTCACATCCTTGAGCGAAGATTGAGCGTGTATTGCGTCAAGCAATGCCGACATCTCAGCGTGCACGGTGGGCTGGAACTCGGTAAGGTCCCGAATCTGAGCCGATTTCAAAGCACCATCAAGCAGCTCGCGGGTGAATTTATCCGGATCTTCTTTCAGCTTTTCCTGTGCGGCTTCATTCAGGTAGTTGGGAGCTAAATTTTTCATCGTATCGAGAATGAGTTTACCGATGTCTGAAGCATTCTCATCGAAGGCAGGCGATTGTGTTTTCTCCTCTGGATGCGCATTCACACCCATTGCAATGACCCGATCATCTTCGGCTAGAATCGCCGCCCCAACCTTAAGGCCCAATTCTGGTGACCTCGTGCTGCTTATAGTTGCCAGCTGCATTCCATACTCTTCACATGTCGGTACCGGATACTCCGGCCGACCAAACAACAAGTCTGCGAAACGACCTATTTGGCGTTCAGGATCGGAATCCATATCGATAAAAACGTCGGACAACGGGAAGGACCGCATCGTGTTCTGGCCGAAACTACTAGACTCGCGAAGATCACGCTCCATTAGGATGCTGACGCTCGACTCAATTTCGCCCGCCGTTTTGGCGAAGGATTTAGATCTTTCTTTCGAAATTAAAAAAGAACGTCGGTTATCGTCTGCCGACTGCAAACCAAATTGAATGTACCTATCTCCGTAAAGATTTCTGAGCTGGTAAACTTCTTCAACCCTCTTTATGGAATCCAAAATGTAGGCGACTCGGTCGAGCGCGGGATCAGTATCTCTCCGGCGTTCGCGAATGTCCAAAACCCCGCATAATGCAACTGCCGCCGCGGTTCCACTGCGTTCGCACAACTCATCCCCGGCATCGATGAGCGAATTTATGCGGTCCGCCTCAGACATATTCTTGAGCTGTGGAGCGTTACTCATATACATTTCTGAGAAGAGCTCACTCAGATGAACACGATGCACGATATAGCCGAAGGTACTCAACTGTTGCGTTAGGGCGGACACGAACCTGTCGCGATCTACTCCAACAGGACGAACGATTCCGAAAATGAGTTCGTTCCAGACTGAGGCAAGGTCTGGGTCGTACGCCGCGACGGCATCTTCATCTGTCATCGGAGGTTCATTCCTAAAGCGGGTCGTGGCGGTCTATCTTCGCAAGAAGCGCGATCCAGTCATCATTGCTCACAAAGGCTTGCAAGTGGAACGATCGAGGACGAGCGGATCGGCGAACACGCTAGCCCAGAGTGCAGCCGACCTCTCTCGCAGTGCATATCGCTGGCCAAGGCTGCGGTTCATTGGTCTGTTCACAGGGCGAGACCTCCGCAATCAAGCTGTTAATAAAGCCACCTCAGGAGACGCTCGAAGTTGCTGAGCGATGGCTGAACAGCTCCGACCTTCATCGCGGCCCCGCGCAGCCGGCCAATCCGCAAACTGTCCGCAGCACAGTTGCGCTTTGCCGGCCGCTAACCACGACAACATCGCTGAACTACTACCCCTAACTCCAGCCAACGCAGCGAGCCTATCGAAACGCCCTAGTGCCATTCTCCGGAACCAAGAATTCACCTACACACGATCGTCTGGAGCCCCTGGGTAGACCGCTCCCCGAGTCGCTTCGCCCTACCGCAGTCGATACCGCAGTGCCTTCGTTCGGAGTCATGACCAGCAAACGCAGCCAGCACCGTTTCCGCAGCTAGGGATGTTTCGTTCTGCGGTTACCGGAGCTGGCAAACACAGCAAACGCCCAGTTCGGCGGATTTTAAGTCCGCTGCCTCTGCCAATTGGGCTATGGGGGCGTCACAGCTCAGCGGCAGCGCTGATCCTACGATGCCCCTGCCCCGCTGTGAGCCGACCGGTGGGCTACCTGGCCACGTCCGGCAGACGCCACCAGCGCGGCGACGCCGCGAACCAGGCCCTTGACGAGGTCCAGCGCGTCGAAGTAATCCCGCCACAGCTGCACCCTGCCGTCACGCACCTCGAACCGCCCGCACACCCAGAAGTCGGCCCGGAACCGGCCGATCAGTATCGAATCGGTCCGCTCGGTCAGCACGGTCTCCCCCTCGGTGGCCATGCGGTGGATCTCGACATCCCAGTTCAACCACGGCATCCGCGCAGCCATGCCGCGGAAGGTGCTGAGCATCCGCTGCGCGCCCGTCATCGCCGAGTACCCGACGTTCTCGTACCGGACGTCCTCGGCAAGCAACGTCTCGACGAGGTCGAAGTCCTTGTCCCGCATCACCGCGTTCAGGAACGTCACCACCACATCGGCCGGCGCCATCCATCCACGCTAAGGGCGCGGCACCGCTACAGGGCCGCTTTCGCGATCCTCAGCTCGTCGGCGGCTCGTAGTGCGCCTCGGGGTGCTTCTGGTGCCAATCCACCTGCTTCTGCTGCACTTTGCGGTGCGTGCGCGCCAGCCACGCCAGCCCACCGGCGATGAACAGCACCGCCAGCACCACCGCGACGATCCCGGCGGTGGGGCTGCTGTTGGCGAAGGAGAACAGTCCGATCACCAAGCTCAGGACGCCGATGCCGACCGACACCAGTCCGGGGGCGTTGGCTCCGGCTTTCATGGTCTCGCCGGCGTGCTGCCGGGTGGTGCGTGCGTGATCGACGGGATCTCGTGACGTGTCAGGCATGATGCTCCTTCCGCTGACGTGGCGTCCTCACTGATAGGGCGGGTATTGCGCGTGTTTCAACGCCCGCGCCAGGTGCACGGCGTTGCGCGCCGCCGCTGCCGTGGTCGAGGCCACCTGTTCGGGCACCTCGTCGAGGTCTTTGTAGTCGCCGGTCTCCATCGCCGGGCCGTTCCAGTACGTGCACCCCTGCGCCGGGATGCTGTACCCCACATCGTTGAGGCCCTGGAACACGTCGGCGACGACCTTGTGCGCGCCGTCCTCGTTACCGACCACGCTGACCAGGCCGACCTTGCCGACCATCGTCGGCCGGCCCTGCTCATCGGTGTTCGACAGTTCGGCGTCCAGGCGCTCGAGCACCCGCTGCGTCACCGACGACGGGTGGCCCAGCCACACCGGCGTGCTGATCAACAGGATGTCGGCGTCGAGCACCTTCCGGCGGATCTGCGGCCACTGGTCGGCGTCCCCCATGTCGGCCTCGACGCCGGGCTCGATGTTGAAGTCGACGCACCGCACCGCCTCACACTCGGCGCCGTACTTGCGCAGGTTCTCGAACACGTGCTCGGCCATCAACGCGCTGCTGCTCTCGCCCGGGCTCGGTGTAAGGCTGCAGATCAACGCGAGAGCGCGCACGGACCCATCGGTGTCAGCCATGCCGTCGTCATACCCGACGCAAATTCACCCAAACGACTGTGGCATCCACATCACAGCAATTGGGCACACGTTTGAATCATGCGCAGGCGGGCATGCCGCCCGCATGAGCGAGCCCCATTCTGAAAAGGCCGAATCCGACATAGAGCCCGACTCGAAGGTGGCAGGTTCACGCGCGGCCGAGGACACCGACGATCCCAGCGACGGCCCCTACGTCGGGCGCGCAAGCGACGACGACGACTTCGACGCCGGCGAGTCCGGAGCCGAGGCCCGCAGCACCGACGGCTGAGACCCGTACCGCTTACTCTTTCTCCCACGGCGGATCGTCGCCCATCTTGGCGTAGTACTTGGCCAGGTGGCTCTTGACGCGGTCGATGTCCTTATCCGGGAGGTCGATACCGCCCCGGGAGCCCTGCATGATCCCGCCGGCGGCCATCACCGCCCGTGGCACGGCGCGCAGTTCTCCGTCGACGACGTCGGCGATCAGCAGCTTGTAGGCGGTGAAGTTCGTCTTGCTGTCCTGGTCGTACCAGACGTGCGCGTCGCGGTACTTCGCGTTGGGCTCATCGGTGGCGTCCGCCCACTTCCGCACCCGTTTCTCGGCGGCGTCACCGTCCCAGTCCCGGTCCCGGTCCGCCAGCGGTAGATCTTGAAATGCCGTGACCGCCATGACGACTAGTGATCACGCAGGCAGGAGATCAGCTTGTCCTTGGTCAGGTGCGAGTATCCGGAGATGCCGAGTTCCTTTGCCCGCTTCTTGAGGTCACTGACCGTCCAGTCGTAGTACGACCCGGACTCCCCGCCCTTGCGGCCGACCTTGGATTTGCCGCGCGCAGCGGCGGCATTGGCGATCCGCGCCGCCTTTTCCTTCGAGTTGCCGTCGCGCCGGAGGTCCTCATACATCTTCTCGTTCTTGATCGATGAGCTCGGCATGAACTCCGCCTCCCTAGGCCTAGATGACGATGTGTTCATTTCAGGCTTTCCCCGGGTGCCGGCCGTCAAACGCCCTAGCTGTTGGCCATCCGGCGGATCAGGGTCCGCGTCGCCTTCTCCAGGATGGCCTGCGCCTCGTCCGCCGCGGAGACCTTGGCCGCCCGCCGCACCGCCGTCGCGATCGTCACCCCCTGCGTGTATCCGTCGACGACGCGCGGATCGACATAGGACGCCCTGGCCACGGCGGGTGTGTTGCCGAGTTCTTCGGCGACCTCTTTCATCACCCCGGCGGTTGCTCGTTTGATCGCGGTCTTGGAGGTGGGCGGCTTCGCGTCCGCGAACGCCGCCGCGGCCAGCACCGTGCCGTGCCACGTCCTCAGATCCTTGACGCTGAACTCGTCACCGACGAGCTCCTTGAAGCGTGCGTTCAGGTCGTCGGCGCGCACATCGACCCAGCCGCCGTCGGATCCGTTGCGGCACACCAGCAGTCGATCCGACCGCCCCTCCCGGCGCATCAGCGCGCGGACCGCGCGCACCACGGCGGGATCGTCGATCTCGACGCTGCGCCGCACACCGCTCTTGGCCGGATAGTCGAACAGCACCGCGCCGTCGCGGAACGCGACGTGCTCGCACAGCAACGTGGCCAGCCCGTAGTGCTCGTGCTCCTCGGCGTACTGCTCACCGCCGGCGCGGAAGTAGCCGCGGTCGAGCAGCTGCAGCGCCAGCGCGAGCACCCGCTCCCGCTGCAGGCCGCGCCTGGCCAGGTCCCGGGCGATCTGCGCCCGCCACTGCGGCAGCCGGGCCGACAGCTCCAGCACCCGGTCGAACTTCTCCTCGGCCCGCTCCTGTTGTCACCGCTCGTGGTAGAGGTACTGGCGCCGGCCCGCGGCGTCGGTACCCACGGCCTGAATGTGACCGTTGGGCTTGGGGCAGATCCACACGTGCTTCCACGCCGGCGGGATGACGAGCTCCCGGATGCGCTGCGCGGTGTCCGGATCGGCCAGCAATTCGCCGTCGGGCGTGTAGTAGGCAAACCCCTTGCCGCGTCGCTTGCGCACAATTCCAGGGGAGTTCGGATCGCTGCGTGTGAGCCGCACGGAGGACGCCTCTCGGAACCGGTGTGTTGCCCGCCCGGGGTACCCACCCGTCGGTTATTTCACACCGTCACCGCAGCTCACGGCTGCAGTATGACCTTCACCGCACCGTCCTGCTTCTCCTGGAAGATCTTGTACGCGTGCGGCGCCTCATCCAGCGGCAGGACGTGGGTGGCGAAGGTGTCCACGCCGAGCGGGTCGGAGTCGGTCAGCAACGGCATGATGTCGTCGACCCACTTCTTGACGTTGGCCTGGCCCATCCGCACCTGGATCTGCTTGTCGAACAGCGTCAGCATCGGTATCGGGTCCGCCATCCCGCCGTAGACACCGATCAGCGACAACGTGCCACCCCGGCGGACGCAGTCGATCGCCGTGTACAGCGCATCCAGCCGATCCAGACCGGCGTTCTTCATCATCGGTTTGGCGATCGCGTCGGGCAGCAGCGCGGTGGCCCGCTGGGCGATCTTGGCCACCGGGGAGCCGTGCGCCTCCATACCGACGGCGTCGATCACCGAATCGCTGCCGCGGCCGCCGGTGAGCCGACGCACCTCGTCGCCCACCGAGCCGTCGACGTTCCTCGCATCGATCGCGTGGATGCCGCGCGCGGTGGCGCGGGCCAGCCGCTCGGGCACCAGATCCACCGCGAACACCTGATAGCCCAGGTGCTGGGCGATCCGCGCCGCCATGTCCCCGATGGGGCCCAGCCCCAGCACGGTGACGGTGCCGCCGTCGGGCACCTCGGCGTACGCCACCGACTGCCAGGCCGTCGGCAGCACGTCGGACAGGTAGACGAACCGCGAGTCCGGGGGCCCGTCGGGCACCTTGATGTGGGTGAACTGCGCCTGCGGCACCCGCAGGTACTCGGCCTGACCTCCGGGTATCGACCCGTACAGCTCGGAATAACCGAACAGCGCCGCCCCCATGCCCTGGTCACGGACCTGCGTGGTCTCGCACTGGGTGTAGAGCTTGCGGTCGCACATGAAACAGTGCCCACAGGAGATCTGGAACGGGATGACCACCCGGTCCCCCACCTTGAGATCCGACACCGCGCTGCCGACCTCGCGGACCACCCCCATCGGTTCGTGACCGAGGATGTCCCCTTCGTTCATGAATGCGCCGAGAACCTCGTAGAGGTGCAGGTCGGAGCCGCAGATGTTGGTCGAGGTGACCTCGATGACGGCGTCGGTGGGTTCTTTGATCTCCGGATCGGGAACGGTGTCGACCCGTACGTCCCGACGTCCATGCCAGGTGACTGCCTTCATGTGGCGGTCACTACCCGGTGACAGCCATTCCAAACCCGGTGTGGCCGCCCCCACGACGGGTTTTCGCCGTTGCCGGCCCGGGTACCGACCGGGTACGGCGTTCCGCGACGCAGCGGGCACCGCCCAGCCCAAAACCCAGCTCCACCAAGGAGGTTCACGTGACCGCACCGACCATCGCATCGGCCCGGGACGTCGTCGACTACCTCAAGTCGGGGGCCGTGCTCGAGCACGCCCGCAACGAGGAGGAGCTGGAGTTCACCGCGCTGGAGGCGGCAGTCGGTGAGGACGAACTGGCCAAGCTGGCCGACGCCGTCGCGGTCGCCGAACGCATCGCCCCGACCCGTCCCCACCCGGGCGTGGAGTCCGCCGCCGCGAACTTCGCCGCCGGCCCGTTCGCGTCGATCCTGGACCGCGCGCGTGACGCGCTCAACGGCGCGTTCGGACCCGGCAGGAGCTGACGCCGGTGTTGGATCGGAAGCCATGGGTGAACACAGCGGAGACGCCGCCTTCAACGATCTGGTCGCACTGCTCGACTATCCGGTGTTCGTCGTGACCACGGCAGCCGGCGACCAGCTCGCCGGCTGCCTGGTCGGCTTCACGTCCCAGACGAGCATCCATCCCCCGCGGTTCCTCGTCGGCGTGTCCCGGAAGAACCACACGTTCTCGATCGCGATGAAAGCCGACCACCTCGCGGTGCACCTGTTGCCGCGGGAGGAGCTCGAGCTGGCCGAGATGTTCGGCGGGGAGACCGGCGACACCACGGACAAGTTCGCCCGGTGCAGGTGGCACCTCAGCCCGGAGGGCGTGCCCCTCCTCGACGCCGCACCGGCATGGTTCGTCGGGAAGGTGGTCCGTCGATTCGACCTCGGCGACCACGTCGGGCACCTGCTGGAACCCGTATCCGGCAGCGCCCCAGATCAACTCGGCGAGGTCATCACCTTCTCTGATGTCGCTCACGTGGAGGCCGGGCACGAGGCATGACCGAAGTCATCACGCTGGCGCCCGGCGACGCCGCCGAGGACCACGGCTACCGACCCGCCCCGCCCGGTGTCCGGGTGAACATGATCTTCAGCGCCGACGGAAGCGCGGCGTTCCAGGACCGGGCGGGCCCGCTGTCGTGCCCGACCGACTACCGGCTGCTGCTGGCGTTGCGCGCCTACGCCGACGTGGTTCTCGTCGGGGCGGGCACGGCGCGGGCCGAGGGGTACGGCCCGGTGCGGCTGCGCCCCGAACACCGGGACCGGCGCCGGGAGTTGGGGCTGGGCGCCGATCCGCCGCCCATCGCCGTCGTCTCCGGCAGCGGCCGGCTCCCCGAGAGCATGTTCGATTCCCCGGTCCGGCCCATCCTGGTGACCAGCGCTGCCGGCCCGACCGACGAACACCGTTGCGACGTCATCGTTTCCGGGGAACACACCGTGAACATCGAGCAGGCCGTCGGCGAACTGCGACGCCGCGGGATGCACCGGATACTCTGCGAGGGTGGCCCGACGCTTCTCGACGAGCTGGTGACCGCGGACCTGGTCGACGAGCTCTGCGTGACGATGGCGCCCCGGCTGGCGGGCCATCAGCCGGTCGGCCGGTCGGCGCCGGTCGGGCTGACCCGGCCGACCGACATGCGGCTGGACCAGCTGCTGCTCGACTCCGGCGGTTATCTGTATCTGCGGTACACGCGGAGCTGAATCCGGCTCAGCCGGGCAGGGTTTCGCCACCGATCGGGGCCAGCACCTCGCCGCTGTAGTACGACGACAGCCGCGAGGCGGCGAAGAACACGTAGGAGGGGGCGATCTCGTCCGGCTGCGCGGCGCGGCCCATCGGCACCTGCTCGCCGAACGACTCGGTCTTCTCGGCGTCCATGGTGGCCGGGATCAGCGGAGTCCAGACGGGGCCCGGCGCCACGCAGTTGACCCGGATGTTGCGGTCGGACAGCGACTGCGCCAGCGAGTACGTCAGCGCGATCACCGCACCCTTGGTCGCCGAGTAGTCGATCAGGGTCTTGTTTCCGCGCAGCCCGTTGATCGATCCGGTATTGATGATCGCCGAGCCGTCGGGCAGGTGCTTGAGCGCAGCCTTGGTGACGTGGAAGAAGCTGTCGATGTTGACCGCGAACGTGCGCCGCCACTGCTCGTCGCTGAGCTCGGTGAGGTCCGAGACCGGCGACTGGAAGGCGACGTTGTTGACCACGATGTCCAGTCCGCCAAGCTGTTTCACCGTCTCCTCGACCACGGCCCGGCACTGCGCCGGCTCCGCCAGGTCCCCGGGCAGGCGGATCGCCCGCTGCCCGGCCTCCTCGATCAACGACACCGTGTGCGCGGCGTCGTCCTCTTCGTTCAGGTACGCGATGGCGACGTCGGCGCCTTCTTTGGCGAACGCGATCGCCACCGCCCGGCCGATACCGGAGTCCCCTCCGGTGACCAGCGCCCGCTTGTCCGACAGCAGGCCGGTGCCGACGTAGTCCCGCATCTCATCGCGCGGTTTGGGTGTCATGTCCCCGGTCTCCCCGGGGTATGGGATCACCCCGTCAGGGGTTACGTCATCACTCACGGCGCGTACGTACCCGACCACGGCCGGCCGAAACTACGGCGCCGGCGGCTCCTCGTCACCCCGACGCATCACCAGCGGGTACACCAGCCAGAACGCGGTGAACAGCAGCAGTGCGCCGGCTCCCGCCAGAAGTGCGGGCACCCTGCCTGCCACCGCCTCGAAGATGATGGTCGTCATGCCGGTCAAGGCGGCGCCCAGGAGCGCCAGTCCCGCATATGCGCAGTAGTGGGCCGCCCGGACCAGAGACGCGAGCCGGTGCCGGCGGAACAGAAACCGGTGCATGCCCACCGGCGCGATCAGCAGCGCGGTGGAGGCCACCGCGGCGCACACCGTCGCGAGGTACACCCGTTGCATGGAGTCGTCGAGAAGGTCGAAGCGCTGCTGGAACGGCAGGGTCAGCAGGAATCCCGTCAGCAGCTGGATACCGGTCTGCACCACCCGCAGCTCCTGCAGCAGGCTGGCCCAGTTCCGGTCGAGCCGCTCGGTCGGGGTCTCCCGGCGGCGATGGGGATCCCAGTACGCCTCGTCTGCCGTGCGCTCGGCGTCCATTTGACGATCTTCGCATCGGCCGCGTGCGGCCGCACCGGGTTTGGCCGGTGCCCGCCTGGGTAGACGCTGGGCAAGCCGCACTGTGCCGCACACAGATTGGAGTGACGATGAGCAAGGTCGCAAGATCGCTGTACACGCCGCTGTCGGTGGCCACCGGGGTCGGCGGCGGGTTGCTTGCCGGGACGATCTTCGGCCAGATCTGGAAACGCGTCGGAGACAACGACCCGGAGCCGCCCGACCCCAAGGACCTGACCCAGTCCACGGCCATGGTCATCACCGCCGCCGCGATCCAGGGACTGATCGTGGGCATCGTGCGGGCGCTGCTGCAGCGTGCCGGCGCGCGCGGATACCGGGCCGTCACCCACGAGTTGCCGCCCTCTTAGCCAGCTCGCCGAATTCAAAGTCGTTTCACAGACTTCGGTGAGCCGTCTCTTAACCGATCCGCCGACCGTGGACGCATGGGCTTCAGCAAGCGTCTGCGGGCGTCGGTCGCCGCCGCGTTCGCGGTGGTGGCCGGTCTGGCGATGACGCTGTCCGCGTCCCCCGGCACGTTCTCCCCGCCCGTCTACTGGGCGGTGTCGTCGCTGGGCGTGGCGGCCGTGCTGGTCGTGTTCGTCGCCGGGGAGTGCGCGTGGGCGCGCATGGTCGAGAATGCCCGTGCCGCCGGCGTCGTCGCGCCCTGATCGACGTGGCCGGGTCAGGTGGTCAGCGGCGTCAGCGCCACCGCCGGGCGCGGCAGCCGCCACCGCGCGCAGCCGTCGTCGAGTGCCTCGTCGACCGCAGCTGCGATTCGGCGCAGCTGCCGCGTGTGACCGCCGAGCCAGATCTGTGCTGACCCGCCGGACATGCTGATCCGGGGCAGCGTCGACCCACCGTCACGCATCAGCGCGATCCTGCCCAGCAGCTGTTCGGCCGCCGCCCCCCACTGGTCCGGTCCCGGTGAACCGCTGATGTCGCAGTGCATCCCGACCACCTCCGGGGGACGCTCGCCGAGAACGACGGGCGCGCCCTCTTCCAGGTAGACGTGCCTGCGAGACTGCGGACAGGACGCCAGCACGTCGACGTGCCGCGCGGTCGACACCACGAACCGCACGACGCCGAGCGCCGCGGCCCGCCGGATGGTGGCGCTGTCCCGGCAGCGCAGCACCACTTGCAGCGGCCGCACGCCACCGGCCTGCGCCAGAGCCAGCTCGTCCTGGCTGCACACGGTCACGGCCAGACCCTGGGCACGCACACAGACCGCGACGGCGGGATTGTGCAGCGCGGCCGCCGGCAGACCGCATCCGGCCATCGCCAGGATTTGTCGCACCGACTGGACCGAAGCGGGCAGCCGGTGCCGGCCGGGGCTGAGTTCCACGAGCGTCATGCATTCGGTGTACGCGCGCTTCCTGTCAACGGTCTGCCGACCCCCGCATGGAGCACGTAAAGACGCCCCGCGACACCGTCAAGAAACCGTCAACGCGGAGGCCGGCGGCGCCCCGGCGGCCGTACGTTGGCCTGCGCAGACCGCCTCTACGGGCGGGTGCATGACCCGAGCAGGAGTGCTGACGACCGTGACCTCTGTGGTGATCTACCTCGCGCTGACGGCGGCGATCTTCGCCGCCCTCGGCGCCGTCCAGAAATGGGTGGAAAGACTGTGATCGAGAACCTCGTCGGCGGCGCACTGGCGGCCCTGATCGCGGTGTTCCTGGTCGCCTCCCTGCTCTTTCCGGAGAGGTTCTAGTGAGCACCCACGTGGCCGGGATCCTGTTCCTGATCTCGCTCGCCGTCGCGCTGGCCGCGGTGCACATCCCGCTCGGCGACTACATGTACCGCGTGTACAACACGGCTCGGGACTCGCGGGCCGAGCGGGTGGTCTACCGGATCATCGGCGCCGATCCCGGCGCCGAACAGAGCTGGGGCGCCTACGCGCGCAGTGTGCTCGCGTTCTCCGCGGTGAGCCTGCTGTTCCTGTTCACCCTGCAACTGGTGCAGGGCCGGCTGCTGCTGGCGCTGACCGATCCCGGCACCGAGATCACGCCGGCGCTGGCCTGGAACACCGCGGTCAGCTTCGTCACCAACACCAACTGGCAGGCGTACGCCGGTGAATCGACGCAGGGTCACCTGGTGCAGATGGCCGGGCTCGCCGTGCAGAACTTCGTCTCCGCCGCCGTCGGCATCGCCGTGGCGATCGCGTTCGTCCGGGGTCTGGCCCGCAGCAGCACGGGCGAGCTCGGCAATTTCTGGGTGGACCTGGTGCGCGGATGCTTCCGGATCCTGTTGCCGCTCTGCGTCATCGGGGCCGTCATCCCGATCTCCGGGGGTGTGGTGCAGAACTTCACCGTGCACGACCAGGTGGTCACCACCCTGGCCGGTGCGCAGCAGACCATCCCCGGCGGTCCGGTGGCCGGCCAGGAGGTCATCAAGGAGCTCGGCACCAACGGCGGCGGATTCTTCAACGCCAACTCGGCGCACCCGTTCGAGAACCCGACCACGTGGACGAACTGGGTGGAGATCTTCCTGCTCAGCGTCATCGCGTTCTCGCTGCCCCGCACGTTCGGCCGCATGGTCGGCAGCACCCGGCAGGGCCGGGCCATCGTCGCGGTCATGGCCCTCATCGCGCTGGGCAGCGTCGCGCTGACGATGTTCTTCCAGCTGCAGCACCACGGCACCGTGCCCAGCGCAGCGGGCGCATCCATGGAAGGTGTGGAACAGCGCTTCGGAGTGGCGAATTCGGCAGTGTTCGCCGCGGCGACCACCCTGACCTCGACCGGGGCGGTGAACTCGTTCCACGACTCGTACACCAGCCTCGGCGGGATGATGCCGATGATCAACATGATGCTCGGCGAGGTCGCGCCCGGCGGGGTCGGTTCCGGCCTGTACGGCATGCTGATCCTGGCGATCATCACCGTGTTCATCGCCGGGCTGATGGTCGGGCGCACCCCGGAGTATCTCGGCAAGAAGCTCACCCCACGCGAGATCAAGCTGGCCGCAACCTATTTCCTCATCTCACCGCTGATCGTGCTGGCCGGGACCGCGGCCGCCATGGCGACGCCGGGCCAGCGTGCCGGCATGCTCAACACCGGGCCTCACGGCTTGTCCGAGGTGCTCTACGCGTTCACGTCGGCGGCCAACAACAACGGATCCGCGTTCGCCGGACTCAGCGTCGACACCGCCTGGTACAACACCGCTCTCGGGCTGGCCATGATCTTCGGGCGGTTCCTGCCGATGATCTTCGCGCTCGCACTCGCCGGCGCGCTCGCCCGCCAGGGCAGGACACCGGAATCGGCCGGCACCCTGCCCACCCACCGGCCGCAGTTCGTCGGCATGGTCACCGGCGTGACGCTGATCCTGGTCGCCCTGACCTTCCTGCCCATGCTCGCGCTCGGGCCCCTCGCCGAAGGAATCCACACATGACCGTCACGGCCGTCGACGCCGCACACCGCAGACACGACGCGGCCCGGTCCGCCACCAGGGTCCGGGGCGGACTGCTCGACCCCGGGACGCTGCGCACGTCCCTGCCCGACGCGCTGCGCAAACTCGATCCGCGCACCCTGTGGCGCACCCCGGTGATGTTCATCGTCGAGGTGGGCGCGCTGTGGAGCACCGTTCTGGCCCTCGTCGACCCGTCGTGGTTCGCCTGGCTGGTCGTGGCCTGGCTGTGGCTCACCGTGATCTTCGCCAACCTCGCCGAGGCCGTGGCCGAGGGCCGCGGCAAGGCGCAGGCCGACAGCCTGCGCAACACCAAGACCGCGACGATGGCGCGGCGGCTGACAGGGTGGGCGCCGGGGACCCCTGGACGCGAGGAGCAGGTGGCCGCACCCCTGCTGCAGCAGGGCGACATCGTCGTCGTCGAGGCCGGACAGGTGATCCCGGGCGACGGGGACGTCGTGGAAGGTATTGCCTCGGTGGACGAGTCGGCCATCACCGGTGAATCGGCGCCCGTGATCCGGGAGTCGGGCGGTGACCGCTCGGCGGTCACCGGGGGCACCACGGTGCTGTCCGACCGCATCGTCGTCAGGATCACCCAGAAGCCCGGTGAGAGCTTCATCGACCGGATGATCGCGCTCGTCGAGGGCGCTGACCGGCAGAAGACCCCGAACGAGATCGCCCTCAACATCCTGCTGGCCGCGTTGACCATCATCTTCCTGTTCGCCGTCGTGACCCTGCAGCCCTTGGCGATCTACTCCAAGGCGGACAACCCCGGCGCGCCGGACAGCCTGGCGCTCAACGCAGACGGGGTCACCGGCATCGTCCTGGTCGCGCTGCTGGTGTGCCTCATCCCGACCACCATCGGCGCCCTGCTCAGCGCCATCGGCATCGCGGGCATGGACCGGCTGGTGCAGCGCAACGTGCTCGCCGTGTCCGGACGCGCCGTGGAAGCCGCCGGTGACGTCAACACCCTGCTGCTCGCCAAGACCGGCACGATCACCCTCGGCAACCGGCAAGCCTCGGAGTTCCTCCCGCTGCCCGGCGTGACACCGCAGGCACTGGCCGACGCGGCGCAGCTGTCCAGCCTCACCGACGAGACCCCGGAGGGCCGGTCGATCGTGGTGTTCGCCAAGCAGGAGTACGGGTTACGGTCGGCGTGGCGATGAACACCGGCACGTCCGCGGCCAAGGAGGCCGGCAACATGGTCGACCTCGACTCGGACCCGACCAAGCTGATCGAGATCGTCGAAATCGGCAAGCAGCTGCTGATCACCCGTGGCGCGCTGACCACCTTCTCGATCGCCAACGACATCGCCAAGTACTTCGCGATCATCCCGGCGCTGTTCGTCGGGCTGTACCCGGGCCTGGACCTGCTCAACGTCATGCGGCTGCACAGCCCGCAGTCGGCGATCCTGTCCGCGGTCATCTTCAACGCGGTCATCATCGTCGCGTTGATCCCGTTGGCGCTGCGCGGGGTTCGCTACACCCCGAGCAGCGCCGCGAAGCTGCTGAGCCGCAATCTGTACCTCTTCGGTCTCGGCGGCGTCGTCGTGCCGTTCGTCGGCATCAAGCTGATCGATCTCGTCGTCCAACTCCTCCCGGGAATGTGATCATGAACCTGTCCAACGTCTTTCGACAGCACTGGGCGGCGCTGCGGGCGCTGCTGGTCTTCACCGTCGTGCTCGGCATCGGATATCCGGTTCTGGTGTGGCTGATCGCCCAGGCACCACCCCTGTCCGCCCAAGCCGACGGCTCGTTGCTGCGAGTCGACGGAGAACCCGTGGGCAGCAGCCTGATCGGGCAGCTCTACACCGACGCCGACGGTGATCCGCTGCCCCGGTACTTCCAGGGACGGCCGTCGGCCGCCGGAGACGGCTATGACCCGATGGCCACCGGCGCGAGCAACCTGGGACCGGAGAGCATCGTCGATCGACCCGGCCAGCCGAGCCTGCTCACGCAGGTGTGTGCCCGCAGCGCGGCGATCGGTGAACTCGACGGGGTCAGCGGCGCCCGTCCGTACTGCACCGGAGACGGTGTCGGTGCGGTGCTGTCGGTGATCGGGCCCCGCGACGCCGACGGCGACGTCGGGCACCCGACCGCGGTGATCAGCGTGAACGAGCCGTGCGCGACCACGGCGACGCCGTTCATCGCCGACTACCGGGGAGTGCGGGTGCAGTGCGCCGCCCCGGGCGAGGACTACCGCACCGGTCGACTCGTGCCGGTGCGCGGTGCGGCGCCGCCCGACCCGCCGGTGCCCGCCGACGCCGTCACCGCCGGCGGCAGCGGGCTGGACCCCCACATCTCCCCCGCCTACGCCGAGCTCCAGGTGAACCGGATCGCCGCGGCCCGAGGCATGAGCCCCGACGACGTGCGCGCGCTTATCGCCGAACACACCGAGGGCCGCACCCTCGGTTTCCTCGGCGAACCGCGGGTCAACGTGCTGGAGCTCAACCTCGCGCTGGACGGGAAGACCCCGGACAGGACGTGACCGCGCCGTGGATGATGGATCTGTGGCGGCACCACCTCATCGGCCGAGACGCGGGGAGCTGCGCATCTACCTGGGTGCGGCGCCCGGTGTCGGCAAGACCTACGCGATGCTCGGCGAGGCGCACCGCCGCCTGGAACGCGGCACCGACCTGGTCGCCGCCGTCGTCGAGACCCACGGCCGCAAGAAGACCGCGGAATTGTTCGAAGGCATCGAAACCGTCCCCGCCAAGCGCATCGAGTACCGCGGCCGGACATTCGCCGAGCTCGACGTCCAGGCCGTGCTGCGGCGCGACCCGCAGGTGGTGCTCGTCGACGAACTCGCCCACACCAACACCCCGGGAAGCCGGAACGCCAAACGCTGGCAGGACATCGAGGAGCTGCTCGACGCCGGCATCACGGTGATCACCACCGTCAACGTCCAGCACCTGGAGAGCCTCAACGACGTCGTCACCCAGATCACCGGCATCGAGCAGCAGGAGACGGTGCCCGACGAGGTGGTACGCGCCGCCGACCAGGTGGAGCTGGTCGACATCACCCCGGAAGCGTTGCGGCGCAGGCTCGCCCACGGAAACGTGTACGCCCCCGAACGGATCGACGCGGCCCTGTCCAATTACTTCCGCCGCGGCAACCTCACCGCCCTGCGGGAGCTAGCGCTGTTGTGGCTGGCCGACCAGGTCGATGCCGCGCTGGAGAAGTACCGCGCCGACAACAAGATCACCGACACCTGGGAGGCCCGGGAACGCGTCGTCGTCGCCGTGACCGGAGGCCCCGAGTCGGAAACCCTGGTGCGCAGGGCATCTCGTATCGCCTCGAAGGCCAGCGCCGAACTGATGGTCGTCCACGTGATCCGCGGCGACGGGTTGTCCGGTGCCTCGGAGGCCCGGATGGGCCAGGGCATGAACAAGGTGCGCGAGCTGGCCGCCAGCCTCGGCGCGACCCTTCACACCGTCGTCGGCGACGGCCCCGGCGGGGTGCCGGCTGCCCTGCTCGACTTCGCCAAAGAGATGAACGCCACCCAGCTGGTGCTCGGCACGTCCCGCCGCTCCCGGTGGGCGCGGATCTTCGACGAGGGCATCGGCGCCTCCGTCGTGCAGAAGTCGGGCCGGATCGACGTGCACACGGTCACCCACGAGCAGGCCGGCGCGGAACCGCTCTGGGCCCGGGTGACTCCGCGGCAACGCCACGCCGTGTCGTGGCCGGCCGCCCTCGCGGTGCCGGGCGTCATCTGTGCGGCCACCGTGCTGCTGCTGGACCCGCTGCTCGGCATCGGCGGCGAGAGCGCGATGTTCTTCATCGGCGTCCTCGTCGTCGCGCTGTTGGGCGGGGTCGCGCCGGCGGCCCTTTCGGCCGTGCTGTCCGGTGTGCTGCTCAACTTCTTCCTCGTCGAACCGCGGCACACGTTCACGATCGCCGAACCCGACAGCGCGATCACGATCGTGGTGCTGCTGGTGGTGGCCGTCGCGGTCGCCGCACTCGTCGACAGCGCGGCGAACCGGGCGCGCGAGTCCCGGCGCGCGGCGCGGGAGGCCGAACTGCTCGCCATGTTCGCCGGGGCCGTGTTGCGCGGCGCCGACCTCGACACCCTGCTGGAACGGGTCCGCGAGGCCTACTCGCAGCGGTCGGTGACCCTGGTGCGCGGTGAGGCAGGTGGCGGCGGGGTGGTCGGCTGCGCCGGATCCGAACCCTGCGTGACGGCCGCGGCCGCCGACACCGCGATCGAAGTGGGTTCCAGGGACGCCCCGGAGGAATTCTGGTTGCTGCTGGCGGGACGCAAACTCGACGCCCGCGACCGCCGGGTGCTCGGCGCGGTCGCCAACCAGGCCGCAGGGTTGGCCAGGCAGCGCGAACTGGCCGAGGAAGCCGGCCGGGCCCAGGCTCTCTCGCAGGCCGACGAACTGCGTCGCTCCCTGTTGTCGGCCGTCAGCCACGACCTGCGCACCCCGCTGGCGGCGGCCAAGGCGGCGGTATCGAGTCTGCGCAGCGGCGACGTCGATTTCTCGCCCGAGGACACCGCCGAACTGCTGGCCACCGTCGAGGAGTCGGTCGATCAGCTGTCGGGTCTGGTCGGCAACCTGCTGGACTCGTCGCGGCTGGCGGCGGGCGTGGTACGGCCCGAGCTGCGCGAGGTCTACCTCGAGGAGGCGGTTCCACGGGCGCTGCTCGGAATCGGCCGCGGCAGCACCGGTTTACGCGCCGGGCTGGACCGGGTGAAGGTGGAGGTCGGCGACGCCGTGGTGAAGGCCGACAGCGGCCTGCTGGAGCGGGTGCTGGCCAACGTCATCGACAACGCGCTGCGCTACGCCCCGGACGGTCCGGTGCGTGTCACGGCCGGGCGGATCGGCGGGCGTGTGCTGATCGCGGTCGCCGACGAGGGACCGGGGATCGCGCGCGGCGCCGAGACCGAACTGTTCGCTCCCTTTCAACGGCTCGGCGATCAGGACACCAGCAGCGGTGTGGGCCTTGGCCTTTCGGTGGCGCGCGGGTTTGTGGAGGCGATGGGTGGGACCATCACCGCCGGCGACACCCCCGGCGGCGGGCTGACCGTGGAGATCGACCTGGCGGCCCCGCGGTGAGCGCCGCCAAGACCCGCGTGCTCGTCATCGACGACGAACCGCAGATCCTGCGCGCGCTGCGGATCAACCTGTCGGTGCGCGGTTACGAAGTGCTCACCGCCGCGACGGGGGCCGATGCGTTGCGGGTTGCGGCCGACCGCCGTCCCGATGTGATCGTGCTCGACCTCGGTCTACCGGACTTGTCGGGCATCGAGGTGCTGGCCGGGCTGCGGGGGTGGCTCTCGGCGCCGGTGATCGTGCTGTCCGCCCGCAGCGATTCGACCGACAAAGTGGAGGCCCTCGACGCCGGCGCCGACGACTACGTCACCAAACCCTTCGGCATGGACGAGTTCCTGGCGCGTCTGCGTGCCGCGGTGCGGCGCGGGGCCGCGGCCGCCGAGACCGACGAACCGGTGATCGAGACCTCGTCGTTCACCGTCGACCTCGCGGCGAAGCGGGTCACCAAGAGCGGCGCCGAGGTGCACCTGACCCCGACCGAATGGGGCATGCTGGAGATGCTGGTGCGCCACCGCGGCAAGCTCGTCGGCCGCGAGGAACTGCTCAAAGAGGTATGGGGCCCGGCCTACGCCAAGGAGACCCACTATCTGCGGGTGTACCTGGCGCAGTTGCGGCGCAAACTCGAAGACGACCCGTCCCATCCGGTGCATCTGCTCACCGAGGCCGGCATGGGCTACCGCTTCCAGCAGTAGCGCCCCTCCGCGAGCAGACACCAAACTGCCCATTTCCGCGTCGAATTGGGCAAGTTTGCGTCTGCTCGCGGAGGGGCGGTTACCCCGCCGGGAACTCCTCGGCCAGGGCGATCAGCCTGGCGCGCACCAGGTCTGGCTGCTCGTCGAGGATGAAGTGCCCGCCGTCGACGACGTCGAGCCGGTAGTCGTCGGCCTTCGCCGTCTCGGCCGCGGCCAGGGCCGGGTGGATCGCGGTGTCCTTGCGGCCGAACAGCGCCCGCGTCGGCACCGTCGACCAGCGGCGCTCGCCGTGGCGCGCACCGGCGGGGACCTCCTTGGTGAGGAACGTCCGGTAGGTGTCGCGTGCGGCGCGGGCGACCACCGGATCCCGGAAGCGCTCGGCGTACACCCGGGCGGTCTGCCGATCCAGCTTGGCCGCCACCCGGAAGATCACCTTCTCCAGGTACGGGGTGTGCCGCTGCAGCGGCACCCCCACCGACGCGACGAACGGCTGGTAGAGCAGGAAGCGCCACAGGTGCGGTGCCATCACCTTCGGCGGCACCCACGGGTGGGCGATGTTCAGCGCCAGGTAGGCGTCGATCCGTTCGGGCACCCGCAGCCCGAGCAGGTGCCCGATGTAGCCGCCCCAGTCGTGACCGACGAGCAGCACCCGGTCCAGGCCCATGGCGTCCATCAGCGCCACCAGGTCACTGACCACGTCCTCCTTGGCCCACTTGTGCGGCGCGGGGCCGGACCACCCGTATCCGGGCAGGTCGGGGGCGATGATGCGCAGGCCTTCCGGCGGGTCGGCCAGCAACGAACGGTACGCCCAGTGGTGCTGGGGCCAGCCGTGCAACGCCAGGACCGGCCTGCCGTCCTCGGGGCCTGCCTCGGTCACATGGAAATCGACCCCTCGGGCGGTGACGCGGCTGCGGCGCACCCCTCCGATCGGCGGGGGTTGGGTGGTCATGGCCCTGAGAGTAACCGGGAAGGTCTACGGTGCAGATATGCCCGGGTATCGCGACCTCTTCGACGCCAGCATCAACGATCCCGTCGCGTTCTGGAAGGACGCGGCCAGAGCCGTGACCTGGACGGTGGCCCCTGAACG
This sequence comes from Mycobacterium sp. NAZ190054, assembly GCF_001545925.1. GTDB lineage: Bacteria > Actinomycetota > Actinomycetes > Mycobacteriales > Mycobacteriaceae > Mycobacterium. The sequence goes on along the minus strand of NZ_LMVQ01000334.1, from coordinate 20,416 downwards.
GGTTCTCGACGACAGCAACCCGCCGTTCTACCGGTGGTTTCCCGGCGCCGAACTGAACGTCTGCGCGAACGCGCTGGACCGGCACGTCGAGACCGGGCGCGCCGACCAGCCCGCGCTGATCTACGACTCGGCGGTGACCGACACCAAACGCACCTACACCTACGCCGAACTGCTCGACCAGACCGCCCGGTTCGCCGGAGTGCTGCGCAACCTCGGCGTCGGCAAGGGCGACCGTGTCGTGATCTACATGCCGATGATCCCCGAGGCCGTCATCGCGATGCTGGCCTGCGCGCGGCTGGGTGCGGTGCATTCGGTGGTGTTCGGCGGCTTCGCGCCGCACGAGCTCGCGGTCCGCATCGACGACGTCCGCCCGAAGGTGGTCGTGTCGGCGTCGTGCGGCATCGAACCGTCCCGCTGCGTCGAGTACAAGCCGATGCTCGACGCGGCGATCGGGATGGTCGACCACCCGCCGGCGCATTGCGTTGTGGTGCAACGTGACCGGCTGCGGTGCGACCTCATCGAAGGCCGGGACCTGGACTGGGCGGACGTGATGGCCGACGCTGCGCCCGTCGACCCGGTGCCCGTCGCGGCGACCGACCCGCTGTATGTGCTGTACACCTCCGGCACCACGGGGAAGCCCAAGGGCATCGTCCGCGACAACGGCGGGTACGCCGTCGCGCTGCTGTGGAGCATGCGCCACATCTACGACATCGCACCCGGTGACGTGTTCTGGACCGCCTCCGACGTGGGGTGGGTGGTCGGCCACTCCTACATCGTCTACGGGCCGCTGCTGCTGGGCGCGACCACGGTGCTCTACGAGGGGAAGCCGGTCGGCACGCCCGACCCGGGCGCGTTCTGGCGGGTGGCGTCCGAGCACCGCGCGAAGGCGCTGTTCACCGCGCCGACGGCGATGCGCGCGATCCGCAAGGAGGACCCGCAGGGCAAGTACATCGACGACTACGACCTGTCCGGGCTGAAGTACCTGTTCCTGGCCGGGGAGCGGCTCGACCCCGACACCTATCACTGGGCCTCGGAGAAACTCGGCATCCCGGTCATCGACCACTGGTGGCAGACCGAGACCGGCTGGGCGATCGCCGCCAATCCGATGGGCGTGGAACATCTTCCGGTCAAGGCCGGCTCGCCCACGGTGCCGATGCCGGGCTACGACGTGCGTGTCCTGCACGACGACGGGCACGAATGCGCCCCGGGCGAGGAAGGCGCCATCTGCATCAAGCTGCCGCTGCCGCCCGGCACGCTGCCCACGCTGTGGAACGCCGATGACCGCTACCAGGTGTCCTACCTGACCGAGCACCCCGGCTACTACCTGACCGGCGACGGCGGCCGTTTCGACGACGACGGCTACCTGTACGTGATGGGTCGCATCGACGACGTCATCAACGTGGCCGGCCACCGGCTCTCGACCGGCGCGATCGAGGAAGTGCTGGCCACGCATCCGGCCGTGGCCGAGTGCGCGGTGATCGGCGTGAACGACGAGATCAAGGGCCAGGCGCCGCGCGGGCTCGTCGTCGTCAAGGCCGGCGCGAACACCGACGGTCTCACCGAGGAGCTCGTGCAGCTGGTCCGCGACGAGATCGGCGCCGTCGCGGCGTTCAAGCTCGTCGACGTCGTCCCGGCGCTGCCGAAGACGCGGTCGGGAAAGATCCTGCGTAAGACGATGCGTGGGCTGGCCGCCGGACGGGACGAGCCGGTGCCGTCGACCATCGAGGATCCGTCCGTGCTCGACGCGCTCGGCCCGATCCTGCGTTCCTGACGCAGCCCGCACCGCCCGTGTTACGGGCCGCCGAGGATGGGTATCTCCGCAACACACTCGTCAATAAGTGTTCCGGAGGGAGGCGGGTCATGTCATCGGCGGCCCCGAAATACATGGCGGTACAAGGCGCGGCCATGATCATCGCCACCGCGCTCACGGTTCTCGGGGTGCTCGGGTTCGTCCCCGGGGTGACCTCCCACCTCGACCAGCTCGCCTGGTTCGGCCAGCATTCCGGCGCCCGCCTGTTCGGCACGTTCGCGGTGTCGGTGCTGCTCAACCTCACCCACCTGGTGGTCGGTGCGGCCGGTTTCTACTTCGCGCGTACCTACGCCGGGTCACGGGCCTACCTGCTCGCCGGCGGCGTGCTCTATGTCGGGCTGTGGCTGTACGGCACGTTCGTCGAGGTGGGCAGCAACGCCCGCGTCATCCCGCTCAACGGGGCCACCAACTGGCTGCACCTGGGGCTCGGAACGGTGATGGCGCTGCTGGCCGTCACCCTGGCAGGACAGCATGACCCGACCAAGCGGCGCGCACGGCTGCGCCGCCCGGCCACGCCGTGACCTTCCGCCCTTCGGCGAATCCGGCGCGGTTGTGCACCTTCTGTGTCGCATTGCGCGCCCGATCCGCGGCCCAGGGGCGCGGTCAGACCAGTTCAGGCACCCTCAGATGGGCGATCACCAACTCGAAATCGCATTCCTCCAGCACTTCCGCACCGGCCTGGTCGACGGTGGCGTCCCGGATCCGGTCCAGCCGCGGCCGGTGCCGCTGTAGCGCCTCGGCGCTGTCGAAAGCCGACGACACCACCGCCCGGGCGGTCGCGCGGTTCACCAACAGGCTTGTGCTGCAGTGTCCTTCGAGTTCCTCCAGCGCGGGCAGCACCTGGCTTCTGAAGATGTCGATACCCGACTCGACCCGGCTCGGGTCGATCTTGGCCCAGCTGACCCGCACACAGGCGCCCTCGGCGCTTTCATGGTGACGGTGCATGACCGCGATCTCCCATTCGGCGACCTCCGCGGTGCCGCCGAGAATCTGCGCCGCCCGGTCGCGGACCTCCCGGATCAGCGGTCCGCTGGCACGCATCGCGTCCTCGGACTGCCACGCGCTGGTGGCGATGCACCGGCCCGACTCCCGGTCCGCGAGCATCGACAACCCGATGAAGCCGTGCATTTTCTGCAGCTCGGGCATCACCGACCCGCGGATGTTCGCTATGCCGTCGTCCAGCGACGACGGCCGCCCCCAGACGGTCGTTGTTCGTGCGTACACAATCTGCCTCCTTCCGACGAGGCAGCGTCGCGACGGCGCTGCCGTCGGGGCCGATTGTCCTCCGCCCGGACGCGGGCGGCAATGCCCCTCGGGTTCAAGCGATCGACAGTGCGATGCCGTCGAGGATGTCGTGCTCGCTGACCACCAGGTCGGTGATCCCCGCCCGCTCCCCCAGCAGTGCGGCCAGCTCCTGCACGATCAACGCCCCTCCACCGATGACGTCGACGCGGCCCTCGTGCATCGGCCCCAGAGCGGCGCGCTGTTGCCGCGTCATCGCCAGCAGATCCGCGCACACCGGTAGCAGGTCGTCGAAACTCACCCGGGACAGATGGATGGCGTCCGGATCGTAGGTGGTCAGCTTGCGCGCCAGCGCCGCCAGGGTGGTCATCGTGCCCGCCACGCCCACCCAGGTGCGGGCACGGTCCACGGGCACGGTCTGCACGACCTCGGCCAGCGCGACACGCACCACCGACCGCGCCGCCTCGACCTCGTCAGCGGTGGGCGGGTCCGACCGCAGGCACCGTTCGGTCAGCCGCACGCAGCCGATGTCCGCCGAGTACGCGGCCTCCATCTCGCCGGAGCCCAGCACCACCTCGGTCGAACCGCCCCCGAGATCGACGACGACGAAAGGAGCTGCAGCAGAATCGAGTTCACCGACCGCGCCACGGAAAGACAGCTCGGCCTCCTCGGTGCCGGTGATCACCTCGGCCACCGTGCCGGGCACCACCGCGCCCAGGACCTCCGAGGTCATCGTGAAGAACTCGTCGCGATTGGCCACATCGCGCGCCGCCGACGTCGCGACCATGCGCACGGCGCCGACGTCGTTGCGGCGCATCAACTCGGCGTAGTCCGACAACGCGGCGTGGGTGCGCGCCAACGCGTCCGGCGCGAACTGTCCCGTCGCGTCGACCCCCTGCCCGAGGCGCACGATCCGCATCTCCCGGTGCACATCGTGCAGTCCCCCACCGGCGCTGTCGGCGATCAGGAGGCGGATCGAGTTCGTCCCGCAGTCGACCGCAGCCACCCTCATGTCCACACCCCTCTGTCCAGGATCCCTGCCATACCGGGCTCCGCGGCCAGCACCGCGAGCGCCTCGTCCCCGAACGGGTTGACCCCCGGCCCTTTCGCCAGCGCATGGGCGATCACCACATGCAGGCACTTGACCCGGTCGGGCATGCCGCCGCCGGAGAACGTGGTGCCCAACGGCTCGATCGCGTCGCGTTCGGCCAGATAGGACTCGTGCGCCCGCCGGTACGCCGCGGCCAGTTCGGGATCACGGGCCAGGCGTTCGGTCATCTCCCGCATCATCCCCGACGATTCCAGTCGGCTCGCCGCCGCGGTGAGCGCGGGATGGGTCAGGTAGAAGAGTGTCGGAAACGGGGTGCCGTCAGGCAGTTTCGGCGCGGTCTTGACCACCGCGGGCTCACCGTTGGGGCAGCGATAGGCGATCTCGAGCACGCCGCGCGGCTCCCGGCCCAACTGCCGCGCGACCGCCTCGAGGTCCGACGGGTCAACCATGGGGCCCGGGGGCGGGTGGCGGCGGAGCCGGCGCGCCGGGCGGCGCGGGTGGCGGTGACGTCGGCGAAACCCCGTGCGGCGCATCGGCAATGGTGTGCCACAGGGTGGTGTACCAGGGGTCGTTGCTCTTCGCTTCGGCCAGTTCCTCCGGCGATGCCTCCGGCTGTGTCGCCCCCGGCGGGAGCTGCACCTGATACGGGATCTCCCCCGGCATCACGAAGCCGAGCCGTTCCCGGGCCTGCGCGGCGATGAACACCGGGTCGGCGAGCTTGGCCTTCTGCTCTTCGAGGTCGGCGATCTGTTCCCGCAGCTGGGCCTCGCTGGCCTGAAGCTGCTTCATCTCGGTGCGCTGCGAGAAGTACGTCCGCACCGGCCCGGCGATCGTCAGCGTGAGCACGCACACCAGGGCGGCCAGGATCGCCGCCCGGCGCGCGGCCGAGCCGAACCGCTGTTCTGCCGCCTCCTCGGCCGACGCGATGATCGACTGCCTGATCGAACCGGCGCCGGTTCGCGCACCGCCGTCGTCGACGAATCCCGGATCGGTTCCGGCCCCGGCGGTTTCCTGCGGCGGGAGGTCGGCGCCGCGGGGGTCGCGCCGCGCCGACACACTGCGCGGCTTGGCCCGGCCGGCGTCGCCGGACTTGCCCGGCTTACCCGGACGCGACGCGGGAGCCTTCTTGCTCCTCGCGTCCGTCGAGGCTTTCTTCTTCCGCCGGGGATCGGGCCGATTCGCTTCGGGCACGGGCTATTTGGTCTCCACGCTGTATCGCGGGAAGGCCAGGTCACCGGCGTAACGGGCGGCGTCGCCGAGCTCCTCCTCGATGCGAAGCAGCTGGTTGTACTTCGCCACCCGCTCGCTGCGGGCCGGCGCGCCGGTCTTGATCTGCCCGCTGCCCACCGCGACGGCGAGGTCGGCGATCGTGGTGTCCTCCGTCTCGCCGCTGCGGTGACTCATCATCGTCTTGTAACCGGCGTTGTGCGCCAACGACACCGCATCGAGGGTCTCGGTCAGCGTGCCGATCTGGTTCACCTTCACCAGCAGCGCGTTGGCGGCGCCCCGCTCGATCCCGTCCTCGAGCCGTTCGGGGTTGGTGACGAACAGGTCGTCGCCGACCAGCTGCACCTTGTCACCGATCGCGGCGGTCAGCGCCACCCAGCCGTCCCAGTCGTCCTCGGACAGCGGATCCTCGATCGACAGCAGCGGATAGCCGCCGATCAGCTGTTCGTAGAACGCGGCCATCTGCTCGGCGGTGCGCGTCTCCTTCTCGAAGGCGTAACCGCTGCCGGCGGTGTAGAACTCGGTCGCGGCGACGTCGAGCGCCAGCGCCACGTCGGCACCCACCTTCAGGCCCGCGGCCTCGATCGCGGTGGCGATCAGGTCGAGCGCGGCCGTCGTGCCGGGCAGGTCGGGCGCGAAACCGCCCTCGTCGCCCAGACCGGTGGCCAGGCCCTGCTTCTTGAGCACCGACTTCAGCGCGTGATACACCTCGGCGCCCCACCGCAGCGCCTCCTTGAAGCTCGGGGCGCCGATCGGGGCGATCATGAACTCCTGCACGTCGACGCCGGTGTCGGCGTGCGCGCCGCCGTTGATGATGTTCATCATCGGCACCGGGAGGATGTGGGCGTTCGGCCCGCCGACGTAGCGGAACAGCGGCAGCTCCGCCGACTGTGCCGCCGCCTTGGCCACCGCCAGCGACACGCCCAGGATCGCGTTGGCGCCCAGCCGCGACTTGTCCGGTGTGCCGTCCAGGTCCACCAACGCCTGGTCGACGAGGCGCTGCTCGTCGGCGCCGAGACCGATCACGGCGGGTGCGATCTCGTCGAGCACCGCCTCGACCGCCTTCTCGACGCCCTTGCCCAGGTAGCGGGATCCGCCGTCGCGCAGTTCGACGGCCTCGTGCTCACCGGTCGATGCGCCCGACGGCACCGCGGCCCGCGACACCGTCCCGTCCAGCAGACCCACCTCGACCTCGACTGTCGGATTCCCCCGGGAATCCAGAATCTCGCGGGCTCCGACCTGCTCGATGATGGGCACTTTGTCGCCTCCTGGTCTCTGCTCAGACGTTTCCGGCATTGAGCCTAGAGTGTGGCCCGCCGGCGGGCGTGGTCAGAGCGGATGTCCTTGCGCGTACGCCGTCGCCCAGTCCCGGACCGTGCGGGCGTACTGGTCGGAGTGGTTGTAGGCGCGCAGGGCCTCCATCCAGCCCCGCGGCCTCGACAGATCCTTGCCCCGCCAGCACAGATAACCGGCTGCCGACAGCGCCGCGTCGTCGATGTTGTCGGCGCTGACGTCGCCGTCGTTGTTCGCATCGACGCCGTACAGCCGCCACGTCTCCGGGATGAACTGCATCGGCCCCATGGCGCGTGCGTAGGGCTCCTCACCGTCGTGGCTCACCGAGTCGTGGTCGAGGATCGCCAGATTCCCGCCGGTGCCGTCGAGCAGCACACCGCGGATCGGAGGGGTCACCTCGCCGTCGGGGGCGACGGTCGCCCCGCGGTAGGTGCCGTGGTGGCTTTCCACCTGGCCGATGCCGGCCAGCGTCGTCCACTTCAGGTGACAGTCGGGGTTCTCCACCTCGGCTACGCGGGCGGCGTAGGCGTAGGCCTCCAGCGCGGTCACCGGGATGCCCAGCGCGGGCGCGCGCTCGGCGGCCCAGTCGTGCAGCTGGTCGGCGGGCCTGCCCTTGGCGTAGGTGTCGATCTGCGGCACCGCGTCCCCGGGAGGGGGTGGCACCCCGTCGGGAATCACGGTGCCGAGCTGCCAGGAACAGCTGGAGGCCAGAATCAGCGCTGTCGCGCCGATCACGGCCATCGCCTGTAGCCAACGCACCCGCGTCACCGGACTCCCTACACCCACTTTGGTACGTAGCCCATGTTCCCATGCAAAACCGGACAGGTTACCGACCCCGGGCCGCGGAATGCCGGTGTACATTTCTGTTCGCGCCTCTGAAAATGAGGTGAGCCACACCTTGCTTTGGTAAGCCGAAGCACAGTGGGCGACGCGTAGCGAGGACGTCATGATGGGTGCCGGCACGGACCAGATGGTCACCACCTACTACGCGGCCCCGAACATCACCTCACAGCTTTTTGGCAGCGGGCTCATAGGTCTGCGGGAGGGACTCGAAGCCGCGATCGTCGTGTCGATCCTGGTCGCGTTCCTGACCAAGTCCGAGCGCCGCGACGCGCTCAGATGGGTCTGGCTGGGGGTCGGCGCCGCGGTCGCACTGACGGTCACCGTGTTCCTGACGATCCAGTTCGGCTCGAACACCATCACCGGCCTGGCCGCCGAGGCGATCGCCGGTGTCGCGTCCCTGGTCGCCGTCGGCATCGTCACGACCATGGTGCTGTGGATGAAGAGGGCGGCCGCATCCATGTCGGGCGAGCTGCGCAGCGAGATGGCCCGCGCGCTGGAGACCGGGCCGCTGGCCGTGACGCTGCTGGCATTCCTGGCGGTCGGCCGCGAAGGCGTGGAGACCGCGCTGTTCATGGTGGGTTACGCGGAGGCGCAGACGGTCTGGCCGCTGATCGGGTTGATCGCCGGCGTGGCCGTCGCGGGCGCGATCGCCTACGGGATCTACCGCGGCGCGCTGAGCATCAACCTCGGCAAGTTCTTCACCTACACCGGCGTGTTCCTGATCGTCGTCGCCGCGGGCATCCTGTCCTACGGTGTCGGCGCGCTACAGACCGTCGGCTGGCTGCCCGGCCTTTCGAGCAGGGCCTTCGACATCAGCACCTGGATCAACTGGTCGTCCTGGTACGGCGAGGTCATCCAGGGCATCTTCAACGTCACGCCCACGCCGACCGTGCTGCAACTCACCGGCTACCTCGCCTACCTCGTCGTCGTGCTGGCCCTGTTCCTGCGGCCGACACGGGTTCCGACGCCCAAGAGTCCGACCACACCCGATCCCTCTCCCGAAAGGTCCTCCACGTGAAGGTTCACACCTCTGCTGCCGTTGTCGCGGCGGCGTTGGCGGCGTTGACACTGACCAGCTGCCAGGCCAAGGAGGAGGCCCCGGCGGCGTCCGAAGAGGGCGGCGGCACGGCCCCGTCCGAGATCACCGTCGAGGCCTCGGACGACTCCTGCGAACTGTCGGGCACCGAAGGTCAGACCGGCGCCAACACGTTCGTCGTCACCAACAACGGCACCAAGGTCACCGAGTTCTACGTCTACGACGACGGCGAACGGGTGATGGGCGAGGTCGAGAACATCTCCCCCGGGCTGCAGCGCAAGCTGATCGTGCAGCTCAGCCAGCCCGGCACCTACCAGACCGCGTGCAAGCCGGGCATGATCGGCGACGGTATCCGCAGCGACTTCACGGTGACCGGCGACGAGGTGCAGATCGACACCGAGGGCAAGTTCAAAGAGGCCGCCGACAACTACAAGCGTTACGTCAACAGCCAGGTCGAGGCTCTGGTGCCGGCGGTCGAGGCGTTCGTCGCGGCCGTCAAGAGCGGCGACATCGAGGCGGCCAAGGCCCAGTACCCGACGTCGCGGGTGTACTACGAGCGCATCGAGCCGGTCGCCGAGTCGTTCCCGAACGACCTCGACCCGCGCATCGACCTTCGCGAGGCCGACCTGGAGCCCGGCCAGCAGTGGACCGGCTTCCACCGGCTGGAGAAGGACCTGTGGGTGACCGGGCCGCAGCCGGACACCAACGCGATCGCCGACCAGCTGGTCGCCGACGTCAAGGAACTCCAGGCCGGGGTCGGCGCGCCGGACTTCTCGGTCGACTCCACCCAGATCGCCGGCGGCGCGCAGGGTCTGCTCGACGAGATCGCCACCAGCAAGATCACCGGTGAGGAGGACATCTTCAGCCACACCGACCTGTGGGATTTCAACGCCAACCTGCAGGGGTCGCAGACCGCGGTGGCGTCGGTGCGCCCGATCCTCGACGAGCGCAACCCCGATCTGGGCACCCGTGTCGACCAGCGTTTCGAAGAGGTGGAGGCGCTGCTGGAGAAGTACCGGGACGGCGACGGATTCGTCACCTACGACAAGGTGACCGAGCCGGAGCGCCAGGAACTCTCCCGTGCGATCGACGCGTTGAGCAAGGAAGTCAGCCAGGTGCAAGGTGTCATCGCACCCCAGTAGTCACGACGCCGAGCCCCGGCCTGATCCGCAACGGTCGGGGCTGAGCCGGCGCAAGCTGTTCGGCGCCGCAGGGGTGACGGCCGCGGTGGTCGGGGCGGCCGGGGCGGGAGCGCTGGCCGGCCGGGCGTCGGCGGCCCAGCCTCCGAACCACCTGAACACCGCGGTGCCGTTCCGCGGCGGGCACCAGGCCGGCATCGTCACCGAAGCCCAGGACCGGATGCACTTCGCCACGTTCGACGTGACCACGAAGCGCCGGGACGACGTGGTCAAGATGCTCGCCGACTGGACCGAGATGGCCGAGCGGATGACCCAGGGCGAGGAGGCGTTCCCGAACGGGGCCACCGGCCAGAACCCGTACTCGCCGCCGTCGGACACCGGCGAGGCCCTGGGCCTGCCGGCGTCACAGCTGACACTCACCATCGGGTTCGGGCCGTCGTTCTTCGTCAAGGACGGCGTCGACCGGTTCGGCATCGCCGACAGGAAGCCGGCCGAACTCGTCGACCTGCCGAAGTTCCCGAACGAGAAGATCGACCCGGCCCGCAGCGGTGGCGACATCGTGGTGCAGGCCTGCGCCAACGACCCGCAGGTGGCCGTCCACGCGATCCGCAACCTGGCCCGGATCGGTTTCGGCACCGTCGCGGTGCGCTACTCGCAGCTGGGGTTCGGCCGCACGTCGTCGACCACGCGGGAGCAGACCACGCCGCGAAACCTGTTCGGGTTCAAAGACGGAACGGCGAACCTGCGCTCGGACGAGACGGACAAGCTGGACAGGTTCGTCTGGGTCGCCGACGGTGACGGCCCGGCATGGTTGACCGGTGGCACGTATCTGGTGGCGCGGCGGATCAGGATGCGCATCGAGCAGTGGGACCGCACCACGCTGCTGGAGCAGGAGCGCGTCATCGGCAGGCAGAAGGGCAGCGGCGCCCCGATGGGGCTGACCGACGAGTTCGAAGAACTGAACTTCGACCTGACCGACGACGAGGACGAGCCGCTGATCGACCCGCTGGCCCACGTCCGGCTGGCCTCGCCGGAGCATCTCGGCGGGATCGAGATCCTGCGCCGCGGTTACAACTTCACCGACGGGTCGGACGGTTTCGGCCATCTCGATGCGGGATTGTTCTTCATCGCGTTCGTGCGCAACCCGGTCACGCAGTTCGTGCCGATGCAGAACGCGATCTCACGGCAGGACGCGATGAACGAGTACGTCACACCGACCAGCTCAGCGGTGTTCGCCTGCCCACCAGGCATTCCCGAGGGCGACACCTCGACGTTCTGGGGTTCCACGCTGTTCGACTGAGCCGATTTGCGTAACGGCAGGGCGGAAACGGGCCCCGAAATCGCCGTGTGGTTACGCAACCCGGGATTTCTCACCCGTCGGGTTCGGCGACCTCGTCCCGGGGTTCCGACGCTTCGGCGTCATCCGCCGAGTCGGCATCGGTCCCCGGCCAGTGCGTCCGCCACTCCTCGGCCGAGATGACCCCGGCCGGGTTGTCGTCGAGTTCCTCGGCCACATCGGCGCTGCGCCGCGCCGCCTTCACCGCCCGCTCGGCGATACGCACGTCGGCCATGAACTCCAAAACCGCTGAGCGCAAAGCATTCTCGGCGTCAACCTCAGCGGACACAGCCACCGTGGTGATCTCCGCGGGCAGCAGGTCGGCCGGGACTCCGCCCGTCTCGGCGCGGGCCAGCACCTTCTGCGCCAGCGCCAGTGCGGGCTGCGCGGTGGGGATGCCGTCCATGACCGACTGGCGCGCCGAGCCCTCGAGGGCTTTGCGCTGCTCCCACTGCGCCAGCTGATCCTCCAACGAAATGGATTCTCCGGCAAGCACTGCGGGCACCCTGTTGCCGAGTTTGCGGACCAGCGCGTCGGCGACATCGTCGATGTCGAATGCATGCTCGGGCGCGTCCTCGGCGATGCGGGCGTGGAACAGCACCTGCAGCAGCACGTCGCCGAGTTCGTCGCGCAGTTCGGTCAGATCCCCGCCGTGGACGGCGTCGAACAGTTCGTAGGTCTCCTCCAGCAGGTACCGCCGCAGCGAGTCGTGGGTCTGCTGGCTCTCCCACGGCCCGGCGGTACGCAGCTTGTCCATCAGCGCGACGGCGTCGACCAGACGCTCACCGGACTGCGGCTCGGGTGCGGAGATCACCTTCTCCCCCGCCGCGACGCGCGCGGTCACCGACGGATGCTCGGGATCCGACGACAGCAGCACCTCCGCGTGCTCCCCGTCGTAGGCCGGCCGCGCCGACGGCAGCGACCACGGCACCTTGATCGGCATCTCCTCGGTGTACTGGACGTCACCGCTGAGCAGTCCGATCGCCTCGATGGGTATCAGTGACGGACGCCGCGGGTCCACCAGGACGACCGTCATGAGCCACCTCCGAACTTGGTTATATCAACTTCCTCGTCCGGTTTCCCGTCGATGGCCAGCAACAATCCCGCGACGAACGCGACCAGCTCCAGGTCGCGGATCCGCGGAGCCCCCACCCCGCTGCCCGCGCGCGGGATCGGCACCTGCACCGTGGAGGTGGTGGCGCGGTAGTTCGCACCCGAGTAGAGGCGCTTGAGCCGCAGCTGCGCGGAGTCCGGCAGCGTCAGCGGCGCGATCCGCAACGTCGACGCCGACGGGGCGCCCATCTCGGTGATCCCGTGCCTGCGCGCCAACAGCCGCAGCCGTGCGACCGCGACCAGCCGCAGGGCCGGCTCGGGCAGCGGCCCGTACCGGTCGACGAGCTCGTCGACCACCGCGTCGACGGCGGCGTCGTCGGGTGCCGCGGCCAGCCGGCGGTAGGCCTCCAACCGCAGCCGGTCGCTGCCGATGTAGTCCGGCGGCAGGTGCGCATCGACCGGCAGGTCGATCCGGACGTCCTTCGGTTCTTCCGGTGTGGCAACGGTTTTCCCGTCCGCGGCGGCCCGGTACGCTTCGACGGCCTCGCCGACCAGGCGCACGTACAGGTCGAAGCCCACCCCGGCGACGTGCCCGGACTGCTCGGCGCCCAACACGTTTCCGGCGCCGCGGATCTCCAGGTCCTTCATCGCCACGGCCATGCCCGCGCCCAGCTCGTTGTTCTGCGCGATGGTCGCCAACCGGTCGTAGGCCGTCTCGGTCAGCGGAACCTCGGGCGGATACAGGAAGTAGGCGTAACCCCGTTCGCGGGACCGGCCCACCCGGCCGCGCAACTGGTGCAGCTGCGACAGGCCGAAGGTGTCGGCCCGCTCCACGATCAGCGTGTTGGCGTTCGAGATGTCCAGGCCCGTCTCGACGATCGTGGTGCAGACCAGGATGTCGAACTCGCGGTTCCAGAAGCCTTCGACCGTCTTCTCCAGCTGCTCCTCGGGCATCTGACCGTGGGCGACCACCACGCGGGCCTCGGGCACCAGCTGCCGCACCTTGGCCGCGGCGGAGTCGATGGTGCGCACCCGGTTGTGGATGTAGAACGCCTGCCCGTCGCGCAGCATCTCGCGGCGCAGCGCGGCGGCGACCTGCTTGTCGTCGTGCGGGCCGACGTAGGTGAGCACCGGGTAGCGCTCTTCGGGCGGGGTCAGGATGGTCGACATCTCGCGGATGCCGGCCAGGCTCATCTCCAGCGTGCGCGGGATCGGGGTGGCGCTCATGGTCAGCACGTCGACGTGGGTGCGCATCGACTTGATGTGCTCCTTGTGTTCGACGCCGAAGCGCTGCTCCTCGTCGACGATGACCAGGCCGAGGTCCTTCCACGTCACACCGGTCTGCAGCAGCCGGTGGGTGCCGATCACGATGTCGACCGACCCGTCCTTCATGCCCTCGACGGTGGCGCGGGACTCGGCCGGGTCGGTGAACCGCGACAGGCCTTTGACGGTGACCGGGAAGCCGGTCATCCGCGCGGTGAACGTCTGCAGGTGCTGGTCGGCCAGCAGCGTGGTCGGCACCAGCACCGCGACCTGCTTGCCGTCCTGGACCGCCTTGAACGCCGCCCGCACCGCGATCTCGGTCTTGCCGTAGCCGACGTCGCCACAGATCACCCGGTCCATCGGGACCGGCTTCTCCATGTCGGACTTCACCTCGGTGATCGCGGTGAGCTGGTCGACGGTCTCGGTGAACCCGAACGCGTCCTCCATCTCGGTCTGCCACGGCGTGTCCGGGGCGAACGCGTGCCCTGGCGAGGCCTGCCGCTTGGCGTAGAGCGCGACCAGCTCGGCGGCGATCTCGCGCACCGCGCGGCGCGCCTTGGTCTTCGTGTTGGCCCAGTCGCTGCCGCCGAGCCGGCTCAGCGTGGGCGCCTCGCCGCCGACGTAGCGCGACAGCTGGTCCAGCGAGTCCATCGGCACATACAGCTTGTCGGTACCGTCTTTTCCGGCGCCCCTGCGCCCCGATGCGTACTCCAGCACCAGGTACTCGCGGCGCGCGCCGCCGACCACCCGCTCGGTCATCTCGACGAAGCGACCGATCCCGTGCTGGTCGTGGACGACGAGGTCGCCGGCGGTCAGCGCCAGCGGGTCGACGACGTTGCGGCGCTTGGCCGCGAGCTTCTTGCCCTCGGTGGCCGACGCGCGGTTGCCGGTCAGGTCGGTCTCGGTGATCACCACCAGGTTGGCGCCGGGCAGCACCACCCCGTCGTGCAGCGGGCCCTTGATCACCCCGACCACACCCGCCTTGGGTTCCTCACCCGGCTCCAGAACCGCTGCGGGCGTGTCGGTTTCGGACAACTGCTCGACGACGCGCTTGCAGGTGCCGCTGCCGGGGGTGACCACCGCCCCGTAGCCGCCGGTGGCGACGTGGGCGCGCAGCATCGCGAAGATCTCTTCGAGGTTGTGCTGTTTACCCCGCGCCGACGGCGCCGGCCGGATGTCGACCGCGACCGATTCCCCGGAACCGCTGTCGAGCTGGCTCAGCGTCCACCACGGATGTCCGCCGGCGCGCGCCGCGTCGCGGGCGTCGTCATAGCCGACGTAGCCGGACGCGCCGAGCGCCTCGATGTCGATGGGCACGTCCCCGCCGACCGCCGCGGTCGACCACGACGCCTCCAGGAACTCGCGCCCCGTCTTGATCAGGTCGGCGGCGCGGGTGCGGACCTTCTCCGGATCGCACACCAGCATTGGGGTGCCCGCGGGCAGATGGTCGGGCAACGTCGCGAAGTCGCTGGGGCGCAACAACGGAAGCAGCGCCTCCATGCCGTCGACCGGAATGCCCTCGGCCAGCCGGGCCAGCATCTCGGGCACGCTGCCCGGCACGCTGTTCTCCTTGACCGGATGCTCCGCCGACAGCGCCGCGGCGCGCTCCCGCACATCGGCGGTCAGCAGCAGTTCCCGGCACGGCACCGCGATCATCGTGTCGATCTCGATCTCCGGGATCGAACGCTGGTCGGCGACCGAGAACATCCGCATCTCGGAAACCTCGTCACCCCAGAACTCGATACGCACCGGGTGTTCGGCCGTCGGCGGGAAGACGTCGAGAATGCCTCCGCGGACCGCGAATTCGCCGCGCTTGCCGACCATGTCCACGCGGGTGTAGGCCAGGTCGACCAGACGCGCGACCGTCGCGTCGAAGTCCGCCTCACCGCCCACGGTGAGCGTGACCGGATCGACCCGGGCCAGGTCGGGGGCCATCGGCTGCAACAGCGACCGGGCGGTGGTGACCACGATCCGCAGCGGCGGCCCCAGCCGCGCGTCGTCGGGGTGGGTGAGACGGCGCAGCAACATCATGCGGGCGCCGACGGTGTCCACCCCGGGTGAGAGCCGCTCGTGCGGCAACGTCTCCCACGACGGGAACAGCGCCACCGCGTCGCCGAACACCCCGTGCAGCTCGGTGGTCAGGTCGTCGGCCTCCCGGCCGGTGGCGGTGACGACCAGCAGCGGACCCGACCGGGCGAGCGCGGATGCGACGAACACGCGGGCGCCGGCCGGGCCGACGAGCTGGAGATCGGCGGGCCGGTCGGCGGCGCGACGGGAGATCTCCTGCAGGCAGGGATCACGCAGTGCCAGGTCGACGAGGCCCGCGATCGGGGTGTGGACATGGAGGGTCCCCGATACGGTCATGATGACTCCATCGTAGGCACTCACCGGCGGTCCCCGACGTCGGGCACCGCGGCGCCCGGGCGGTCACTCCTGGTGCAGCGCCGGGTCCGATTCGAGATGGGTCAGCCCGTTCCAGCACAGGTTGACCAGATGCGCGGCGACGACCTCTTTCTTGGGCTCCCGCACATCCAGCCACCACTGCGCGGCCATCGAGACCGACCCCACCAGCGCCTGCGCATACAGCGGCGCCAGATCGGGATCGAGCCCGCGGCGGGAGAAGTCGCCGGCCAGGATCGAGGCGACCTGGCTGACCGCGTCGTTGAGCAGCGTCGAGTAGGTGCCCGAGGTGATGCTGGCCGGTGAGTCCCGGATCAGGATGCGGAAACCGTCGGTGTGTTCCTCGACGTAGGTCAGCAGCGCCAGCGCGACCCGTTCCACCCGTACCCGGGACCGGTTGTTGGTCAGTGACCGCGTGATGCCGTCGAGCAGCGCCGACATCTCCCGGTCGACGACGACGGCGTAGAGGCCCTCCTTGCCGCCGAAGTGTTCGTAGACCACCGGTTTGGACACGTTGGCCCGCAGCGCGATCTCCTCGATCGAGGTGCCGTCGAAGCCGCGTTCCGCGAACAGCGACTTGGCGATCTCGATCAACTGCTGGCGCCGCTCGGTGCCGGTCATCCGGGCGCGCGGCGCGCGCACGGAGGTGTCGGAACCACCCGGCTTGTCGGACACAGCCACGCGTCACAGGGTAACCGGGCAGGCCTGCGTGCCGGCGTAGCGTCAAGCACCATGATCACGCTGGATCGGCTGATCAACGTCCTGGGCGGATACGGTGCGCGCTGGCACGGCGGCTCGGCGGACCGGCGCGTCGAACTGCGCAGTGTCGTGCTCCCCGAACAGGTCGACGGCCGCACGGTGACCGGTGACGTGCTGCTCGCCGTCGGAGCGTCCTCGCAGACCGAGGCGCTGCAGTGGGCGCGGGCCGCCCGCTCCGTCGTCGTGCTCACCCGCTGCGCGGACGCCGGCGCCGACCTGCACACCGCCGGCGTCGCGGTCGTCGTCCTCGACCCGGCGATGCCGTGGAGCGAGTTCGCCGCGATCGTCTACGGCCTGGTCATGGAGGGCCGCGAAACCGAGTCGGGACGGGGTCCGACCGATCTGTTCGCGCTCGCCGACAGCCTCTCCGGCGCCGTCGGCGGCGCGGTCGTCATCGAGGACCGCGCATCCCAGGTGCTGGCGTTCTCCCGGGAACAGCAGGACGCCGACCCGTGCCGCGCGGCGACGATCCTTGCGCGGCAGGCGCCGCCGCAGGTGCGGGCGGTGTTCGAATCCCACGGGGTGTTCGCGCACCTGGCGGTGTCCGACGATCCGGTGTTCGTGCCGGGGGACGCCGGCATCGGGCTGACCGGTCGGATGGTGGTGGCCGCGCGCGCCGGACGGGAACTGCTGGGGTCGGTGTGGGTGGCGTGCGGGGACCCGCTGACCGGCGAACGGCGACGGGCGCTGGCCGACGGCGCCCACACCGTCGCGCTGCACCTGCTGCGCTCGCGGGCCAGCGCCGACCTGGAACGTCAGGTCGAATCGGAGCTGGTGATCCGGCTGCTGGAGTCCCCGGCGGACGCCGCGACACTGGCCAGCCGGCTCGGTCTGCCGCCCACGTCGCTGCGTGTCATCGCGTTGCGGGCCGGCGAGGACGACAGCAGGCACGCCGCGCTGCTGCAGATGTTCGAGCGCGCCACCGCGGGATTCGGCTGGTCCCGCCCGTCCCGCAGCGCGCTGGCCGACGCCACGGTGTACACCGTGCTGGCCGGCGAGCGGGTCGCGGTCGCGCGGGGCTGGCCCCGTACAACAGCGCCAAGGCCGCTGTCGAACACTTCGCCAACGCGCTACGGCTCGAGGTCGGCTACCGCGGCGTCGCCGTCGGCTCGGCGCACATGTCCTGGATCGACACCCCACTCGTGCGCGACACCAAGGCCGACCTGCCGACGTTCACCGAGATGCTGAGCCGGCTGCCGTTCCCGCTGAACAAGACGACCTCGGTGGAGGCGTGCGGGGCGGCGTTCGTCAAAGGCATCGAGAAGCGCAGCCGCCAGATCAACTGTCCCGGCTGGGTCGGGGCGCTGCGCTGGCTCAAGCCCCTGCTCGCGACGCCGGTCGGCGAGCGTCAGGTCCTCAAGTTCGTGCCGGACCTGCTGCCACGGATGGACGCCGAGGTCGCCGCGCTGGGCCGGTCGATGGGCGCCCGCACCCAGGACCTCGAGGCCTAAGCGCGCACCCTCGCGAGTAGGGGAAGAGGCGAGCGTCAGCCGCGGAAGCCGGGGCCGCGACGGCGCAGATAGCGCTCGAACTCCGCGGCCAGCGCATCGCCGTCGATCTTGCCGAGCGCCTCGTTCATGTCGACCTCGGCGTCGCCGCGTTCCTCCAGCGACTGCACGTACTCGGCGATCTCGTCGTCCTCGGAGGTCATCTCGGTGACGGCCTGCTCCCATTCCTCGGCCTGGGCGGGCAGGTCCGCCAGCGGCACTTCGATGTCGAGCACGTCCTCGACCCGGCGCAGCAGCGCGACGGTGGCTTTCGGGTTCGGTGGCTGCGACACGTAGTGCGGCACCGCGGCCCAGAACGTCACCGCGGGGATGCCGGCCTGCACGCACGCGTCCTGGAACACCCCGGCGATGCCCGTCGGCCCCTCGTACCGGGTCTCCTCCAGCCCGAACGTCTTGGCCGAGTCGGCGGAGTACGCCGCGCCCGACACCGGGACCGGCCGGGTGTGCGGGGTATCGGCCAGCAGCGCGCCCAGGATCACGACGGTCTGCACGTTCAACTTGTCGGCGACGGCCAGTAACTCCGCGCAGAACGTGCGCCAGCGCATGTTCGGTTCCACCCCGTGCATCAGCACGATGTCGCGGTCACTGCCGGGGGGACGGCAGTGCGAGATGCGCATCGACGGCCACACCAGTTCGCGGGTGACCCCGTCGACCTGGCGGATCACCGGACGGTTGACCTGGTAGTCGTAATACGACTCGTCGTCGATCTCGACGATGGTCTCGGCCTCCCAGATCGCGTCCAGGTGCTCCAGCGCGTCGCTGGCCGCGTCTCCGGCATCATTCCAGCCCTCGAACGCCGCGACGACGATCGTGTCGCGAAGATCGGGCAGGTCGGATCGCATCGGACCGCTGAAATCCGAGGTGGTCACAAGGCCAGCGTAAGCCCTGTACGGGCTCGATGACGGGCATCGACCCGCGCCCGCGTTTGTCTGCCCGACTACCCTGGCGGTGTGACTGGCGCAGACGACCGCGTGTACGACACCGACGTGCTCGACGTTTCGTCGACGCACGTCTTGGTCGGCGACGGCACGATGGGAACCCAGCCGCCGGCGGCCGACGGCGTGGATACGAAATTCGTTCGGCTGCACTCTGGTTAACCTTGGTGACGACGACATCGCCGACAAGATCCGCGAGCTGTGGCTCGTGGGCACCGCGATCGCCGAGTGGGTCGGGCTTGATCGCGGCGATGAGCTGGGCGTCCAGACGTCGATCGGGTGACGACGTAGACTTTGCCGGTCGAGAGGCGTTGCAACGGCTACCCCGGGGCCTCGTTTCCCCTGGTATCCGCCACGCTCGGCAGAGTCAAGGACGCCTTCCACTACGGAAGGAACGTGCGTGAACATCCCTGAGCCGAACACCTCCGCGCCGAACATCCGCCCCGACTGCACCGCCGAACTGGAGGCCGCCCTCGACCGGCGGATCCTGGTCATCGACGGCGCCATGGGCACGGCGATCCAGCGGGACCGGCCCGACGAGGCCGGATACCGCGGCGAGCGGTTCAAGGACTGGCCGAGCGATCTGGTCGGCAACAACGACCTGCTCAACCTGACGCAGCCGCAGATCATCGAGGCGATCCACCGCGAGTACCTCGAGGCGGGCGCCGACATCCTGGAGACCAACACGTTCAACGCGAACGCGGTCTCGCTGTCCGATTACGGCATGGAGGAGTTCGGCTACGAACTGAACTACGCCGGCGCCGCCCTGGCGCGGGCGGCCTGCGACGAGTTCAGCACCCCGGAGAAGCCCCGTTACGTCGCCGGCGCGCTGGGGCCCACGACACGGACCGCGTCGATCTCGCCGGACGTCAACGATCCTGGCGCCCGCAACGTCTCCTACGACGAGCTGGTGGCCGCCTACCTCGAAGCGGCGAAGGGCCTGGTCGACGGTGGGGCCGACCTCCTCATCGTCGAGACGATCTTCGACACGCTGAACGCCAAGGCCGCGGTGTTCGCCATCGAGACGCTGTTCGAGGACCGCGGACGCCGCTGGCCGGTGATCATCTCCGGCACCATCACCGACGCGTCCGGGCGGACGTTGTCCGGTCAGGTCACCGAAGCCTTCTGGAACTCGATCAGGCACGCCAAGCCGCTCGCGGTCGGCCTCAACTGCGCCCTGGGCGCGCCGGAGATGAGGCCCTACATCGCCGAGCTGGCGCGGATCGCGGACACCTACGTCTCCTGCTACCCGAACGCCGGGCTGCCCAACGCGTTCGGCGAGTACGACGAGTCCCCGAAGCGTCAGGCCGGCTACGTCGCCGAGTTCGCCGAGGCCGGTTTCGTCAACCTGGTCGGTGGCTGCTGCGGGACGACGCCCGCGCACATCGCCGAGATCGCCGAGGTGGTCGAGGGTAAGCCGCCGCGGAAGGTGCCGGACATCCCGGTGGCCACCCGGCTCGCCGGTCTGGAGCCGCTCAACATCGACGACGACTCCCTGTTCGTCAACATCGGCGAGCGCAC
>NZ_LMVQ01000333.1 GCF_001545925.1 Mycobacterium sp. NAZ190054 | reverse complement strand
GCTGCTGGTCGGCGTGCCAAGCCTGGTCGCCCGTGTTCGAGTGCGCCCCACCGGGTTTGTACCGATGGCTGTGCTGCGGACCCGCGGATTGCTGCGGGTGATGGTGGCCGCCAGTGTCGTGCCGACATGTTGGTTCGGTTTGCTCGTCGCGATCCCGGGCGTCCTCGCGGCCCGTGGATGGGAGCCGGTCGGCATCGGCCTGCTCATGCTGCCCAGCGCGCTGCCGGGCGTTCTCGGTCCGCGTGTCGCCAACTGGAGCCTCGGCCGGTTCGGGCCGCGACGCACGGTCGGTTTGGCCGCCGTGGTGGCGGTCGTCAGCGTGGTCGTCGCGGCCGCCGGCGCGGCGGGGCCCAGCGCCCTGCTCGTCGCGGCCATGGTCGTGGTCAACCTGTCGTTCGGGATGGGGCAGCCGGCGCTCGCCGCCAGCGTCTCCGAGGTCGTCGACGGTGAGCTACGCAGCGGTGCGCTGGGATTGGCCTCACTCATCTTCTTCATCGGCGGCGGTGTGGGATCGGCGATCGCCGGCCTGGCCGGTGTCGTCGGAAGCACCGCCAGCATCCTGCTGCTCGCGTCGGTGCCACTGCTGTTCGTCGTCGTCCATCTGGCAGTCGGCCGCCGCCGCGGCGTGGCCACCGATCGGAGGAGCTCACCATGACCGCCGTCCCCGCGACCCCCTCGGCGAACTCCGTCAATCTGTGGGACGTCTTCCGCCGTGCTCTCGACCTGCATGCCCGCCGCCCCGCACTGATCTGTCGCGAGGCGACGTGGACCTACGCCGACCTGGGACGTGCGGTCGGGCACGTCACCGACCTCCTCCGCGGCGCGGGCGTCACACGTGGTGACCGGGTGCTCATCCTGCTCGGCAACGGCCCTGCCTTCCCGGCAACCGATGTGGCGATCATGACGCTCGGTGCGGTGAAGGTGCCGCTGAACGCGATGCTGTCGGTCCCCGAGGTGGCGACGGTCGCCGAGCTGGTCGCCCCGGCGTGCGTCGTCGTCGACGACGAACTGGCACCACTGGCGGCCGGGATTCCGGCCACCGTCGAACGGATCTCATTGCGAGCCGGGTGGACTGACGACATCGCTACCGACCGCGCGCTGGAACCGTGTCACGACGTCGCTCCCGACGCGCCGGCCGCGGTGTACATGTCCGGCGGCACGACCGGCCGGCCCAAGGGCATCATGCACTCTCAGCAGTCGGTGGTGCAGAACATCTGGGCCCACCTCATCGAGGCCGGCATCGACCGCGACGACCGGCTGTTGCTGACCACGCCACTGGCGCATTCGGCCGGGCTGTTCACCGCCGCAGGCCTCGTGCGGGGCGCGCAGATCGTGGTCGAACCCGGTTTCGACGCGGACCGCTGGATCGAACTGGTCGACGAGTACGGCGTGTCATGGTCGTACGGTGTCCCGACCATGGTGCGCCGCATCGTCGACGCCGCACGGCAGCGCAACTGGTCGACCAAGTCGATGCGGACGTTCCAGTACGGTTCGGCGCCGATGTCACCCGGTCTGCTCGCGGAGGCCATCGATCTGTTCGGCCCGATCCTTCAGCAGCTGTACGCCCAGACCGAATGTCCGCAGTACGCCACGCTGTTGCGCAAGGAGGATCATGCCCGCGCACTGCGCGAGCCTTCGCTGCTGGCGTCGGTGGGCCGGCCGGTCACGATGTGCGACGTGTCGATCCGCTCCCAGGACGGGACGGAATGCGCGGTGGGGGAGATCGGCGAGGTGTGCCTGCGCAGCCCGTACGTGATGACGGGCTACTGGCAGGACGACGCCGCCTACCGGCAGCGGTTCCACGGCCGGTGGCTACGCACGGGAGACGTGGGGCGGGTCGACCAGGAAGGCTACGTGTATCTCGTCGACAGGCTGGCCGACATGATCATCAGCGGTGGGATGAACGTGTACTGCGTCGAAGTGGAGGCTGCGTTGTCGACCCACGACGCGGTCGCCCAGGCGGCCGTCGTCGGCTTGCCCCACGAGGACTGGGGGGAGGCGGTGCACGCGCTCGTTGTTCTCGAGCCGTCGTCCACCGGCAACGATCCCGCGGAACTGGAGGACGCGCTGTCCGCGCACTGCCGCGGTGCGCTGGCGGCCTACAAGCGGCCGAAGACATACGAATTCGTCGACAGCATCCCGACGACGGTGTACGGCAAGTACGACAAGAAGCGGATCCGGGCCGAGCGTTCAGCGAGATGAACTACCCAGAGCGTTCAGCGAGATGAACTACCCAGAGCGCTCCGCGCGGTGAGCGACCCGCTGCGCTGCCCGGCGGGGCGCCTACACCCCGCTTACTCGGCCGACACCGCCCGCAGGGCCCTGCGGGCGATGGCCCAGCGGTGAACTTCGGAGGGCCCGTCGTAGATCCGGAACGGCCTCATCTCGCGGTAGATGCGCGCCACCGGCAGATCACTGGAGACGCCCAGCCCGCCGCACATCTGCACGGAACGGTCAACCACTCGGAAGAGCGCCTCTGCGGCAAAGGTTTTCGCGACCGAGGTGGACATGCCGGCCCTCTGGCCGGCGTCGAGCTCCCAGCATGCCTGCACGAGAAGGGCTCGCGTGGCGGCCAGGTCGATCTCGTTGTCGGCGATCATCTGCTGCACCATGCCGAGGTCGCCCAATCGGGCACCGAACGCTCGGCGTTGCGCGACATGGGAAACGGCGGCGTCGTGACTGCGCCGGGCTGCGCCGAGCCAGCGCATCACATGCGTCATGCGCGCCGGGCCGAGGCGGACCTGCGCGTGGACCAACCCCTGATCGACGTCGCCGAGCACGTCGTCATCGCCCACGAAGACATCGCGGAAGGTGACTTCGCAATGGCCGCCGATCATGGCGCGGTCGAGGGTGTTGATGTGGCGACCCACCTCGAGCCCGTCGGAATCTGATGCGACGAGGAACATGGTCGCTCCGCCGGGCTCACCCGGTTCGCCCGACGTTCGCGCGACCGTGATGAAGACGCTTGCACCATCGGCGCCGGTGATGAACCACTTGCGTCCGTTGATCCGCCATCCGCCCGAGACCTTCTCGGCCTTGCACGTCAGCGCCGCCGGATCCGAGCCGGCACCGGGCGAGGGTTCCGTCATGGCGAATGCGGAACGGATGTCGCCGCGGGCCAACGGCGCCAGATACCGTTCCTTCTGCTCCGCATTCGCGACGTGGGCCAGCAGGTGGACATTGCCCTCGTCGGGGGCGGCGATGTTGAGCGCCAACGGCCCGAACAACGAATAGCCCGCGGCCTCGAACACCGGGATGCAGTCCAGGATGCCGAGGCCGTGGCCGCCATACTCGGCGGAGGCATGCGGGGCGAACACTCCGAAGCTGCGAGCGGCGCGCTGGAGGTCGCGGCGGGTGTCCTCGCCGCCGGCGGCCACGATGTCGCCATCGCTTCTGTCTTCGACCGGTATCACGACGTCTTCGATGAACCGGCTTGTCCGCGAGGCGATTTCCTGCACTCGGGGTGGAAAGCTCAGATCAACGGACACCCGCGGCCTCCCTCTATGTCGCAGCACCGAGCCATGACCGATACCGAGCGAACGATCGGTATTTCCTAAACATGCCATCGGCGGTCGCTGTCTGTCAAGCGCGTCGA
>NZ_LMVQ01000332.1 GCF_001545925.1 Mycobacterium sp. NAZ190054 | reverse complement strand
CATCGCCGACCTGCTCACCGAAATCGACAAAGACCCCACCGGCATCTTCTGGGGCTAACCACCCCAACCGCGGCCGGGGCCAAATCCAGCCGTCACACCGGGGCCAGTTCAAGTTGACATTGCCAAACCCAAACCGGCAGCACACCAACCCAACCCGCCGACAGCGGGACCGTCCGTGACGCGGAACCGGAGATCGAGCACCACGCCGACGACCCCGGCGAACCCGGCGGACCCGCACCACCGGAAGGACAGGCGGCCTGACGGGCCGCAGATCGGAAGCTGAGCCGTTCGGCCACAATCGATCCGGCGTGTGCGTTCAGCGGCCCGTCGGGCTCGGATAGTCCAGCAGGGAGCGCCAGTAGTCGTCGGGGATCTCGGTGTTCGAGCGCAGCACGAGCGCGAGCCCGGTAGCCATCGCGACGCCGAGCAGGCCGAGCCACAGCCCTGCGGCGGCGATGAACACCCACAGCGCCACCGTCAGCGCCGGCCACGGGGACACCAGCACCAGCACCGGCGCGAAGAAGAATCCGGTACCGATGTACCAGCTCGATCCGGCCCGGTCGCAGATCAGCACGAATCGCAACCACCGCGGGATCGGGACACCGGCGTTCGGTTGTGCGGTCGCCATGTCGTCGCCTTCCTCGTGTGCCTGCCCCCACGGTGCGCCCGCGAGGTAATGCCCGCAATTACCTCGCAGGTAATGGCCCGGCGCCGGTGTTCGGGTCAGACTGGGGACCGTGACGACTGTCGATCAGCCGCCTGCCACGTTCGGAGCGTTGATGCGCGACTGGCGCCGGCGGCGCAGGCTCAGCCAGCTCGACCTCGCCCTGGCCGCCGATGTGTCGGCCCGGCATGTCAGCTTCATCGAGACCGGGCGCTCCACGCCGAGCAAGGCGATGGTGCTCCGGCTGGCCACGGCTCTCGGTGTGCCGCAACGGGAGCAGAACCGGTTGTTCGTCGCGGCGGGGATGGCCCCGGTGTACGCCGAGCGCTCACTGGACGCGCCGGACATGGCCGCGGTGCGCGACGGTGTGCAGAGGGTACTGGCCGCCTACGACCCGTATCCGTGCGTGGTTGTCGACCGTGGCTGGTGGATCCTGCAGGCGAACTCCGGCGCCGGGGTGCTGCTCGACGGCGTGGCCGCGCATCTGCTCGACCGGCCCAACGCCCTGCGCATCGCGCTGCACCCCGAGGGGCTGGCACCCAGGATCCGCAACCTCGCGCAGTGGCGGACCCACCTCGTCGAGCGGGTGCGGCGCGAAGCCGGCTGCTGGACCGACCACGCCGAGCTGTTGAGCGAGATCGAAAGCTATCCGGGTGGTTTCGACGACTCCCCGGACCTCGGCGGCGTCGCGGTGCCGCTCGAGCTGGACACGACCGATGGCCGGACGCTGCGGTTTCTGAGCATGGTCACCACCTTCGGTACCGCGCTCGATCTCACCGCGGCCGAGCTGAGCATCGAAGCGTTCCTACCGGCCGACGACGCCACCGCCGCCGCATTGCGTTGACCCGCGAAGCCATTTGGGCCGGGCGCCGGCGCACGAGCTAATAGAGTCTCGGCCCATGGGGACTCGACACTTCATGGCGACCGTCATCGGCGGCGTGGCCGTTCTCGGCGTGGCCGGCTGCTCGACGCCGGAGCCTGCCCTCGGCGGCACCACGGCGACGGTGACGATCGACGGCAACGACACCGGCGGCGCCCAGGCGGTGCGGTGCCATCAGACGGGCTGGACGTGGTACATCGAGACACCGGACGAACAGAACGGCTTCACCGCGGTGCTGTCGACCGGCGGAGACGTCACCGCGGAGTCCGTCGACTTCCGCGGCATCGGTGGTTTCACCGGTTCGTTCTGGGCGGACAACATCGGCGAGGCCCAGGTCAGCGGCGACAACGGCAGTTACACCATCACCGGAAAGGCCGACGGCGCGTTCGACGACAGCCCCAGCGACGCCGTCACCGCCGATTTCCGTATCCAGACGAACTGCTGACGGCCCGGCGGCTCACGCCTGCACGATGACCGGGTCGCCCAGCCGCACGGTGTCGAAGTACCACGCCGCGTTGTCGGGGCTGAGGTTGATGCACCCGTGGCTGACGTTCGCATACCCCTGCGAACCCACCGACCACGGCGCGGAGTGGACGTACACGCCGCCCCATGTCACCCGCACGCCGTACTCGCCCTTGATCAGATATCCCTCGGGGTCGTCGAGTGGGATGCCGATGGTGCGCGAGTCGAAGGTCACGTTGCGCTGCTTCTCCAGCGCGGTGAACCGGCCGATCGGCGTCGGGAACTTCGGCTTGCCCATCGAAGCCGGCATCTGACGCGCCACCACACCGTCGATGCTCACCGTGAACGAATAGTCGCTGATGTCGGCGACGCTGACGACCGACGAGCCGGTCTGGAAGCTGGTGGTGAAGTCACCCACCGAGACACCGATCGGCGTGTGGGCCGGGAGGAAGTCGGTGGGTGTCCACTCCAGGACACGGTCGCTGAGCCAGGTGAACGATCCGGTCGCCGGGGCGGGCGCTCCCGCGGGGACGACGGAGACCGACCGCTCCGCCACCGACCTGTTCGGCACATCGCCGGCGAAGGTGACGGTGACCGGGGCGGCGACGCCGACGGTCTGCCCGGGTGCGGGTGACACCGCGGCGATGTCGGTCCCGAGCGCCGACGCCGCGGTGCCGGTGGGCAGCGGCCCGATCAGCGAGACGCCGGTGAGCAGCGCAGCACCTCCGAGCGCGGTCACCATTTGCTGCAGACGAAGTCTCAGCACGTTGCCATCCTAGTTCGTCGTGGCGGAGTGCCGAGCCCGGACAGGGGCCCGGCAAACCGGAACTGCCTATCCCGGTTATCGGTCCGGCGGCACGTGACGTTTCACGGCCGGGTGGTCGACGCCGCACGGTTGAGCGCCAGCAACATGTATCCGAGCGCCAGAACGCATGCCGACAGCGCGGCGACGTTCAGCGCCACCGCGGCGGCGCCGACGCTGTCGGGATCGAGAAAGTAATAGGGCGCGCGCCGGCCGGCGTGATTGAGCACCAACAGGGCCAGCACCAGATACCCCGCCGGGTAGGCCAGCCACGCCACCGGCTGCCACCACGCCATCGGCACCAGGCCACGGCCGACCAGCAGCCAGTCGCCCAGGGCCAGCACCGGCACGGCGACGTGCAGCAGGAAGTTCGCCGGCGTGTACCCCATGCTGTGTTCGGTGAGGAACAGGTTCCAGATCACCCCGGCCATCACCACGTACAACACCACCGCCCCGCGCAGCCCGATCCGCGCGTCGGCCCGCGGCGAGCACAGCGCCCACAGGTAGTACGCGGCGGCCAGCAGGTTGGCCTGGTAGGTGAAGGTGATCAGGCGCCACCCGACGCCCCGGCTGGAGGTCAGCTCGACCAGCAACACCGCCGCCACGACGCAACCGATGATCGCCAGCCGGAGCCCGGTGCGCAGCGGCGACGGTTGCGGCGGGGCGACGGGAAGGGTCACCAGGTGAGGATATGCGTTACGGCAGCGGGGGCGGTGGAGGCGGCGGGACGGGCGGTGCCATCTCCGGCGGCGGGCCCGGCACCGGCGGTACGGCCTCGACGGCCGGCGGCACAACCTCGACCGGCTCGATGACCGGTGCCGGCTCGACGACCGGCGGCGCCGGTTGCGGTTCCG
>NZ_LMVQ01000331.1 GCF_001545925.1 Mycobacterium sp. NAZ190054 | reverse complement strand
CCACTGACCCCCGAACGAAAGGTACGGCGATGCACATCGAGCCAGGAATCGTCGACGGCGCCAAGATCGTCCTCGGCGGAGTCGGCGTGGACGTCGCGCGGGCGCACCGAGATCCCGGCGCGGCGCAGCAGTTGCTGGGTGTCCTTGCGCTGCTCGGGCAGCACGACGGTGACGACGTCCCCGTCGCTGCCCGCGCGGGCGGTGCGGCCGGACCGGTGCAGATAGGCCTTGTGCTCCATCGGCGGATCCACGTGCACCACGAGTTCGACCCCGTCGACGTGCACGCCGCGGGCGGCGATGTCGGTGGCGACCAGGACGCGCGCCTCGCCGCTGGAGAACGCAGCCAGGTTCCGCTCCCGGGCGGGCTGGGACAGGTTGCCGTGCAGGTCGACCGACGGCACACCGGACTCGGTGAGCTGCCTGGCCAGCTTGCGGGCCTGATGCTTGGTGCGCATGAACAGGATCCGCCGGCCGGTGCCCGACGCGAGACGATGCACGAGCGCCTTCTTGGCGTCGACACCGCCGACGTGGAAGACGTGGTGGGTCATCTGGACGGGCGCGTCTGCGGCCTCGTCGACCGAGTGCAGCACCGGATCGGCCAGGAAACGCTTCACCAGCTTGTCGACGCCGTTGTCCAGCGTGGCCGAGAACAGCAGCCGCTGCCCACCGGCGGGGGTCGCGGCCAGGATCCGGGTCACGCCGGGCAGGAAGCCGAGGTCGGCCATGTGGTCGGCCTCGTCGATGACCGTGGTCGAGACCGCATCGAGGCTGATCAGCTTCTGCCGCATCAGATCTTCCAAACGGCCGGGACAGGCGACGACGATGTCGACGCCGGACCGCAGCGCGTTGACCTGCCTGCTCTGGGCGACCCCGCCGTAGACGGTGGTGACGCGAAGACCCGACGCGGCCGCCAGCGGTTCGAGCGTCGCGGTGATCTGGGTGGCGAGTTCGCGGGTCGGCGCGAGCACCAGACCCGACGGGCGCGAAGGCTGACTGCGGCGACCGGTGAGGCGGGTCACCAGCGGCAGAGAGAACGCGAGAGTCTTTCCGCTGCCGGTCTTTCCGCGGCCGAGCACGTCGCGTCCGGCGAGCGAATCGGGCAGCGTGGCCGCCTGGATCGGGAACGGTTCACCGATCCCTCGTGCGGCCAGTGAGCTCACCAGAGCTGCGGGCACACCGAGTTCGGCGAAGGTTTGCGTGGTCATTCTTGAGGGGTCTTCCTGTCTTTCGGCCTTGTCGGGCAGCGTGTGCCCGGCAGCCGCGACGGAGACCGTCATGCGGAGTGCGCACACCGTGGCGAGTTCGCCACAACAATGTCTGGTGGTGATGGTCGTCGGCGCTGTGAAAAGGCACCTGCTCCGGTGGTCCGCAGCCGACGTCCCGTCAACAATAGCCGATGCCGCCAGACCGGGCGCATTCGAGGTGGTCAGTACGTGGCGTACCCGGCCAATCCGGCGGCGAGCGAGACCGGCACGCGGGCCTTCATCCTGGTGCCGCTCTCGGTGTGTTCGACGGCGTCGACACGGCCCTCGGCGTGCACCCGGTTCACCAGATCACCACGGTCGTAAGGGATTGTGACGTCTACCACGGTGTCGCGCGGTGCGATCATCTCGGCCATCCGGGCCTGCAGACGGTCCAGCCCGTCGCCGGTGTGCGCGGACACGAACACCGCACCCGGCAGCGCCCGGCGCAACTGCGCCAGCGTCAGCCCGTCGGCGGCGTCGATCTTGTTGACCACCAACAGTTCCGGTGGCGGCGGCGCATCGGTCTCGGCGATCACGTCGTTGACCACCTGGCGCACCGCGTTGATCTGCGCCAGCGGGTTGACGTCGGAGCCGTCCACGACGTGGACCAGCAGATCGGCGTCGGCGACCTCTTCGAGGGTGGACCGGAACGCCTCGACCAACTGGGTCGGCAGGTGCCGCACGAACCCGACGGTGTCGGTCAGCACGAACTCGCGTCCGTCGGCCAGTTCGCCGCGGCGGGTGGTGGGTTCCAGGGTGGCGAACAACGCGTTCTCGACCAGCACCCCGGCGCCGGTGAGTGCGTTGAGCAGGCTGGACTTGCCGGCGTTGGTGTAGCCGACGATGGCCACCGACGGCACGTCGTTGGCCACCCGACGCCCCCGCTGGGTGTCGCGGACCTGCTTCATGTCACGGATCTCGCGGCGCAGCTTGGACATTCGCTCACGAATGCGCCGGCGGTCGGTCTCGATCTTGGTCTCGCCGGGGCCGCGGGTGCCCACGCCTCCGCCCGCGCCGCCGGCCCGGCCACCGGCCTGCCGGGACATCGACTCACCCCAGCCGCGCAGCCGCGGCAGCATGTACTCCATCTGTGCCAGCGACACCTGCGCCTTGCCCTCCCGGCTGGTGGCGTGCTGGGCGAAGATGTCCAGGATCAGCGCGGTGCGGTCGATGACCTTGACCTTGACCACCTTCTCCAGCGCGTTGAGCTGCGCCGGGCTGAGCTCGCCGTCGCAGATGACGGTGTCGGCGCCGGTGGCCAGCACGATCTCGCGCAGTTCGGCGGCCTTGCCGGAGCCGATGTAGGTCGAGGGGTCCGGCTTGTCGCGGCGTTGGATCAGGCCCTCCAGCACCTCGGAGCCCGCGGTCTCGGCGAGCGCGGCGAGCTCGGCGAGGCTGGCGTCGGCGTCGGCGGCGCTGCCCTCGGTCCACACGCCGACCAGCACCACGCGCTCAAGGCGCAGCTTGCGGTATTCGACCTCGGAGACGTCGGCCAGCTCGGTGGAGAGCCCGGCGACACGCCGGAGCGCGGACCGTTCCTCCAGGGCCAGCTCGCCGACGCTGGGGATGTCATCGGAGAATTCGGGATAGGTCATAGGCGAATCAAGATTCGCACGAATGTCACTTCTCATGCACCCCAATTAACGCGTCGGCCCAGTCGGCGGTTCCCTGCTGGGCCGCCCACCACTGGTCGGCGATCTCACCGTGCGCGACCAGCACCGACGGTCCGCGCAGGTGGCTGTTCGCCGCGCTGACGGTCACCAGGACCTCGCCGCCGGGGACGCGCACCGTCAGTGACCCGGTCTGCGCGCCCTGGTGCGCCAGCGCCGCGACGGCGGCCGCGACCGTGCCGGTGCCGCAGGACCGGGTCTCCCCCACCCCGCGCTCGTGCACCCGCATCGACACCGCCCCGTCGGCCGGCGCGGTGAGCACCTCGACGTTGACGCCCTCCGGGAACTGCGCCGTGTCGAACTGCACCGGCGCCGCGACGTCCAGCGCGGCGAGCTCCGCGTCGCTGAGCGTGTCGTCCACGCAGGCCAGGTGAGGGTTCCCGACGTCGACGGCGAGCCCGGTGAAGGACCGCCCGCCGACCGTCGCGGTACCGGTACCGCGCTGGTCGGCCTTGCCCATCTCGACGGTGACGTCGGCGGTGGTGCCGGTCGGGCCGTGCAGCACGACCGGCCGGGGCCCGGCCAGGGAGCCGACGACGAACTCGTCGCGGCCCTCCAGACCGCTGGCGCGCAGGTAGTGCGCGAACACCCGCACCCCGTTGCCGCACATCTGCGCGATCGACCCGTCGGCGTTGCGGTAGTCCATGTACCAGTCGCCCTCGCCCACACCGTCGAGGTGCCGGCCTTCCGCATCGGCCGCGTCCCGGTCACCAACGCCCAGTGGCAGCAGTTCATCGACGACGGTGGCTACCACCAGCGCCGGTGGTGGTCGGAGGCGGGCTGGGCA
>NZ_LMVQ01000330.1 GCF_001545925.1 Mycobacterium sp. NAZ190054 | reverse complement strand
AGCGGCACTGGCGCATCTGACCGTGCTGCTGATCGACTTGGCGCGCATCTCCGACGACGTGGCCGGCGATCTGCGACGCAGCAACGAGCCCGTGCTGGCGCAGGTGTTCGACGTCATCGAACGCCGGGCAGATCTGTGTGGCCGTCGAGCGCATCTACGTCGTCGCCGGCCGGGCCGAACCGTTCCTCGACGCCCTCGCCGACGAGGCCCGGCGCTGGCAGGACCGGCTCGGTCCGCTGGTCGACGAGGCACACCGCGAGCACGTGCACGGCCATGTCACCGATGCGATCTCTCGCGGCGCCCGGGTGCTGGCCGGGGCGCAGCTGCCGTCCGGCCCCGGCGCGTTCTATCCGCCGACCGTGCTGTCCGACTGCACGCCCGAGATGCGGGTCTTCCGCGAGGAGACCTTCGGTCCGGTCGCCGCGGTGCGGGTGGTGCCCGACTTCGACACCGCGTTGACCGAGGCCGCCGACGACCGGTTCGGGTTGGCGGCCACCGTGCTGACCGCCGACATGGCGCATGCGCAACAGGCCGCGCGGGCGCTGCCCGTCGGGACGGTGAAGATCAACGCGGTGTTCGGCGGTGCGCCCGGCGGCGCCGCGCAGCCGCGGCGGGCCAGCGGCAGCGGCTTCGGCTACGGGCCCGAACTGCTCGACGAGATGACCACGATGAAGGTGGTGCACTGGTCCTCACCGGGAACTCCCTGAGCGACACCACATCCCGAGAAAGGAGAAGTTGAGATGCCGAAGACGACGAAATCGGGCAAGGCCAAGGAAAGCGAATTGCCGAGCACCCTGCAGCACTCCGACGACAAGGCCAAGCGCACGTTCGCCAAGGCGCACGACGCCGCCGCCGAGGAGTACGGCGAAGGCGAACGGGCGCACCGCGTCGCCTACAGCGCGCTCAAACACAGCTACGAGAAGGTCGGCGACCACTGGGAGAAGAAAGACCAGCGCGGCCCGTCCGACGACCGGTCGGAAAGCGGCGGACCCGACGCGCGGGGCGAGTCCGCCGAAGGCGTCAACGCCAACGCCTCCAAGAAGCATCTGGTCGAGGTGGCGCGCCGCCTCGACATCCCCGGCCGGTCGAAGATGACCAAAGACGAACTCGTCGACGAGATCCAGAAGGCCAACCGGCGGGAGAGCCGGCGCAGCCGTTAGGCCTTGCCGGTGCGCTCCCGGTGCTTGCAGCCCGGCCAGCAGCACGGCCGGCGCATGCCCTCCTCCAGCTCTTCCTGAGTGCGGCGGATCCGTCGCTCCCGGGTCTTCTGCTGCTTGGCGTCCTCCACCCAGCAGATGAACTCGTTGCGCGCCAGCGGCGTGATGTCCTGCCACGCCGCCAGCGCCGTCGCGTTACCGACCAGCGCGGTGCGCAGGTCGGCGGGAAGTTCGTGCACCACCCCGCCCGGCACGGCCTGCCTGTTCACGCGCCCACACTAACTCCCCTGGGTCCGGTCCCCGATATGGAACGATCGGGGCAGCCGGAACAGGAGGGTCATGTCGGTTTCAGTGTCGACGGTGCGGGAGTCGGAGCCCGACCGGCTTGTCGACGCCGCCGACGCGATGGGCCGTAAGCACACCGAGCTGCAGACCATCATCACCGGTGAGCGCGAGCTGCTGGCCCACCTGCAGCAGCACTGGTCCGGGCAGGCCTCCTCGACCGCGGTCGCGCAGGGTCTGAAGGACATCGCCAAGCAGGAAAGGGTCGCGCGGCGGCTGCTCAACCTGGAGTCGGCGCTGCGCAACGGCGGCCTGCAGATGGGCGCGCTGCGGGACGCGCTGCTGGACCTGGTCTCGACGCTGGACCGATTCGGGTTCGCCGTCGCCGACGACGGGACGGTCACTCCCCAGCAATGGCTGGTCGGGCGGTTCCTCGACAGCCTGGCCGACAAGTTCACCGCGTTCCTGAAGAAGATGCTGCAGCTGTTCACCGATCTGGACGAGAACACCGCGTCGGCGCTCGACCAGGCCGCCGGCGCCGACATCCCCAATCCGCCCGTCACGGTGGGCGGCCAGGAGATCCGGATCCCGTCCGCGGACACCGACCCCGCCGACGTCAAGCAGTGGTGGGATTCGCTCAGCGAGGAGCAGCGCCGCGGTCTGATCGCCGAGCACCCGCCGATACTGGGCAATCTCAACGGGATTCCGGCCGAGGTGCGCGACCAGGTCAACGTCGCGGTGATGGACGACGATCTGGACCGGGTGGAGAACGTCGCGGACCGCAACAACGTGTCGGCCGACGAGGTCACCGCGAATCCGGGCCGTTACGGGCTGACCGACAACGACGTCACCCGCTACCAGAACGCGAAGCGGACCCAGGAGGGACTGCTGCACCAACTCGGCGCGCCGGACAGCGAGACCCGCCGCTACAGCGAGATCGGCGAACAGGAACGCCGCGACAAGAACTGGCGTCCGACCATGCTGTGGGCCTACGACCCGCAGGCCTTCGACGGCAAGGGTCGGGCGGCCGTCGCGATCGGCAACCCGGACAAGGCGTCCAACACCGCGGTCATCGTGCCCGGCACCAGCGCCAGCGTCCGGGACGGCTGGCTGTCCGACGGGCACAACGACGCGATCAACCTGTACGGCCAGTCGCTCAAGGCCGACCCCGGCGACCCGACCGCGGTGATCTCCTGGATGGGGTACAACACGCCGGAGAGCTTCACCGACCCCAACATCGCCAACACCGGGCTGGCGCGGGCCGGGGGCGACGCGCTGGCGTGGGATGTCAACGGGCTCAGCGTCACCCACGAGGCCGGTGTCCCCGAGCATGTAACGGTCATCGGGCATTCGTACGGCTCCACGACGGTCGCCGACGCGTTCGCCAACAGCGGTATGCACGCCGACGACGCGATCCTGCTCGGCAGCCCCGGCACCGATGTGGCGCGCAGCGCCGCAGATTTCCACCTCGACGGCGGGCAGGTCTACATCGGTGACGCGTCCACCGACCCGGTGGGCTGGCTGGGACAGATGGGCAACACCCTGCCCGGCGAGATGAACGAATCCCTCGGCAACATGGTCGGCCCGACGGCCGGCTTGGGCACCGACCCGGCGTTCGAGGACTTCGGCGCGACCCGGTTCCGGGCCGAGGTTCCCGGCGCCGACATGATCGACCCGTCCGACCATTCGTACTACTACACCGTCGGCAGCGAGTCGCTGCGCAGCATGACCGAGATCGTCACCGGCAACGCCGACCGGCTCGACGACCTCGGGCTGCTCGCCCAGCCGCGCACCGAGTTGACGGTGTCGACACCGCAACAGCTCGACGTGCCGATCCTCGGCGAGGTGCCGCTGCCGCACCTGGAGGTCGAGACGCCGGTGATCTACGACCCCGAATGGAACCGGGCAGGAGGATCGGTGACCGATGACCATGGGTACTAGCCGCCGCGTCGCGGCACTGCTCGTCATGCTCGCGACGTCAGCTGTAGGAGGATGCTCAACGATGTCCCCGTCCGACCAGAGCACACCGCAGGCCGGCGGGCCCACCGCCCCGCCGCCGCCCGACGCCCAATCCCGCGCCCAGGTGGTCGTAGATCACCGGCGTCTCGACCTCCAGGTGCGGCAGCGGCACCTCGCCGAGGATCGGCACGTCGAGCTGTTGCGGTGTCGACACCGTCAACTCGGTGCGCGGCTGGGCGAGCGGCCCGAGGTCGTCGAGCCGGTCGGCGTTGCCGGTGACGATCTCGGTCATGCTGCGCAGCGACTCGCTGCCGACGGTGTAGTAGTACGAATGGTCGGACG
>NZ_LMVQ01000329.1 GCF_001545925.1 Mycobacterium sp. NAZ190054 | reverse complement strand
GAGGGTGCCCGCATAGCCGTACAGCATCGCCGCGCCGTAGAGGAAGAACGCCGACGAGAACGCCCCCAGCAGAAAGTATTTCAGTGACGACTCCTGCGACAGCAGCCGCCGGCGGCGGGCCAGCCCGAAGGATTCGGAGTAGCTCGGCACCGCGACGATGTCGGCGGCCCGGTACACCTGCACCAGGTCGTCCCGAGACTGGGGCGGAAGGAACGTCACCCGGTCGGTGATACCCAGGTCCGCGGCGAGGTGAACAAGGTTGTCCGGTGTGGCCAGGCCCGACCCCGACGGCCCGCCCGCGATCACGATCCGCACGCCGGGCAACAGCGCGGCCGCGCGCAGCAGCACGTCGGGCGCCTTCAGCGGTTGGATCCGGCCGACGAACGCGACGATCTGCGTATCGGCGGCCAGGCCCAGCGCGGCGCGGGCGGCTCTGCGGTCGCCGGGGGTGAAGGTCTTCAGATCGACGCCGGGGTGGACCACGTCGATACGCGCGGGATCGGCCTCGTGCAGCGAAACCAGTTGCTGGGCTTCGTGTTCGGTGTTGACGATCAGCCGGTCGGCCTCGTCGACCACTTGTTGCTCACCGACGGAGCGCATCGGCGGCTCGGGGGTGTCCCCCTCGGCGAGCGAGGCGTTCTTGACCGCCGCCAGCGTGTGGGCGGTGTGCACCAACGGCACCGCCCACCGGTCGGCGGCCAGCCACCCGACCTGACCCGAGAGCCAGTAGTGCGAGTGCACGACGTCGTAGTAGCCGGGTTCGTGGGTGGCCTCGGCGCGCAGAACCCCCGCGGTGAACGCGCACAGCTGGGTGGGCAGGTCGTTCTTGTCCAGCCCCTCGAACGGGCCCGCCACGACGTTGCGCACCAGCACGCCGGGGGCCACCGGCACCACCGCCTGGTCCGACGACGAGGTGGCCCTGGTGAAGATCTCCACGTCGACGCCGCGGCCGGCCAGCTCCAGCGCGGTCTGCAGCACGTAGACGTTCATGCCGCCGGCGTCGCCGGTGCCCGGCTGGGCCAGGGGGGACGTGTGCACCGACAGCACCGCCACCCGGCGTGGCTGGGGTAGTCCGGACGGGAGGCCAGCCGGTTCGGTCGCTAGACGCACACCGTCATGTCTACACCGCCCGGTTGCCGGCCCGGCTCAGGCACTGACTTCGCGCGGTGCCTGATTCGCTCCTCGCGTGCGCGGTGCCTGATTCGCTCCTCGCGTGCGCGGTCGGGCGCGGCGCATCGCGCCGATCGGATCCGCGTACAGCCCGCCGAGGGACACGACGCCCGCGCCGGCTTCCTGGATTCGGTTGCCGAACGTGGTGACCCGGATGTCGCGGTGCGGCAGCACAGACCGGGCCGCGAATGCCGATTCGACGACGGACATGCCCTCGGGGTACTCGGTGAAGGCCTGTCCGCCGACCACCAGGTCGTCGGGGTTGAGCATGTCGCGCAGCAACGCGACGGCCTCACCGAGGACCCGAGCGCGTTCGGTGACCAGCGCCGCGGCCTGCTCGTTGCCCTGCCGGGCGGCCCGCAGCACCGCTGCGAGCGTCGACGCGGGGCCGTCCGCGGGAACGATGCGCGCCCTGCGCGCCGCGGTCAAGACGGCCTCGTCGCTGACCGTGGACTCCAATTGCCCTGTGCCGCCGAGAAGATCGGAGAACGCGGGCAGACCCGCGATGGTGCCGGGACCGCTGGCCGGCGAATGCACGCGGCCGCCGATGGACAGCGCGTAGCCGACGGTTTCGCGGGCGTACACGTACAGGCTGGTGGCGGCCTCGGCCGGTTGCCGGCGCACCCCGAGCAGCAACTCCGCGCCCGCCATCGCGTCCACGTGCGAGGCCACCGACACCGGCAGTCCGAGGGTCTCGGCGAGCACCGGCCCGACCGGCGCGTCCGACCAGCCCAGCCGCGGGTGGTCGAGGTAACCGTGGGTGCTGTCGACCACGCCGCCGGTGGCCACCCCGACCCACAGCGGACGACGGCGGTGCCAGCGGCTCAGGTAGCGGCGCGCGCTGCCCGCGATCGCGCGCAGCGCGATCGCCTGCGGGCCGCGCGGGGTCCGTGTCTCCACGACATCGAGGGTGCGGCCGAACAGGTCGGTGGCCACGATGCTGGTGGTGCGGGCACCGATGTGGACGCCCAGCGTCAGGAACGGTTCGTGGTTCACCTCGACCGGCACGCGGGGCCGCCCGACCGCCCCGGCCACCGCGAGATCGGCGCGTTCGCGCAGCACACCTGCCTCCAGCAGGGCGGTGACCTGGCGGTTCACCGTGGCGATGCTCAGCCCGGTGATCTGGGCGATGACGTCGCGGGCGATCGGTCCGCGCTGTCGCGCGGCGGCGAACACCGAGGCCGCGGCAGCCTCGGGGAGGCGCAGCGCGGGCGCGACGATGTGGTGCAGCAGCGCCTGCGGGTAGCGATTACCGGCGGCGGCCGGCCTGACCCGCCCGGGCGACGAGGTACGCGGTCGCGGGGTGAGGGTGGCGGTGGAAGTGCTCACGGAATTGTCCTTCGTCGAGTCCGGTGGTGGGGTCGGGCCACACCTGGGACTCAGCAGGACTTGATCAGTCCGGGCGCAGTCAGGCGCGGCGGGGTGCGCAACAACAACACGCACGCCGCGCGGCAGCGAGGGCTGCCTGACTGTTCCGGTACATGTCGGCCAAAATAGCACGGTTTCGCGGGTGCGCGCGAAGGTGGATTCGGTGCGCCTAGGGTGGCAACCATGACGACACCAACAGACGCCCGTCGAGTCGCCGTGGTCACCGGGGCCAGTGCCGGTATCGGCGCGGCGACCGCCAGAAACCTTGCCGCGCAGGGCTTTCACGTCGTCTGTGTGGCCCGCCGGGAAGCTCCGATCCAGGCGCTGGCGGCCGAGCTGGACGGGACGGCGATTGTGGCGGACGTCACCGACCCGACGGCGGTGGCGGCGATGGCGGGGCGGCTGGATCGCGTCGACGTGCTGGTCAACAACGCCGGCGGGGCCCGCGGACTGGAGTCGGTCGCCGACGCCGACGTCGACCACTGGCGGTGGATGTGGGAGGCCAACGTGATGGGCACCCTGCACGTCACCCGGGCCTTGCTGCCCAAGCTGATCGACTCCGGCGACGGCCTGATCGTGACGGTCACCTCGATCGCCGCGGTGGAGATCTACGACAACGGAGCCGGCTACACCACGGCCAAGCACGCTCAGGGCGTGCTGCACCGCACGCTGCGCAGCGAGCTGCTCGGACAACCCGTACGGCTGACCGAGGTCGCACCCGGCATGGTGCAGACCGAGTTCTCCCTGAATCGGTTCGAAGGCGACAAGGAGCGCGCGGACAAGGTCTACCAGGGCGTGACACCGCTGGTGGCCGAGGACATCGCCGAGGTCATCGGGTTCGTCGCGAGCCGCCCGTCGCACGTCGACCTGGACCTGATCGTGGTCCGGCCGCGCGATCAGGTCAGCGGCGCGAGCGGATCCCGCTTCAACCGCGCCACCTAGCGCCGAACTTGCATTCCAGCAGGCGCCCACTCGATCTTTGCCTGCTGGAATGCCATTTCGGCGCAAAGAAGGGAGAAGTGCTAGCCGCCGGGCCGGGCGCCCACCGGTTGCGGCGCCTGCGACGGCGTCACCGGCGCGGTGCTCGGGATGTTGTCAGGGGATTCCTGTTCCGACAGCGCCGACATCGCGACCCACTCGTCCCACGGCACCGCCCAGTCCCAGATGTCGCCGTCGGCGTAGGACAGCTGGATGCGGGTGCCGGTCACCTC
>NZ_LMVQ01000328.1 GCF_001545925.1 Mycobacterium sp. NAZ190054 | reverse complement strand
CACCCAGCAACGATTACTGGTATCTGGCGCTCAACGAGGCGCGCGAGCCGTGGAACGACGTGCGGGTACGCCAGGCGATCGCGTACGCGATCGACCGCGACGCGATCGTGCAGGCGACCAGTTACGGGACCGCCGCGGTGAATCAGCTCGCGATACCGGAGGGCAATCCCTGGTTCACGCCCTACGACAGGTACAGCTCGGGTGGGCTGGACCGCGCCCGGGAACTGTTGCAGGAGGTCGGCGTCCGGCCGGGTCAGCTCGACATGCTGGTCACCACCGAGTATCCGGAGACGGTCACGGCGGCCCAGATCATCGCCGACAACCTCGCCCCGCTGGGCATCACGGTGGGCATCCGCACCGTCGACTTCGCGACCTGGCTCGACGAACAGAACTCCGGGAACTTCGACATGCTGATGATGGGATGGCTGGGCAACATCGATCCGGACGACTTCTACTTCGCCCAGCACCACACCGACGGCACCAGCAACGCGCAGAAGTTCTCCGATCCCGAGGTCGACCGGCTGCTCGACGCGGGCCGCGTCGAGACCGACGGGGCCACGCGCAAGGAGCAGTACGCGCGGGCCGCCACGCTGATCGCCGACAAGGTCAGCTACATCTACCTGTACAACCCGTCGGTGATCCAGGCGTGGAACCCGGAACTGTCCGGGTATGACGCGCGCCGCGACGGCGCGGTCCGGTTCCGCACCGCCACTTTCGACGCGGACGGCGGTGCCTGATGATCCTCCGGTTCGTCGCGCGCCGGCTGATGTACTCGGCGATCGTGTTGTTCGGCGTGCTGATCGTGGTGTTCGCGCTGGTGCACCTGGTGCCCGGCGATCCGGTGCGCATCGCGCTGGGCACCCGCTACACCCCCGAGGCCTACGAAGCGCTGCGCACGGCGAGCGGTCTGGACCGTCCGATCGTGGAGCAGTTCTTCGGCTACATCGGCTCGGCCCTGACCGGTGATCTCGGCGTCAGCTTCCGCAACGGTGACCCGGTCACGGTGACGCTGCTGGAGCGGCTGCCCGCGACGCTGTCGCTCGGCTTCGTCGGCATCGTCATCGCGTTGGCGATCGCGCTGCCCGCAGGCATCTACTCCGCGCTGCGCGAAGGCCGGCTCAGCGACACGCTGGTCCGCATCACCAGCCAGTTCGGTGTGTCCATCCCGGACTTCTGGATGGGCATCCTGTTGATCGCGCTGTTCTCCACGGTGCTGGGCTGGCTGCCGACCTCGGGCTACCGGCCCCTGTTCGAGGACCCGGCGGGATGGCTTCGCCACATCATCCTGCCGGGGTTCACGGTGGGTGTGGTGGCCGCGGCGATCATGACGCGCTATGTGCGGTCGGCGGTGTTGGAGGTCGCGGCGATGGGCTACGTGCGCACCGCCCGGTCCAAGGGGCTCTCGCCGCGCGTCGTCACATTCCGGCACACCGTGCGCAACGCGTTGGTCCCGATCCTGACCATCACCGGCATCCAGCTCGCCACCCTGCTCGGCGGGGTGATCGTCGTCGAGGTGGTG
Organism: Mycobacterium sp. NAZ190054; assembly: GCF_001545925.1. GTDB lineage: Bacteria > Actinomycetota > Actinomycetes > Mycobacteriales > Mycobacteriaceae > Mycobacterium. The sequence continues at coordinate 2,251 of NZ_LMVQ01000328.1, read as the reverse complement.
TTCGCGTGGCCGGGCCTGGGGCGGCTGGTGTTCAACGCGGTGGCAGCCCGGGACTATCCGCTGATCCAGGGCGCGGTGTTGCTCATCGCCGCACTGTTCCTGGCGATCAACCTGCTCGTCGACGTGCTCTACGCCGTCGTGGACCCGAGGATTCGACTGGGATGACGACCACCGAACCGGACAGCACCCGCATCTCGTCATGGCGGCTGCTCGCGCGCAACCCGGTCACGCTGGTCAGTGCGCTCGTGCTGATCGTGGTGGCGGTGGTCGCGGTGACGGCGAACTGGATCGCCCCGTACGGCGTCAACGACGTCGACGTACCGAACGCGCTGCAGCCGCCGGGTGGTGCGCACTGGTTCGGCACCGACGAGTTGGGCCGCGACGTGCTGTCCCGGGTTCTCGTCGCCATCCAGGCGTCGATGCGCATCGCGGTGGTGAGCGTCGCGCTCGCCCTGGTCGTCGGCGTGGCGGTCGGGGTGATCGCCGGTTACCGCGGCGGCTGGCTGGACACGGTGTTGATGCGTGTCGTGGACGTGATGTTCGCGTTCCCGGTGCTTCTGCTCGCGCTCGCTGTCGTCGCGATCCTCGGTCCCGGCGTGACCACGACCATCCTGGCGATCGCGATCGTGTACACCCCGATCTTCGCGCGGGTGGCGCGGGCCAGCACGCTCGGTGTGCGCACCGAACCGTACGTGTCGGCGTCGCGCGCGCTGGGCACCGGCGACCTGTACATCGTGCGGCGACACATCCTGCCGAACATCGCGGGCCCGCTGATCGTGCAGACGTCGCTGTCGCTGGCGTTCGCGATCCTGTCGGAGGCCGCGCTGTCGTTTTTGGGCCTGGGAATTCAACCACCCCAGCCCTCGCTGGGAAGGATGATCTTCGACTCGCAGGGATTCGTGACGATGGCATGGTGGATGGCGGTGTTCCCCGGCGCCGCGATTTTTCTGATCGTGCTGGCGTTCAACCTGTTCGGCGACGGGCTGCGCGACGTGCTGGATCCGAAGCAGCGCACCACGGTCGAGGCCCGCAGGAGGGAGCCATGACCGTCCTGCGTGTGGAAGACCTCGGGGTGCGTATCGGCTCCCGCACCATCGTCGACGGTGTGTCCTTCGACGTCGCCCGGGAGAAGACGGTCGGCATCGTCGGCGAGTCGGGTTCCGGCAAGACGATGACCGTACTCGCGGCCACCGGGCTGCTGGACGCCCCCGGCGCCCGCGTCTCGGGGTCGAGCACGCTGACCGGTCCGGACGAACCCGTGCAGCTGGTCGGTGCGTCACCGCGGGTGCTGCGCAGTGTGCACGGGGCACGCATCGGTTTCGTGTTCCAGGACCCCGGCACGTCGCTGAACCCGCTGCTGACGCTGGAGCGTCAGATCACGGAATCGCTTGAAACGCATCGTAACATGACCCGCCGCGCGGCCGGCGCCCGAGCGCTGGAGCTACTGGAGGCGGTCGGGCTGCCCGACCCGCAGATGCGTCTGCACGCCTACCCGCACCAACTCTCCGGCGGGCAGCGCCAGCGGGTGATGATCGCGATCGCACTGGCGTGCGACCCCGAACTGCTGATCGCCGACGAACCGACCACCGCGCTCGACGTCACGACGCAGGCGCAGATCATCGATCTGGTGCGCACCTTGCAGCGCGATTTCGGCACCGCGGTCGTGTGGATCAGCCACGACCTCGGGGTGATCGGGCAGGTCGCCGACGAGGTGACGGTGATGCGGGGCGGGGCGACCGTCGAGCAGGCACCGGTCATGGAGGTGTTCGACCGGCCCCGCGACGAGTACACCCGCGACCTGCTGGCCGCCCGGCCGGTGCTGGACCGGTCCGGTCCGCCGGCGGTCACCGACGCGGAGACACTGCTCGACGTCGACGGACTCGACGTCCGGTTCACGGTGACGACCCCGGTGGGTCGCTCGACGGTGCACGCGGTCAAGGATGTGTCGTTCGCCATCCGCAGCGGCACCACCCTGGGCCTGGTGGGTGAATCCGGATCGGGCAAGTCGACCGTCGCGGCGTGCCTGACGGGCCTGGTGAAACCGGATTCGGGCACCGCGACGTTGGCCGGCGACGACGTTCTCCACGTGAAAGGCGCTGCGGCCAAACAGATCAGGCGCCGCGTCGGCCTGGTGTTCCAGGACCCATTCTCGTCGCTGAACCCCCGTGGCCGCGTGGGCGATTCGATCGCAGAACCCCTGGTGGTGCACAAACTGGCCGACGGCAAAGCGGCCCGGCGACGGCGCGTCGAG
>NZ_LMVQ01000327.1 GCF_001545925.1 Mycobacterium sp. NAZ190054 | reverse complement strand
GCACTGCCCGTTGACCTGTGCCGGTGGTCGCGACAGGATCCGCACGGCGGCATCGGCCATGATGTCCGGGCTGCGGGAGGACTTCACCAGGTCGTCTCCGCCGGCCAGGTTGGACACCGCCGAGGTGCCCGCGGTGCTGGACCGGCTGGAGCGGGCGGTCGCCGCCGGCGAGCTGACGATGCCGCGTATCGACGAGGCCGTGATGCGGATCATCGCGATGAAGGGCACCTCGCCGCGTTGCGGCGGCTGATCGTTCGGCCAGTGCTTACCCTGTGGTAAGACGTTCGTCGATCGACGGCTCAGGAGGGCGCTCGTACATGGCAGGTGGAACCAAGCGGTTGCCGCGTGCCGTCCGTGAGCAGCAGATGCTCGACGCCGCGGTGGAGATCTTCTCGGTGAACGGCTATCACGAGACGTCGATGGACGCGATCGCCGCCCAGGCGCAGATCAGCAAGCCGATGCTGTACCTGTACTACGGCTCCAAGGAGGAGCTGTTCGGCGCGTGCCTGAACCGCGAGCTGGGCCGGTTCGTCGACGAGGTGAACAGCAACATCGATTTCAGCGGTCCGCCGAAGGAGCTGCTGCGCAGCGCGGTGCTGGCGTTCCTGAAGTACATCGACGCCAACCGGGCGTCGTGGATGGTGCTCTACACGCAGGCCACCAGCTCGCAGGCGTTTGCCCACACCGTGCGGGAGGGGCGCGAACGCATCATCGAACTCGTCGGCCGTCTGCTGCGATCCGGTACCAAGTTCCCCGAGCCGGACACCGACTTCGAGTTGATGGCGGTCGCGCTCGTCGGCGCCGGTGAGGCGATCGCGTCCCGGGTGAGCACCGGCGACGCCGACGTCGACGAGGCCGCCGAGCTGATGATCAACCTGTTCTGGCGGGGCCTCAAGGGCGCGCCGTCCGCTGCGGACGCCGACGCCGTCATCTCAAACTCGTGACGGTTCCCGTCAGGTGGGGGTGGCCCTTGCTCAGGTGCCGCAGCGTCAGGTCCCAGCCGTCGGGGTTGCGCTCGACATACAGCCCGGCCCGGGCGGGCAGCACCACCGGCTTGGCGAACCGCACCGAGTACTTCACCGCGTCGGGCAGCTGACCTTCGACGTTCGCCAACACCGCTGCGGCACTGAACATTCCGTGCGCGATCACGGTCGGGAAGCCGAACAGCTTGGCGGCGACCGAGTTGGTGTGGATCGGGTTGTGGTCCCCGCCGACCGACGCGTAGTGCCGGATCTGCCCCGGGGTGATGCGCAGCACCGCGTTCGGTGGCGGTAGCTTCGGCTGCTTCTGCGGCGGCGCCTTCGGCTGATCCGACAGGCTGGTGCGCTGCTGGTGCAGGAATGTCGCGATCTGGTGCCACGCAACGTCGTTGCCGACCTTGACGTCGGTCACGATGTCGACGAGCAGCCCCTTGCGGTGCTCCCGCATGTTCTCCGCGTGTACGGCCACCGAGACGGTGTCGGTGACCGCGATCGGCCGGTATTGCGTGATGTGGTTCTCCATGTGGACCGAACCCATTGCGGCGAAAGGGAAGTCGAATCCGGTGAGCAGTGACATCACGGCCGGGAACGTCAGCGCGAACGGATAGGTCAGCGGTACCACGTTGTCGAAACGCAGCCCGGTGACGTGCGCGTACTCGGCGACGTTGACCGGGTCGACGGGCAGGTCCTCGACGGTCACCGTGCGGGTGGGCAGCGTGTCGCCGCGCCGCACCAACGGCAGCGCGCCGACCGCGGCCCGCGCCAGGTTCTTCAGCCCCGAAGGCTGCTGCTCTGCGCTCATGCCTACGCGCCCAGCATCGCCTGGCCGCAGACCCGAATGGTGTTGCCGGTCACGGCATTAGAACCCGGGCTGGCGAAGTACGCGATCGCCTCGGCGACGTCGACCGGCTGGCCGCCCTGGAACAGCGAGTTGAGCCGGCGGCCGACCTCACGGGTGGCGAACGGGATCGCGTCGGTCATCTTCGTCTCGATGAAGCCGGGCGCGACCGCGTTGATGGTGATGTTCTTCTCGGCGAACAGGGGTGCCAGCGCGTCGGTGAGCCCGATCATGCCGGCCTTGGTGGCCGCGTAGTTCGTCTGTCCGCGGTTGCCGGCGATGCCCGCCATCGACGACAACCCGATGATCCGGCCGCCGTCACCGATCACACCGCTTGCGACCAGCCCCTCGGCCAGGCGGAGCGGCGCCAGCAGATTCACCGCGATCACGGAGTCCCAGCGGGATTCGTCCATGTTGGCCAACAGCTTGTCGCGGGTGATGCCCGCGTTGTTGACCAGGATGTCGAGCCTGCCCTCGTGGTGTTCGCGGACGTGCTCGGCGATGCGGTCCACGGCGTCGGCGGCGGTGACGTCGAGCGTCAGCGCGGTGCCGCCGACCTTGGTGGCCGTCTCGGCCAGCGCCTCGGCGGCCCCCTCGACGTCGACGGCGACGACCTTGGCGCCGTCGCGCGCGAACACCTCGGCGATCGTCGCGCCGATCCCACGCGCGGCGCCTGTCACGACCGCGACCTTGCCGTCCAGTGGCCGGTCCCAGTCGGCGGGTGGGGCCGCGTCGGCGGCCCCGACCCGGAACACCTGTCCGTCGACGTAGGCCGACTTGCCGGACAGGATGAAGCGCAGTGTGGACTCCAGCCCGGTCGCGGCCGGTTTGGCGTCGGCGGACAGGTACACCAGGGCCGCGGTCGATCCGTTGCGCAGCTCCTTGGCCAGCGACCGGGTGAAGCCCTCCAGCGCACGCTGCGCGGTGCGCTCGTGCACGCTGCCGGTCTCCTCGGGCGTCGTGCCGATCACGACGACGCGGCCCGAGTGCCCGAGGTTGCGCAACAGCGGGGTGAAGAACTCGTAGAGGCCCTTGAGACCCTCGGGTTCGGTGATGCCGGTGGCGTCGTAGACCAGCCCGCCGAACGAGTCGGCCCAGCGCCCGCCGAGGTTGTTCGCGACGACGTCGTAGTCGTCGGCCAGCGCGGCGCGCAGCGGTTCCACCACCCGGCCCTCGCCGCCGATCAGCAGCGAACCGGCCAGCGGCGGCTGGCCCTGCTTGTGCCGGCGCAGCTGTTCGGGCTGCGGGACACCGAGTTGCTTGGCGAGAAACGAGCCAGGCCCGGAGTTGACGACCTGGGAGAGAAGATCGGAAGCCACGGCGCTGCCTTTCTGGAGATCCGGGGTACATCACTTGACGACGGTGAAGGGGTTACCCCGCACTGTCACATACCTCACGAACTTACTCCAGAGTAAGAAGCGTGGGTAGTATGACCCTCGACACCTCATCAGCAAGCCGGGAGGCAGACGTGGCTGAGACTTCAGAAACCGCTGGGACCAGGACGACCCGAAGGGTGGCCGTCCTGGGGGGCAACCGGATCCCGTTCGCGCGGTCGGACGGCGCCTACGCCAAGGCGTCCAACCAGGACATGTTCACCGCGGTGCTCGACGGGCTGGCCGAGCGCTTCGACCTCAAGGGCGAGACGCTCGACGCCGTCATCGGCGGCGCGGTTCTCAAACACAGCCGCGACTTCAACCTGATGCGCGAGTGCGTGCTCGGCAGCTCGCTGTCGTCCTATACGCCCGCGTTTGACCTGCAGCAGGCCTGCGGGACGGGGCTGCAGGCGGCCATCGCCGCGGCCGACGGCATCGCGCGGGGCCGCTACGAGGTCGCCGCCGCCGGCTCGGTGATCGACACCGCCAAGGCCGCCAACCTCTACGCCACGCACCCCGCCGACTTCCTGGAGTACGTCAACGCGCCGGTGGGCGCGGGATCCGCGGTACCCGGACCAC
>NZ_LMVQ01000326.1 GCF_001545925.1 Mycobacterium sp. NAZ190054 | reverse complement strand
CCCGATGCGGTGAACGACTTCTCAATCCGGTGGAGATCGCATGTCAGCCCTGACGCCTGCAGAACCACAGCGAGGCCGCGCCCGTCGCCGCGGCGTCGGCCAACCTCGCGGCGGCCACGCTGGCCGCCCCCGCGGCCGTCGTGTCGCGGGCCTTCGCCGAGGCCGCCGAGCAGGTCACCCCCTACCTGCACGACATCGGCATCGAACTCTCGGGGGTACCGCCGCTGCGCGCGGCCATCGCCGAAAGGTATTGCGCGCGCGGACTTCCGACCGATCCCGACGAGATCATGGTGACCACCGGAGCGTTACACGCGATCGGGCTCATCCTCGCCACCTTCACCCAACCGGACGACCGCGTGCTCGTCGAACAACCCACCTATCACGGAGCACTCGCGGCCATGGCCTCGCGTGGGTTGCGGCCCGCACCGGTGGCGCTCACCCCCGCCGGATGGGAACTGGACGCGGTGGAGGCCGCCATCCGCCAACTGGCCCCGAAACTGGCCTACCTGGTTCCGGACAATCACAACCCGACGGGCATGACCTTGCCGGTCCCGGAGCGAAAGCGGTTGGCGCACATCATCGCCGACACGCGCACCCGCACCATCGTCGACGAGACCATCACCGACATGTGGCTCGACGAGCAGGTGCCCGCTCCGTTCGCCGTGTCGATGACCGGCCGCCGCGATCTGGTGCTGACCGTCGGGTCGATGTCGAAGTCGTTCTGGGGCGGGCTGCGGATCGGCTGGATCCGCGCCGAACGCAGCGCCCTGGCGTCCATCGCGGCGCTGCGGCCGGCCCTCGACATGGGCACCCCGATCCTCGAACAACTCGCCGGCGCAAGGCTTCTGGCGGCCGAGGACGAAGTACTGCCCGAGCGTCGGGACCTTCTGCGGTCGCGCCGGGCGCTGCTGCTGCGACTGCTCGCCGAGCACCTTCCGGACTGGCAGCCGGCACCGGGAACGGGCGGACTGTCGTTGTGGGTGCGGCTGCCGGCGCCGATGAGTTCGGCGCTGTCGGCGGCGGCGTCGCGGATGGGACTGGAGATTCCGCCCGGTCCCCGCTTCGGGGTGGACGGCACCCTCGAACGGTTCATCCGGGTGCCCTACACGCTGCCCGATGCCCAATTGACCGACGCGATCGAGTTGCTGGCGCGGGCATGGCGCGCCGTCACCGGTCTGACGCCTCCCGAACCGACCGCCGTGGTGGTCTGACCCGGCCCTCAATCCGGGATCTCGACGCGGCGGACCACGCCGTCGAGTGCGTCGGCCGCCTCGATCTCACCGCGGGTGATGCCGAGGATGAACAGCACCGTGTCGAGGTACGGGTGGCTCAGCGAGGCGTCGGCGACCTCCCGCAGCGCCGGTTTGGCGTTGAACGCCACCCCGAGCCCGGCCGCCGACAGCATGTCGATGTCGTTGGCGCCGTCGCCCACGGCCACGGTCTGCTCCATCGTCACCCCGGCCTGTTGGGCGAAGTCCCTCAGCGCCTTGGCTTTTCCCGGCCGGTCGACGACAGCGCCGACCACCCGTCCGGTCAGTTTGCCGTCGACGATCTCCAACTCGTTGGCGGCGACGAAGTCCATCATCAGCTCGTGGGCCAGCGGCTCGATGACCTGACGAAAGCCGCCCGAGACGATGCCGCAGTAGTAGCCGAGCCGCCGCAGCGTGCGGATCGTGGTACGGGCCCCCGGGGTGAGTTCGATCTGTTCGGCGACATCGTCGAGCACCGACGCCGGAAGACCCGCCAGAGTGGCCACCCGCCGGTGCAGCGATTCGGCGAAGTCGAGTTCGCCCCGCATCGCGGCCTCGGTGACCTCGGCGACCGCCGCCTCGGCACCGGCGTGCGCGGCCAGCATCTCGATCACCTCGCCCTGGATCAACGTCGAGTCGACGTCGAACACGATCAGCCGTTTGGCGCGCCGCGCCAGGCTGTAGTCCTCGAGCGCGATGTCGACGCTCTCCTGCACCGCGACCCGGGCCAGCACCGCCTGCAACTCGCTGTACACCCCGTTGGGGACGGAGACCCGCAGCTCCAGTCCGGTCACCGGGTAGTCCGACACCCCGCGGATGAAGTCGATGTTCACCCCGAGCGCGGCGGCCTCCCTGGCGACCACACCGAACGCCTCGGCGGTGATCGGACGGCCCAGCACCACGATGGTGTGGGTGGACGGCTCCCGCATCACTGGCAGCCCGTCGCTGCCCTCGATGGTGACGTCGAGGCCGACCCCGTGGATGGCCGCTTCGACGTCGGCGCGCAACTCGGGCCCGCCCGCCACGTCCGGCGATGCGGCGACCAGCACGCCGAGCGTCAGCCGGCCGCGGATCACCACCTGTTCGACGTTGAGCAGCTCGACCCGGTGCTGGGACAGCACCTCGAACAGTGCGGACGTGACACCCGGCTGATCCCGTCCGGTGACGGTGATCAGCAGCGACGACCGGTCGCGTGGAGAGCCGGCAGTCCAATCTTGCGATGCGCTCACGCCCGGGTGCCGCTCACCTTCTCCGTCAGGTACGGACGTTCTCGTCGTCGAGCCGCGTCACGTCGCCGTCCTCGGGCCCGTGCGCACGACCGACATGGGCTTCCCGGCGCATCCGCTCGACCATGTGCGGGTAGTGCAGCTCGAACGCGGGACGCTCGGACCGGATGCGGGGCAGCTCGGTGAAGTTGTGCCGCGGCGGCGGGCAGCTGGTGGCCCATTCCAGCGAGTTGCCGTAACCCCACGGGTCGTCGACGGTCACGACCTCGCCGTAACGCCAGCTCTTGAACACGTTCCACAGGAACGGCAGCGTCGAGGCACCGAGGATGAACGCGCCGATGGTCGACACGACGTTCAGCGTGGTGAAGCCGTCGCTGGGCAGGTAGTCGGCGTAGCGGCGGGGCATGCCCTCGTCACCGAGCCAGTGCTGCACCAGGAACGTGGTGTGGAAGCCGATGAACGTCAGCCAGAAGTGCAGCTTGCCCAGCCGCTCGTCGAGCAGTCGGCCCGTCATCTTCGGGAACCAGAAGTAGATGCCCGCGTAGGTGGCGAACACGATGGTGCCGAACAGCACGTAGTGGAAGTGCGCGATGACGAAGTAGCTGTCGGTGACGTGGAAGTCCAGCGGCGGGCTGGCCAGCAGCACGCCGGACAGGCCACCGAGCAGGAACGTCGCGATGAAGCCGATCGAGAACAACATCGGTGTCTCGAACGTCAACTGGCCCTTCCACATCGTGCCTATCCAGTTGAAGAACTTGATACCGGTCGGCACCGCGATCAGGAACGTCATGAAGGAGAAGAACGGCAGCAGCACCGCACCGGTGGCGTACATGTGGTGCGCCCACACGGCCACCGACAGCGCCGCGATGCCCAGCGTCGCGTAGATCAGCGTGGTGTAGCCGAAGATCGGTTTGCGGCTGAACACCGGGAAGATCTCCGACACGATGCCGAAGAACGGCAGCGCGATGATGTACACCTCGGGGTGGCCGAAGAACCAGAACAGGTGCTGCCACAGCAGCACACCGCCGTTGGCGGGGTCGTAGACGTGGGCGCCGAGGTGCCGGTCGGCGGCCAGCCCGAACAGCGCGGCGGTCAGCAGCGGGAAGGCCAGCAGCACCAGGATCGAGGTCACCAGGATGTTCCAGGTGAAGATCGGCATCCGGAACATCGTCATGCCCGGAGCGCGCATGCAGACCACGGTGGTGATCATGTTCACGCCACCGAGGATGGTGCCCAGGCCGCCGACGGCCAGGCCCATGATCCACAGGTCGCCACCGGCACCGGGTGAGTGGATCGCGTCGGTCAACGGCG
>NZ_LMVQ01000325.1 GCF_001545925.1 Mycobacterium sp. NAZ190054 | reverse complement strand
CTCCATGCTCGGCGGCTGGCTCGTCAGATAGAAGAGGTCGAACTCGTAGGCGCCGGCCGAGACGAGCGTGTAACGGACCTGATGCGCTTCCTGAGCGCCGGCCGTCGCCGGGCTGATCATCCCCGCGCCCGCACCGGTGTTGCCGCCCGCCTGACGTCAGGCGGAGTTGACCCACTCGTCGGTGCCGTCGGCGAAGAACTGGTGCTTCCACACCGGTAACCGTTCCTTGACCCGGTCGACGAGGCGCGCACACGTCTCGAACGCCGCGCCGCGGTGGTCTGCAGCCACCGCGGCGACAAGGGCGGCATCCCCGATGTGCAGGACGCCCACCCGGTGGCTCACCGCGATCGCGCGGACACCCTGGCTCTCCGCGGCGACCGCGGCGGCCACCTCGGCCAAGGTCTGTTCGGCCGACGGATGCGACGAGTACTCCAGCCGGGTGACGCCTCGTCCCCCGTCGTGATCGCGCACCACCCCGGCGAAGACGACCACCGCACCCGCGGCGTGGTGCGCCACGAGTTTCTCGTGCTCGGTCGAGTCGATGGGCTGATCCGTCAACACGGCGCGTAGCACGGCGGTCATCGCGAATGGTCCTTGCCTTGAAGTTGGTCGAGGGCGTGGTCGAGGACATCGGCAAGGACCGCCAGGCCGTCTTTGACGCCGCCCAGTGAGCCGGGGAGATTGACGATCAGCGTGCGGCCCGCGACACCGCATACCCCACGGGACAGTATCGACGTCGGCACTTTCGGAAGCCCCGAGCGCCGGATGGCGTCGGCCAGGCCGGGGATCTCGTAGTCCAGCAGTGCGGCGGTGATCTGGGGGGTGGCGTCGGTCGGCGAGATGCCGGTGCCTCCGGAGGTGACGATGACGTCGTGCCTGTCGCCGATTCCGGCGCGCAGCGCGGAGTCGACCGGTTCTCCGTCGGCCACCACGACCGCCGCCGGCGTCGTGATTTCGCGGGTGTTGAGCCAGTCGACGACGACCGGGCCGCACCGGTCTTCGTAGACGCCGCCCGCTGCCCGGGTCGACGCGACGATGACCAGGCCCGAACGTGTCATCTGACCCAGGTCCCCGTCTTGCCGCCCTCCTTGCGCACCACGCGGATGTCGTCGATCCGGGCGGCCCGGTCGACGGCCTTGATCATGTCGTAGACGGTCAACGCGGCCACACTGACGGCGGTGAGCGCTTCCATCTCCACCCCGGTGCGGTCCGTCGTACGCACGGTCGCGGTGATGGCGACCGCGCCGGGATCGTCGCCGCCGACGGTGAAGTCGATGTCGACGCCGGTGATCGCCAACGGATGGCAGAGCGGAACCAGCTCGCTCGTGCGTTTCGCCGCCATGATGCCCGCCACGCGGGCGGTCGCCAGCGCGTCGCCTTTGGGCAGCCCGTTGGCGGTGATCATCTCGACCACGTCCGGCCGTGTGTGCACCGTGCCGGCGGCGACCGCGACCCGCTTGGTGGCGTCCTTGGCGGTGACGTCGACCATGTGGGCCGCGCCGGTCTCGTCGAGATGCGAGAGGCGGTCGGCCACCGCTACCTGTTGACGACGGTGACGGCCTGGATGAACGGCAGCTGCTCGGCCGGCAGCGGGAACGTCACGTCCCCGAACGGCGACAGCGCACCGGTGCGGTCGGTGGCAAGCTCGCTGACCGCGTGGTCATCAGGGTCCGTCGTGGGCCAACCCGGGTCGACGTATCGGTTCTTCTTGTCATCAGCCACCGTGCCATTGTGGCAAACCACGTGAGGACTGGCACGGTCGGGAGCCTCCTTTACGCTGGTCAGCAATGAGCGTGAAGAGTCCGGGTGTACCGCTGGGCGCCTGGTTGGCCGAACTGGACGACGAGCGGCTGATCCGGCTGCTGCGTCTGCGGCCCGACCTGACCCAGCCTCCGCCGGGCACCGTCGCCGCGCTGGCGGCGCGCGCCGCCGCCCGCCAGTCGGTGAAAGTCGCCACCGATGACCTGGACTTCCTGCATCTGTCGGTGCTCGACGCGCTGCTCACCGTGCACGCCGACACCACCCCGGCGACCTTCTCCGAGCTGGCCGAAGTCCTCGGCGAGCGCGTCTCCGACGCCGAGCTGCGCGCCGCGGTCGACGCGCTGGCGGCGCGCGCCCTGGTGTGGGGTGAGCTGGACGGCCGGGGAGCGTTGCGGGTGGTCGCCGAGGCGGCCTCGAGTCTGCCCTGGTATCCGGGGCAGGTCACGCTGGAGAGCACCGCGCAGACGGCCGCCGAGATCAACGCCGCACTCGAAGCGCTGGACGACGGCGCGCGCGACCTCCTGGACAAGCTGTTGGAGGGATCACCGGTCGGCCGGACCCGCGACGCCATGCCCGGAACTCCCGCCGATCGCCCGGTGCCGCGCCTGCTGGCGGCCGGACTGCTGCGCAAGCTCGACGACGACACCGTCATCCTGCCCCGCCTGGTCGGCCAGGTGCTGCGCGGCGAGCATCCGGGCCCGGTGACGCTGAGCGCACCTGATCCGACGGTCGCGACGACGACCGCAGCCGACGTCGACGCGGTGGCCGCCGGCGCCGCGATCGATTTCCTGCGCGAGGTCGAGGTCGTCCTCGAAATCCTCAGTGCCGCACCGGTGCCCGAGCTACGCAGCGGCGGCCTCGGCGTGCGAGAGGTCAAACGGCTGACCAAGACCACCGGCATCGACGAACGGCGGCTGGGCCTGATCCTCGAGGTGAGCGCGGCCGCCGGGCTGGTCGCGCCCGGTGTGCCCGACCCCGAACCCGACGACGGCGCCGGGTCGTACTGGGCGCCGACGGTGGCATTCGACCGGTTCGTCGAATCCCCCACCGCCGCGAGGTGGCACCTGCTGGTGTCGGCATGGTTGGACCTGCCCGGCCGGCCCAGCCTGATCGGCACCCGCGGACCCGACAACAAACCCTATGCGGCGCTGTCGGATTCGTTGTCCTCCACCGCGGCGCCGCTCGACCGCCGGTTGATGCTCGACATCCTGGCCGAGTTGCCGCCGGGCTCGGGGGTGGATGCCGGCACCGCCTCCCGGGCGATGATCTGGAAACGGCCCCGGTGGGCGGTGCGGCTGCAACCCGATCCGGTCGGCGACATGCTCACCGAAGCCCACGCGGTCGGTGCCGTCGGCCGCGGCGCGATCGCGTCCCCGATCCGGCGTCTGCTCGCCGGGGACGGCGAGGACGCGGTGACCGCGGCGATGGCGAAGGTGCTCCCGGCGCCGATCGACCATTTCCTGCTGCAGGCCGACCTGACCGTCATCGTGCCTGGGCCGCTGGAACGCGCGCTCGCCGAGCAGCTCGCGGCAGTCGCCACCGTGGAATCGGCCGGCGCGGCCATGGTGTACCGCATCGACGAGGCCTCGGTGCGACGCGCGCTCGACACCGGCAAGACCGCGGGTGAGCTGCACGCGCTGTTCAACCGCCATTCGCGGACGCCGGTACCGCAGGCACTGACGTATCTGATCGACGACGTGGCGAGGCGTCACGGGCAGCTGCGGGTCGGGATGGCCTCGGCGTTCGTCCGATGTGAGGACGCCGCCCTGCTCGCCCAGGCCGTGGCGGCGCCGGCCACCGAGTCGGTGGAGCTGCGCCTTCTGGCGCCCACGGTGGCGGTGTCTCAAGCGCCGATCGGTGACGTGCTCACCGCGTTGCGCACCGCGGGCTTCGCGCCGGCGGCCGAGGACGCGACCGGCGCGATCGTCGATCAGATACGTCAGTGCCTGCGGTACCGGCGTCCGCGAATGGCGGTTGAACAGCGCGTGCAGCTCACCCGCGGTCTTGCCGGTGTCGAGCGCGCGTCGCACC
>NZ_LMVQ01000324.1 GCF_001545925.1 Mycobacterium sp. NAZ190054 | reverse complement strand
CGCCGATCTGCAGCGGCAGCACCAGGTTGGCGAACCCGAACACGATCGGTGTCGCGTAGAACAGCAGCATTACCGTGCCGTGCATGGTGAACAGCTGGTTGAACTGCTCGTTGGACAGGAACTGCAGGCCCGGTGAGGCCAGCTCGGTGCGCATGAACAGCGCCATCAGGCCGCCGATGAGGAAGAAGATGAAGCAGGCGACGCAGTACATGATGCCGATCAGCTTGTGATCGGTGGTGGTGACCAGCCGGTAGACCAGCGTGCCCTTGGGGCCCAGCCGGGCCGGGAACGGGCGCTTCGGTGTGAGGTTGACGAGGTTCGGGGCTTCGACGACCATGGGCTCTCCTCCGGCATCCGGCAGCGGCCGGATACCCAAGGATGCGCGCTCTACTCCCGAACTCGCAGCTGTTTTCGGCGGTTTCAGACCACGACGTTGACCAACCGGCCGGCGACGACGATGACCTTCTTCGGGGTCTTGCCGTCCAGGAACGCGACCACCTTCTCGTCGGCCAGCGCGGCCGCCTCGACCACGTCGGTCGGCGCGTCGGCGGCGACGGTGACGCGGCCGCGGACCTTGCCGTTGACCTGCACCGGGTACTCGACGGTGTCCTCGACGAGGTAGCGCTCGTCGGCCACCGGGAACGGTCCGTGCGCCAGTGACCGCTCGTGGCCCAGCCGGCTCCACAGCTCCTCGGCCAGGTGCGGCGCCAGCGGAGCCACCATCAACACCAACGGCTCCAGCGCCGCGCGCGCCGTCACCGACTGTTTGGTCAGGTGGTTGGTGTACTCGATGAGCTTCGCCGCCGCGGTGTTGTTCCGCAACGCCGCATAGTCCTCGCCCACCCCGGCGATGGTGCGGTGCAGCAACCGCAGCGTGTCCTCGTCGAGCACATCGTCGGTGACGACCGTCGCTCCGGTTTCTTCGGAGACCACCAGCCGCCAGACCCGCTGCAGGAACCGGTGCGCGCCGACGACGTCCTTGGTCGCCCACGGCCGCGACGCCTCCAGCGGACCCATCGACATCTCATAGACGCGCAACGTGTCCGCGCCGTAGCTGTCGCAGATCTCGTCCGGGGACACCGAGTTCTTCAAGCTCTTGCCGATCTTGCCGAACTCCTGGTTCACCTCGATCTCGCCGTCCGGGCCCGGCCAGAAGAACCTGCCGTCCCGCTCGACGACCTCGGCCGCGGGCACATACGCGCCCCTCGAGTCGGTGTAGGCGAACGCCTGGATGTAGCCCTGGTTCACCAACCGCCGGTACGGTTCGCGAGAACTGACGTGGCCGAGGTCGTAGAGAACCTTGTGCCAGAACCGCGAATACAGCAGGTGCAGCACCGCGTGCTCGACCCCGCCGACGTACAGGTCGACGCCACCCGGGTCGTCGGGGCCGTGCTCGGCGGGCCGCGGACCCATCCAGTACGCCTCGTTCTCCTTGGCGCACATCGCATCTGCGTTGTGCGGGTCGGTGTACCGCAGCTCGTACCAGGAGCTGCCCGCCCACTGCGGCATCACGTTGGTGTCACGGGTGTACCGCTTCACCCCGTCGCCGAGGTCGAGTTCGACGTTCACCCAGTCGGTGGCCTTGGCCAGCGGCGGGGACGGCTCGCTGTCGGCGTCCTCCGGGTCGAACAACACCGGTGAGTAGTCCGGCACGTCGGGCAGTTCGACGGGCAGCAGCTCCTCGGGCAGGCCGTGCGCGCGGCCGTCCTCGTCGTAGACGACCGGGAACGGCTCGCCCCAGTACCGCTGCCGGGCGAAAAGCCAGTCCCGCAACTTGTATTCGATCCGCGCCCGGCCGCGGCCGTCGGCGGTCAGCCGCTCGGTCATCGCCTCCTTGGCCGCCGCCACGTCGAGGCCGTCCAGGAAGCCGGAGTTCACCATCACACCGTCGCCGATGTAGGCCTCGGTCGAGATGTCGCCGCCGGCCACAACGTCATCCCCGGGTCGCTCCGCTCCCACCCGCCGAACGACTTCCACGATGGGAAGGCCGAACTCGGTGGCGAAGTCCCAGTCCCGCTGATCGCCACCCGGCACCGCCATGATGGCGCCGGTGCCGTAGCCGGCCAGCACGTAGTCGGCGATGAACACCGGAACCTGTTGTCCGTTGGCGGGATTGGTGGCGTAGGTGCCGACGAACACACCCGTCTTGGTCTTGTTCTCCTGCCGTTCCAGATCGGACTTGGCCGCGATCGACGCCCGGTAGGCCGCGACCGCGTCGCGCGGGGTGGCGGCCCCGAACGTCCACCGCTCGTCGACACCGGCCGGCCACTCGTCGGCGACCAGCCGGTCCACCAGATCGTGCTCGGGGGCCAGCACCATGTATGTCGCGCCGAACAGCGTGTCCGGGCGGGTGGTGAACACCTCGATGTCGCCTGCCTCGGTCGCGAACAGAACCGACGCACCGGTGGAGCGGCCGATCCAGTTGCGCTGCATGGTCTTGACCTTCTCCGGCCAGTCCAGGACCTCGAGATCGTCCAGCAACCGGTCGGAGTACGCGGTGATGCGCATCATCCACTGCCGCAAGCGTTTCCGGAACACCGGGAAGTTGCCGCGCTCGCTGCGCCCGTCGGCGGTGACCTCCTCGTTGGCCAGCACGGTACCCAGACCGGGGCACCAGTTGACGACCGAGTCGGCCAGGTACACCAGCCGGTGGGAGTCGATGACGTCGGCGCGCTCCCCCGCGTTCAGATCCGCCCAGCTGCGGCCGTCGCCGACCGCGCGGGTGCCGTCCTCGAACTCGGCGATCAGTTCCGCGATGGGCCGGGCCTTGTTGCGTGCCGGGTCGAACCACGCGTTGAAGATCTGCAGGAAGATCCACTGCGTCCACTTGTAGAAGTCGACGTCGGTGGTCGAGAAGCTGCGCCGTGAATCGTGGCCGAGGCCCAACCGGCCGAGCTGGCGGCGGAAGTTGACGATATTGGCCTCGGTCCGGGTCCGCGGATGCGTGCCGGTCTGGATCGCGTACTGCTCGGCGGGCAGCCCGAACGCGTCGAATCCCAACGCGTGCAGGACATTACGCCCGGTCATCCGGAAGTACCTGGCGTACACGTCGGTGGCGATGTAGCCGAGCGGGTGCCCGACGTGCAGACCCTCACCCGACGGGTACGGGAACATGTCCTGGACGAACATCTTGTCGGCGGGCACCTCGCCGCCGTCCGGCGGCGCCAGGGAGCCGACCGGATTGGCGACGTCGAACGTGCCGTCCTGCGACCACCGCTGCTGCCACGCCTGTTCGATCGCGCCGGCGAGCTCCGCGGTGTAGCGGTGCCGGGGCGTGTCGTCGGCACCAGCGTGCGGTGCGGACGAGCGCGGTGTTCCAGTCGGCGTTTCAGTCACCCCACCAGGGTATAAGCGCCCCCTGGACGCCGATTTCCCGGCCACGGGTAGGTCTCGGTTCCGTTGCGGATGCATCAGGGGTTGATCCCAGGTCGATTCCAGCCCTGGTGAGGCCCGAACACGCATGGATACATTGCTGGCCTGACAAACCCTCAAGCGTTGGGAAGGATTGCACTCGATGAGCGAAATCGCCCGTCACTGGCGGGTTCTGGCAGGTGGCATCGGAGCCTGCGCCGCCGGCATCGCCGGGGTGCTGGGCGTCACGGCCACCACGGCGTCGGCCCAGCCGATGCTCCCGCAGCCCCCGCTGCCGGCGCCTGCCACGGTGACGCAGACCGTCACGGTTACGCCCAACGCCGCACCCGCCCCCGCCGTCCAGCCCGGTCTCGACGTGCACCGCGCGTTCGTCGTAGGCCTTCTGCCGGCGGTGTTTGGCCGCGTCGGGGTCCAGCGCGATCACCTCGGCGTCGATGGCGTCGATGACGCTCTTGCGGGACC
>NZ_LMVQ01000323.1 GCF_001545925.1 Mycobacterium sp. NAZ190054 | reverse complement strand
GTCGACCCGCGGGTGCGGCGGCTGCGCACCGACGATCCGCTGATGGCCTCGACCCTGCAGGCCTATCTGGACGGTTTCGGCGACATCGCCGCGGTGGCCGCGCGGCTGCACGTGCACCCGAACACCGCGACCATCCCGTGCTGCTGGTCCTCGACCCCAGGATCCCGGGGCAGCGACCCGACTCACCGCTGGGTTCGGTGCTCGGCCGACCGGACCCCGACGGGCCGCTGACCCGGCATTTCGCCGAACTGCGGGCCCGGCGCGACGTGCTGCCCGGCGTGGACGCCGCCGTCGAGTTGTTCCGCTCCGGCGAGGCGGACCGCGGATGGCTGGCGACCCAGCTCAGCCGCGGTCCCAGCCGGTTGATGTACGTCGGGCACGCCAGCGCGGCCGACGGCGACATCGGGCATGCCGACCGGGCGGCGGTGCATCTGGCCGAGCAGCGGCCGTTGACGGCAGGGGAACTGATGACGGCGCAGCTGCCGATCCCGCCCCGCGCCGCGCTGCTGGCGTGCTCGTCCGGCGGAGACTACCGGTTCGACGAGGCGACCGGGTTGGTGGCCGCGTTGATCCTCGGCGGCGCCGACGTGGTCACCGCCACGTTGTGGTCGCTGCCGACCGCCGCGGGATACCGCCGGTTTTGCGGCGGCGCAGCCGATTCCCAGGATCCGATGGCGGACACCGTGATCGGGGTGGACGTCGCCCACGAGGCACAGCATGCGGGCCGGGCGGTCAACGCCTGGCAGCGCACCCAGATGACGCGCTGGCGCGACGGTGATCCGGCGGCCAGCCCGCTGTACTGGGCTGCGCTGGTGACGTTCACCGTGGACGGCGCGCGATGAACTGCCCGCCCTCCGGGCGGCTCACCATCACGTCGAGCTCGACTTCATGGCAGTCCGAACAGAATTCACCTGACAGGCGCGGGACGACGAAGGCTGCCCGACCCGACATCTATCCTGATCCGGTGAGCGCGGCCCCCGAGACCCCGGTGTCCGTGCGGCAACCCCGCCGCGCGGTCATTGACAGGGCCTGGCGGTCGATCGGTCCCGGTGTCGAGGTGCTCAGCGGTGACGACGGCGGCCCGCTGACCCGCACCGTGAAACGCATCCTCGACCCGCTGGTGCTCAGACTGCGCGCGAACACCAGGTTTTCGGCGCCCTTCGTGACCGACGCGGTCGCGGCCGAGATGCACGAGGCGATCCTGAGCCACGGCGACACGCTGCGCGCCACGGCCCACTGGTTCGACCTGCTGAAAAAGGAGCGTCGCCGGCTGCGTATCACGACGGGCAACGCACAGGAGCTGTACTTCCCGCTGTGCTTCGAACTCGCGGTGACCCGCGGGGCGCCGGGCGAGCAGCACGTGGCCGCGGCCGTCCTGCGTGACATCCACTCCGACCGCGACCGCACCGCGACCGAGGTGCTCGACCGTCACCTGGCCGATGCCGGCGTCGTCGCGGCGCTGTCGGCGCAAGCCGTGCGCAGCTGGCACGACGTGCAGGCCGGTCCGCAGAGAAGCGGTCCGTTCCTGTCGGGACTGAGCACCGTGCTGGGGCGGGCGGACAGCCACACCGCTGCGGCGGCACGCCAGCGCGTGTGGACGGCGCTGGTGGCGGACCCGACGCCCTACAACCTGGGCGCCGCCGCGCACCGCGACCCCGCGTCCCTGCCGTGGTCGATCGTCGCTCTCGGGATGAGTTCAGTTGAGCCGCAACAGCCTCCGGAGATCACCGGTGGCTCCGGCGAGCGTCCCCTGGACCGTGGTGTGGCCGACCGGGTGCGGGCAACCCTGCGCCGGGCACTGGCCCGCGACGAGCTGCCGGACGTGCCCTTGCTGTGCGCCGAGGAGGTGGACCGGGCCTGTGCCCCATGGGGTTTGCTCGGTGAGGACAAGCAGGCGACGTTGATCGTCGGCATCGACGTCGCCGTCGACCTCGCGCCACTCGACGACACTGCTCCGTGCCGTAGCGAACTGGCCCGGCAGATCCAGGCGCGGCTGCGCAAGGAGGCCTACGTGCTGCACGCGCGCCGATACCTGGCAGGCGGCGCACCGCTCCATCCCCGTCAGCAGGCCGTCGTCGACGAGCTCGCCGCGTTCTGCCGGCCCTACCTGAGCCGGCTGTGGGCACGTCTGCACGGCCGCGACGTGTGGCAGGAACCCTGCTCCGAGGTCGGTGTCGTGCGCGAGCTGCTCGAAGGGGTGTCCCGATCGGTCAGCCTGGACCACCGCCAGCGCATCAAGACGATGCTCGAGGCGCAGGACACCCGATGAGGTTCGTCACCGACGCCGGGCTGTGGGCCACGGAGCCGGCCCGACCCCCAGGACCGCTGACCGCCGTCGTCGAGCTGCCCGGCGCGGTGCTGTCCTGGACGGTCGACGATCCACCGCAGGCGCCGCCACACCTGGCGTTCACCGACGTCCTCCGCGCGGAATGGCTTTGGCGGGTCGTCGGTGAGCAAGGGCACGCCGACATCGTGTCCGCACTGGATGGCGCCGCCACCGGGCCGGTCGAGGTCGCCGGTCCCGGTTTCGACGCCACGGAGTTGAGGCAGCTGCGCCGGCTGGCGACGGGGCACTGGCTGCGCAGGTGGTGGCCGACCAGCTATCGCGACGGCATCCTCGGGCTCGACCTCGCGGTCCTGGACGCGGAACTGGCGCTGCTCACCGCCTCCGCGCAGCACTATTTCAATGAGGACACGTTGGACTCCGACGTCGCGGGGCTGCTCCAGCCCCACACCGGTGCGCTCGATTCGCTTGCGCGCTCGGGGGACCCGCGTGTCGAGAAGTTGGCGCGGGTGTGCGCCGAATTGGTCGACGACCTGGGGATCGAGGCCGCGGGCGGCCGATCGCTCGGGGACCGCCGCGACGACTACGCGTTGGTAGCCGGTGGCCAACGGCCGGATGCCGCCGGCATTCCGATCGCGGTCGGCGCGGCATCGGTGAGCTGGGCGGCTGTTCCGCCGCGGGTGTTCGATGCCGCCGAGAACACCGTGCACTGGCGGGTCGGCGCCGACGGCGCCGCGGCCACCGCCACCGTGCGCACCGATCTGGTGGGTCCGGCTTCCCCGGCGGGGATCGCGGTCGGCATCCGCTCGGCCGGGGTCACCGGTGCCGGCCTACTGGACGGCGCGGGTGCGGCGTCCGTCGTACTCGTCGACGCCGACCGCACTCCGGTTACCGACACCGCGGCCTGGAACCATGACTGGCGCGACACCGTGGTCACGATCGGCGCAGGGACCGTGGAGACACGCGAGGCGCGGGACAGGGTGCGCGCATTCGCTCGGGCGCGGCTGCGCAGTCCCGGGCCGGACGCCTTCCTGGCGGAGGTGCTCGCGGCGGAGAGCGACTACTGACCGCTGTCGGGTTTCTTCGACATCGATTCCCGGATCTGGGCGAGACGTTCGGCGGCGGCGCGCTGCCGCGCGTCGTACTGTTCCTCGATGGTGCGACCCTCGATCGTCTCGGAGTCGAGTTCGGCCGCGCCGATCGAGGTCGTGTAGCGGGTCTCGATCTTCTCGCGCACGGAGTCGAACGTCGGGACGCCGTCGGCGGTGTATCCGGTGTCGACCGGCGCCGGTGGAGCGGCGGGCACGACGTCAGCCACGACGTCAGCCACGATCTCGGGCTCGGTGCTGGGTTCGTCCGGCATGGTTCCCAGGCTACCCGCGGATCGCCGTCGGAAAGCCGACCTGAGGTGCCCGGGGGGTGCCGATTCTGGCTGCGAGCCATGGCAACGCGGTCGCGAACGCGTTCGACGCGAACGGCCAGTCGTGGTTGCCGGGCTGGCTGACGACTGCGCAGTCGATGCCCGATCGGATGGCCAGCCCGCACAGGCGGTCGGCGGCGAGCGCCTGATCGTTGGGCTTGGCATCGCCACCGACGGAGCTGTTGACGTCGAACCATCCCGCCAGCCCCTGATACGGGCCGTGCCGGGTGAGCACCGAGGCCGGGTCGAACGACAGGTAGGCGTCGGTGTTCCCGCCGAACAGCCGGTCCACGGTTTCGGTCTGGTTGCCGGCATTGGGTGCCGCGTCGCCTGCGATGTCGACGAACGCACCGAAGATGTCCGGATGCATGACGCTCAGGTCGACAGAACAGGTGCCGCCCATCGAAAAACCGACGACACCCCAGTTGGCGCTGTTCGGGCTGACACCGTAGTGCGACTTCACATAGGGCACGACGTCTTTGACGAGATGATCGGCGGCGTTGCCGCGCGTGCCGTTCACACACTCGGTGTCGTTGCGGAACGTTCCCCCGGCGTCTACGAACACGATCACCGGGGCATAGCCGCCGTGCGTGGCGGCGAAGTCGTCGAGGGTCTTGACCGCCCCGCCGGACCCGAGCCAGTCCGCCGGCGTGTTGAACTCGCCGCCGATCATCATCACCACCGGCAAGGCCGGCGGCGGATCGGCAAACCAGGCCGGCGGCAGGTACACGAACTCTCTCCGATGTGTGAAACCCGAAGCGGTGGCGGGGATGTCGACGGTGAGCACGCTGCCTTTGATCGGGATCCTGTGCTGTCTCTGCATCGCCGTCACGGTGACCTGATCGGTCTGGTCGGGCAGCGGTCCCGCCGTCAGCCGGCTCCACGCCGTCTGCACCGTGGGGAAGTAGCCGACCCACAGGTTCAGCACCAGCGCCGTGGACAGCACGCACAGCGGCACCGCCAGCAGGGCGGCACCGCGAACCCACCACCGGGCTCCGCGCCACCCCGCCAGGAGCACACCGAACGCGAAGCCGCACAGGGCGATCCACAACCAGAACGTGCGCGGCGCCGGGTCGGTGTCGTCGGCGACACCGGCGGACTCGATGTAGCAGTACACGGCGACCGCCAGCAACACCCCGATCAGCGTCGACCACGGCAGCCACAGTGTGCGCCATCGGCGCGTCCGCCACCCGACCGCGGCCACCACGGCGACGGCCGTCAGGATCTGGACCGACACCGGCAACCAACCGTGCGTCAACGTCACAGTGTCCAGATTGAGCACCGCAGCTGCGAACCGGCTGCGACCTCGCTGCGAACGAGGTCGGAGCTAGCGCGGTTTGGCCAGCGGGAACGGCAGGGTCTCGCGGATGCTGCGCCCGGTGATGAGCATGACCACCCGGTCCACGCCCATCCCGAGGCCGCCGGTCGGAGGCATCGCGTACTCCATCGCCTGCAGGAAGTCCTCGTCGAGTTCCATCGCCTCCGGGTCGCCGCCGGCGGCGAGCAGCGACTGCTCCTGGAGCCGGCGCCGTTGTTCGACCGGATCGGTCAGTTCGCTGTACGCGGTGCCGAGTTCGACGCCCCAGGCGACCAGGTCCCACCGTTCGGCCACACCGGGGATGCTGCGGTGCGGTCGGGTCAGCGGGGACACCGACGTGGGGAAATCCTTGTAGAACGTCGGCTCCCGGGTCTGGTCCTCGACGAGGTGTTCGTAGAGCTCCAGGACCACCGCCCCGGCGTCCCAGTGCGTCAGGTACGGAACGCCCGCACGGTCACACAGCCGCCGGAGGGTGGGCAGGTCGGTGTCGGGGCCGATCTGCTCGCCGAGCGCTTCGGACACCGCGCCGTGCACGGTCTTGACCGCCCACTGCCCGGAGATGTCGACGGGCTCGAGGACCCCGTCCTGGCGGGGGCGCATGAACACGTGAGCGCCGTTGGCAGCCTGCGCGGCGTTCTGGATCAGCTCCCGGCACCCGTCGATCCACACGTTGTAGTCGGCGTGCGCCTGATAGGCCTCCAGCAGCGTGAACTCGGGGTTGTGGCTGAAGTCGACACCTTCGTTGCGGAACGCGCGGCCCAGCTCGAAGACGCGCTCGACCCCGCCGACGCACAACCGCTTCAAGTACAGCTCCGGCGCGATCCTCAGATACAGGTCGAGGTCATAGGCGTTGATGTGGGTCAGGAACGGCCTGGCGTTCGCGCCGCCGTGGATCTGCTGCAGGATCGGCGTCTCGACTTCAAGAAAACCCTTGGCCACCAGCGTTTCCCGGATCGCGTGCAATACCCCGCTGCGCGCCCTGATCAGGTCGCGGGCGTCGGTGTTGACGGCCAGGTCGACGTAGCGGGCCCGGACCCGGGCCTCCTGATCGGTCAGCCCCTTCCATTTGTCGGGCAGCGGCCGCAGGCACTTGCCGATCAGCCGCCAGCCCGTCGCCAGCAGCGACCACGTGCCCGACCGGCTGTTGCCCATCGTTCCGGTGACCTCGATCAGATCGCCCAGGTCGACGGTCCGGGTGAACTCCGCGGTGTCCCCGCCGGCGAGCAGTGAATTGTCCAGCAGGAGTTGGACTTCCCCGGACCAGTCGCGCAACTGGGCGAACAGCACTCCGCCGTAGTCACGAAGCCGCAACACCCGGCCCGCCACCGTGACGTCGGCGCCGTCCGCGGCGGACAAGGCCTGCGCGACGGTGTGGCTGGGCGGGCTGCCCACCGGGTACGCGTCGACCCCCTGGCCCTGTAAGGCCTTGAGTTTGGCCATCCTCACCCGCACCTGCTCGGGCAGCCGGGGATTGTCGTCCTCGGCCGTATCGGCCTGCAGCCCGATCCCGTCCGGTGCGGTGCCGTCGCTGTGCAACAGGCCGGTGGCCACCAGTGGGCCGGGTGCGGCGATGTGGTGGCCGGTGTGGGGCTGTTCGTGCCGCCGCGAAAACGGCAGCACCAGAAAGCCTTCCGCGATCACCGACGCGACGCCGACCCGGGGCACCAACCGGGCGTCCTCGTAACAGGCATACCGCGGTACCCACTCGGGCTGGTACTTCATGTTCGACCGGTACAGGGTCTCCAGTTGCCACCAGCGCGAGAAGAAGACCAGCAGCCAACGCCACAGCCGCGCCACCGGGCCCGCTCCGAGCTGCGCACCCTGCTCGAAGGCCGAACGGAACATCGCGAAGTTCAACGAGATCCGGGCGACGCCGATGTCCTCGGACTGCATGCACAGTTCGCTGACCATCAACTCGATGGTGCCGTTGGGGGACTGCGGGGAACGGCGCATCAGGTCCAGCGACACCCCGTTGCCGCCCCACGGCACCAGCGACAGCATCGCCACGACGTGCCCGCCCTGCAGCGCCTCGACCAGCAGGCAGTCGCCGTCGGCCGGATCGCCGAGCCGGCCCAGCGCCATCGAGAAGCCGCGTTCGTCCGCGGTGTCACGCCAGGCGTCGGCACGTCCGATCACCTCGGCCATCTCGGCTGCGGACAGCTCACGGTGCCTGCGGGTCCGCACGGTGACGCCGGCCCGCCTGGCGCGCGTCACCGCCTGGCGGACCGCCCGCATGTCGGGCCCGGACAGCCGGAAGTTCTCGGGGTGCAGGATCGCCTCGTCCCCGAGCTGCAGCGCGCTGAGCCCGGCGTCACGGAAGGCCTGCGCCGCCGCGGAACTCGCACCCATCACCCCGGGGGCCCAGCCGTAGGTCTCGCACAGCTTCAGCCACGCCTCGATGGCGTGTGGCCAGGCCTTGGGGTCGCCGACCGGGTCCCCGCTGGCCAGGCACACGCCGACCTCGACGCGGTAGGTGATCGCGGCGCGACCGCTCGGTGCGAACACCACGGCCTTGTCCCGGCGGGTGGCGAAGTAGCCCAGCGAGTCGTTCTTGCCGTAGATCTCCAGCAGTCCCCGGATCGCCGACTCGTCCTCCCCGGTGAGTGCGTTGTCGGCGCGCTGCGACTGGAACAGCA
Source organism: Mycobacterium sp. NAZ190054 (assembly GCF_001545925.1). Lineage (GTDB taxonomy): Bacteria > Actinomycetota > Actinomycetes > Mycobacteriales > Mycobacteriaceae > Mycobacterium. The sequence goes on along the minus strand of NZ_LMVQ01000323.1, from coordinate 21,633 downwards.
CGACCGCGGCGATCATCAACGCGACCGCGCCGAAGAGCCCGAGCAGCGCGTTGACGAACACGTGCGGGTGACCGCTGAACACGTCGGCGTCCGCCCCGGCGAACGCGCCGACCCGGTTCAGCGCGTACCAGAACCGGTCGGAACGGGCGAGGCTTCCCGGGAAGAGTTCCAGCAGGCCCCAGCCGACGAGTGTCCCGACGGCCATCCCGGCCACCAGCGTGGCGGCCGCCTTGACCAGCGCTCCGCGCCGTACCCGCGCCCAGAACTGCGTGCGGGCCAGCAGCAGGAACGCGATCGCCGCCAGGTGAAATCCCAGTCCGACGATCTCGCCGACCTTCTCGGGCCAGCGTTCACCGCCGCCGACCAGCGCGGCGAGGTTCCAGCCGAGCGCGGCGATCATGTAGCCGACCAGAATCCACCACGCGATGCGTTTGCGCGCGGCCAGGGCGGCGGCCAGCAACGCCAGCACGAACGCCCAGGCGAAGCTCGTGTCGGGGAAGTTGAAGATGTACTGGTCCACCCACTCGCGCGGCACCCGGATCAGCGACCGGATCAGTGGCGAGACGCTCGCCAGCAGCGACAACGTCGCGATGACGCCCACGATCCAGCCGGCTGCCGCGGGCACCCACCGGTACCTGGACGTCGGGCGTGCCCGGACGAGGCTGGTTGAGGTCATAAGCCGGGAGGATATTCGCTCGACCCCCTGATCGCGCGGATGTTCGGCGGGGCCCGAGTGGCGCTACCAGACCGGCCCGGTGTATTTCTCGCCCGGACCCTGCCCGGGCTCGTCCGGAGCTGCGCTGGCCTCGCGGAACGCCAGCTGCAGTGTCTTCAGACCGTCGCGGACCGGGCCGGCGTGCGGTCCCAGGTACTCCACGGAGGCGGTGACCAGGCCGGCGAGCGCGGTGATCAGGCGCCTGGCCTCGTCCAGGTCGAGGTGCGGGCTCTGCTCGGGGTCGGCCTCTGACAACCCGAGCTTCTCGGCGGCGGCGCTCATCAACATGACGGCCGACCGGGTGATCACCTCGACCGCGGGTATCGTGGCCAGCTCACGCACGGTCGGATCGGGGATGTCAGAACTATCGGTCATGCCTGCTAGACTGGCATGCGCGACCGTCCCGGCTGACGCCAGGGACAGCAAGTGGAGTCCCAACTCCCACCGCCGGCCACGGGTCATCCGAAGGCTACGCGGTCCGGTCACAGACATCACCCGATGTCTGTCCTGGTCGGCTTTGGGCCCTGCTTCGAGCAGGGCTGTTCTGTCTCGCACGGAGGCAGTGCGCCGGCGGATCGAGGGGCTCCTGAGGACAACATAGGAGGCCCCATCAGCACTGAGACCCGCGTCAACGAGCGCATCCGCGTACCTGAAGTCCGCCTGATCGGACCGGGCGGTGAACAGGTAGGCATCGTGCGCATCGAAGATGCACTCCGCGTCGCCGCGGACGCCGACCTCGATCTCGTCGAAGTAGCTCCGAACGCCAGACCGCCGGTCTGCAAGATCATGGACTACGGCAAGTACAAGTACGAGACGGCCCAGAAGGCGCGCGAGTCTCGCAAGAACCAGCAGCAGACCGTCGTCAAGGAACAGAAGCTGCGTCCCAAGATCGACGACCACGACTACGAGACCAAGAAGGGTCACGTCGTCCGCTTCCTCGAAGCAGGGTCGAAGGTCAAGGTGACGATCATGTTCCGCGGACGCGAACAGTCGCGGCCCGAACTGGGCTACCGGCTCCTGCAACGCCTGGGCGCCGACGTCGCCGAGTACGGCTTCGTCGAGACGTCCGCCAAGCAGGACGGCCGCAACATGACGATGGTGCTGGCCCCGCACCGCGGCGCGAAGACTCGCGCCAAGGCGGCGCACGATGCAGATACCCCGTCGGGACAGCGCGGAGACGCGCCGGCCGACGACGCACCGACCGACACCCCATAGAACTGAGGAAACATGCCCAAGGCGAAGACCCACAGCGGCGCTTCGAAGCGGTTCCGTACCACCGGAACCGGCAAGATCGTCCGGCAGAAGGCCAACCGTAGGCACCTGCTCGAGCACAAGTCGTCCAAGCGCACCCGCCGTCTCGACGGCCGCACCACGGTGTCGGGCAACGACTCCGCGCGCATCGCGAAGATGCTGAACGGCTAGCCAGTCAGCGTCTCCGCAGCTTGAACCTGACCCCACCTAGATAGGAAAACCCCATGGCACGCGTGAAGCGCGCACTCAACGCGCAGAAGAAGCGGCGCACCGTACTGAAGGCCTCGAAGGGCTACCGCGGCCAGCGGTCCCGGTTGTACCGCAAGGCCAAGGAACAGCAGCTGCACTCGCTGACCTACGCCTACCGTGACCGGCGCGCCCGCAAGGGCGAGTTCCGCAAGCTGTGGATCTCGCGCATCAACGCCGCCGCCCGCGCCAACGACATCACCTACAACCGGCTGATCCAGGGCCTCAAGGCCGCCGGAGTCGAGGTCGACCGCAAGAACCTCGCCGAGATCGCCGTCAGCGACCCGGCCGCCTTCACCGCGTTGGTGGAGGTCGCCAAGGCCGCACTGCCGGAAGATGTCAACGCTCCGTCGGGCGAGGCTGCCTGACCCTCACCGAGCGTTCTGCCCGGGTGGTCGCCGCAGTCAAACTGCACCGTCACACCGGGCGCCGCCGCGCTGCACGCTTCCTCGCCGAAGGCCCCAATCTCGTCGAGGCAGCGTTGCGGCGCGGTCTCGTTCACGAGGTCTTCGCCACCGAGAGCGCCGCGGAGAGGTTCGCCGCACTGCTCGGCGCGACACCGGTGCACCTGGTGTCGGACAAGGCCGCAAAAGCATTGTCCGACACCGTCACTCCGGTCGGCCTGGTCGCCGTCTGCGCGATGCCGGAGACCCGGCTCGGCGACGTGCTGGCCGCCGATCCGACGCTGATCGCGGTGCCCGTCGGCATCTCCGAACCGGGCAACGCCGGCACGCTGATCCGGGTCGCCGATGCGATGGGCGCTGATGCGGTGGTGCTGGCGGGCGACAGCGTCGACCCGTACAACGGCAAGTGCCTGCGCGCGTCGGCGGGCAGCATCTTCTCGATCCCCGTCCTCAGTGCGCCGGATGCCACCGGCGCCGTCACCGGGCTCAAGGACGCCGGCCTGCAGGTGCTGGCAACGGTGCTCGACGGCCCGGTGAGCCTCGATGACGTGGACCTGTCGGCGCGCACCGCGTGGCTGTTCGGGCCGGAGGCCCACGGCCTGCCCCCCGATGTCGTCGGCCTCGCCACCGCCGGCGTCCGCATCCCGATGCCCGGTCGCGCCGAGAGCCTCAACGTGGCCGCCGCCGCCGCGATCTGTCTGTACCAGAGCGCTCGCGCCCGCCGCTGACGCCGTTGCCAGAAGGGCGCAGCGCCGCACATCGGCAGTCCCCGTATGAGATCGACGCCACGCCGCCACGGCTGCATCTGTCGGCCGGTAAACCCGTTCTGATCATGATTTTTCGGCCGCTTCCCGGGGCGGGCCGAGCCGGGATCTAGTCCCTGGATCCAGATCGAGATGGATCCGGCGATTCATTGTCGAAAAGTTAGCTGGCTCGTAGCCTGTGGTAACAGAACTTCTCACACGGGGGCGGGTGGGGGCCATGAAGCGGTTGGTCACATTCATCGGGGTCATCGCAGTGGCGTTCGCGCCGGCCGTCGCGAACGGCGCGACCGCATTGCTGGTCGGGGGCAAGGGTGGCTACGCCGAACTGACCGACGAACAGATGTCGACGGCGTTCGGCGGCTTCTTCGGTGAGTACAACCGGGTCAGCGTGCCGTTCCCGGGTGCCGACGACTTCGCGTACTCCGTCGACGAGGGAACGAAGAGCCTCTACGACGCCGTGGTGAAGACCCTCGAGGCCAATCCCGACGAGCGCATCACAATCGGTGGGGTGTCCGAGGGTGCGCCCGCGGTGGACCGGGTGCTGCGGATGCTGATGGCGCTGAACCCGGACGAGCGTCCTGACCCGGAGCACTTCAACGTGATGATCTACGGCGCACCGAACCCGCTGATGATGAACATCGGCGGCGTGCCGTACCAGCCGCTGCCCGAGACCCCGTACCACGTGATGATCGTGATGGCCGAGTACGACGGCGTCTCGGATTTCCCGGACAACCCGTTCAACCTGCTCGCCGTCGTCAACGCCGTGATGGGTGGGGTCGATCTGCACGTCGACGCGGCATGGACCGACATCTTCACCGTGCCCACCATGTACTACATCGACACCAACGACGCCGGGGGCAGTGTGACCACGGTGCTGATCCCCACCCCGCTGCTTCCGCTGCTGCAACCCCTTCTGGAGTGGGGCTTCGAGCCGGAATTCGTGAACTTCATGGACGACGTGCTGCGGCCGATCATCGACTCCGCCTACAACCGGCCGAGGTGGACCGTCGGCATTCCGCCCAACCTCGACGAGATGCAACTGTCCGACCCGCCCGCCCCGCAGCCGGCGCCCCCGCCGGCCGATCCCGCGCCGAGCGGGCCCGATCAGCGGGTCTCCTCAGGGCCCGCCCCCGTCGAACAGACACGCCACGAAACCGGTTACCGGTCCGGGCTGATCGAGCCGACGACCGGCAGCGGTCCCACCGTCGTCTTCGAACCCGATCGCGAACCCGTGACGCAGGTGCAGGTCCCGGAGTCGACCGAGCCGGAGGAAGACCCCAAGCCCGCCGACGAGATCGAGGGAGCGGCTGCGCAGAGCGGCGATCCACAGGCGGGTGACAACGCCGCCGGCGATGAGAACGCCGGTGACGACGACGATCAGAACGCAGGCAACGACGACACGGCCGGCGGCGACAACGGCGGCACCGGCACCGGCGGCGCAGAAGGCTAGCCGCTCAGCAGCCCCCGGGCCACATGGGTGATCTGGACCTCGTTGCTTCCCGCGTAGATCATCAGTGACTTGGCGTCGCGGGCCAGCTGCTCGACGCGGTACTCGGTCATGTAACCGTTGCCGCCGAACAACTGCACCGCGTCCATCGCGACGTCCGTGGCGGCCTGCGAGCAGTACCACTTGATCGCCGAGGCCTCGGCCAGCGACACCGGAGCGCCGGCCTGTGCCGACTCGATGATGCGGAACAGCATGTTGCGCACGTTCATCCGCGCGACTTCCATGTTGGCGAGCTTGAGCTGGATCAGCTGGAACTGGCCGATCTCCTGGCCCCACAGCGTGCGGCTCTTGGCGTAGTCCACGCTCAACCGCAGGCACTCCTCGATCACCCCGAGCGCCATGGCTGCGACACCGATGCGCTCGGTGGAGAAGCTGGACCGGGCGCTGTCGCGACCGTCGCCGGACTTGTTGTCCTCGGTCTCGCCCAACAGCCGGTCGCGGCCCAGTCGGACGTTGTGGAAGAACAGTTCACCGGTGCGGGACGAGTGAATGCCCATCTTGCGGAACGGCTTGGACTGCTCGAAGCCCTCCATGCCCTTGTCGAGGACGAAGGTCAGCACCTTGCGGTCGCGTTTGTCGGCGCCGTCACCCTCGTCGAGCTTGGCGTAGACCACCACCACGTCGGCGTCCGGACCGTTGGTGATGAACGTCTTCTGGCCGTTGAGGATGTAGTCGTCGCCGTCGCGCACCACATAGGACTTCATGCCGCCGAACGCGTCCGAGCCCGAATCGGGTTCGGTGATCGCCCACGCGCCGATCTTCTCGTAGGTGACCAGGCCCGGCAGCCAGCGCTCCTGCTGGGCCAGGGTGCCGCGGCTCTGAATCGTCGGCACGGTCAAGCCCAGGCTCACGCCCATGCCGGTGACCAGCCCCATCGAGACCCGGCACAGCTCGCTGATCAGCACGAACCCCATGCCGGGGGAGCCGCCACCGAACATGCCGGCGCCGGATTTCGCCGGTCGATCGTCACCGTCCCGCAACCGGGCGAGGCGTTTGTCCAGCGCCTCCTTGGCCATCGCGTCGATCCCGAAGGTCGAGAACAGCTTTCGGATGATGGGGTAGGGCTCCAGATCGCCACTTTCGAGCTCGTCGAGGTGCGGGCGGATCTCCTTGTCGACGAACTCCCGGACGGCGTCGCGCACGGCAAGATCGACGTCAGACCATTCGAGCATGCGTTCAGGCTGCCTTATCCGCCCGGCGCCGGATGGTGGCCGGTCGGCGTACTCCCGCCAGGGAGAACGTGGTATGGACCAGCGACCCGACCCGATCCAGCAGGGATTTCTGAGGCGGCAGGTAGTGCATCGGCATGTGGCGGCGGTCGCGCGGCGGCGCCATGAACGCCGGCGCCTCCACCAGCGGTGCGTCGGCGGGAATCCTGCCCTCGGCGCGACGGTACGCGGCGACCGCGCGCGGATGCAGCCGGATCTCGTCGGGCACGGCCAGGAACGCGAGCTCGACCAGCTTGCCGAACAGCCTCAGCACGATCTCGTCGCCCGGGGTCCACCGCATGCCCGCCCGCTCCCGCACGACGGGGTCGAAAACCCCTGCGGCGATCCAGCGTTGGGCGCCGATCATCGGTTTGAAGATCTGGTCCCACAGCGGGGTCGGCATCATCACGAACCACGGCTTGGGGATCCGCATCGAGAAGATGTCGAGGGTCGCCTGGTTGATCTCCAATTCCTCGCGGCACTTACGGTCCCAGTACTCGCAGAACGCCTGCCAGGACTCCGGTACCGGCTGCATGCTCATGCCGTACATCCGGTACCACTGCACGTGTTCGTCGAACAGCTGTTCCTTCTCGGCCTCGGTCAAGCCGCCGCAGAAGTACTCGGCGGTTTTGATGATCAGCATGAAGAACGTCGCGTGCGCCCAGTAGAACGTCTCGGGATTGAGCGCGTGGTAGCGCCTGCCCTCGGCGTCGACACCTTTGATCGTCTTGTGGAAGCCGCGGATCTGCGCGCCGGTCTGTGCGGCACGGTCACCGTCGTAGACCACGCCCATGATCGGGTACACCGAGCGCGCCACCCGTTGAAGCGGTTCCCGCAGCAGGATCGAATGGTCCTCGACGCCGGCACCGAGTTGGGGGTACATGTTCTGGATCGCGCCGATCCACACGCCGAGCATGCCGGTCCGCACGTCGCCGAAGTACTTCCACGTCAAGGAGCCGGGGCCGAGCGGATTGCCTTCGGACGCCGAAGGGTCTGCCATCGCCGTTGATCGCATCTCCCCACGATAAGCGCTGACAACAATCGTTGTCTACGGAACGGAGGTCGTGCCCGGCGACTCGATTAGGCTGGCGGCGTGGACGACGACCCGCCGGGTGAACCAGCAGGTGGCCGGTCTGCCGGACCGATGGGCTGGTTGAAGGACGTCAACCGTCACGACGGCCTGATCTCGTTTCTCCGCCGCACCCGGCGTGCGCTGCCCGGAGATCCCGACTTCGGCGACCCGCTGTCGGTCAGCGGTGTCGGCGGTCCGAGCGCTGCCGCCCGCGCGGCCGACCGGATCCTGGAACGCGACGCGGTGACCCGGGAGGTGAGCCTCGGCGCGCTGCAGGTCTGGCAGGCGCTCACCGAACGCGTCTCGGGTCGTCCCGCCAACGCCGAGATGACGTTGGTGTTCACCGACCTGGTCGGGTTCTCGGCGTGGTCACTCGAGGCCGGCGACGACGCCACGCTGCGGCTGCTGCGGCGGGTGTCCCAAGCCGTCGAACCGCCGCTGCTGGAAGCCGGCGGGCACATCGTCAAGCGCATGGGTGACGGCCTGATGGCGGTGTTCACCGACCCCGCCACCGCGGTGCGGGCCGCCGTCGCCGCCCGCCGGGCCGTGAAAGCCCTTGACCTGGACGGGTATACACCCCGGATGCGGGTGGGGATCCATACCGGCCGGCCGCAGCGGATCGGCTCGGACTGGCTGGGTGTCGACGTGAACCTGGCCGCCCGGGTGATGGAGCGCGCCACCCGGGGCGAACTCGTGGTGTCCGAGGCCACCTTGGAGCGCATCCCGGAGGACGAGTTCCAGACCCTCGGCGTCTCGGCGAGGAAACTCCGCCGACCTGTCTTCGCGACCCGGCAGGACGGTGTGCCCGCCGACTTCACCATGTACCGGCTCCGGACTCTCCGGCCGTCGTCGACGGACGACAGCGACGGCGCAGCCGCCGGAGGGTGATCGCAGGCGCAGCGCCCGGAAACGCATCGCCTATGATCGCCGGGTGGCTGATCAGCCAGTAGACCTATCAGACCAAGCGCTGGCCGACGCGGTCAGCGCAGCCCGGCGCGCCTTCGACCAGGCCGCGACCCTTGACGAGCTCGCCAAGGCCAAGACCGAGCACCTCGGGGATCGTTCGCCGATCGCGCTCGCGCGACAGGCCCTGGGCTCACTGCCCAAGGCCGACCGCGCCGACGCCGGTAAGCGGGTCAACGTCGCGCGCACCGAGGCGCAGGCCGCCTACGACGACCGGCTGGCCGTCCTCCGCGCCGAGCGTGACGCCGCGGTGCTGGTCGCCGAGCGCATCGACGTCACGTTGCCGTCGAGCCGCCGGCCCGTGGGGGCCCGGCACCCGATCACGATCCTGGCCGAGAACGTCGCCGACACCTTCGTCGCGATGGGCTGGGAACTCGCGGAGGGGCCCGAGGTCGAGACCGAACAGTTCAACTTCGACGCGCTGAACTTCCCGCCCGACCACCCGGCGCGCAGCGAGCAGGACACCTTCCACATCGCCCCGGACGGGTCCCGGCAGGTGTTGCGCACACACACCTCGCCGGTGCAGATCCGCGCGCTGCTGGAGCGTGAGCTGCCGGTGTACATCGTCTCGATCGGGCGCACCTTCCGCACCGACGAACTCGACGCCACCCACACCCCGGTCTTCCACCAGGTGGAGGGCCTGGCCGTGGACAAGGGCCTGACGATGGCCAATCTGCGCGGCACGCTCGACGCGTTCGCCCGGGCGCAGTTCGGCCCGCAGGGACGTACCCGGTTCCGGCCGCACTTCTTCCCGTTCACCGAGCCGTCCGCGGAGGTCGACATCTGGTTCCCGAACAAGAAGGGCGGACCGGGCTGGGTCGAGTGGGGCGGCTGCGGCATGGTGAACCCGAATGTGCTGCGCGCCTGCGGTATCGACCCCGAGGTGTACTCGGGATTCGCGTTCGGCATGGGTCTGGAACGCACGCTGCAGTTCCGCAACGGCATCCCGGACATGCGCGACATGGTCGAGGGTGACGTCCGGTTCTCGCTGCCGTTCGGGGTGGGAGCCTGATGCGCCTTCCCTACAGCTGGCTCCGCGAGATCGTGCAGGCCGGTTCGCCGGGCTGGGACGTGCCCGCCGAAGAGCTCGAGCAGGCACTCATCCGCATCGGCCACGAGGTCGAGGAGATCATCCCCGTCGGTCCGGTCACCGGACCGCTGACGATCGGCCGCGTCGCCGAGATCGAGGAACTCACCGAGTTCAAGAAGCCGATCCGGGCGGTCAAGGTCGATGTCGGCGAACCGGATACTCGCGACATCGTCTGCGGTGCAACGAACTTCGCGGTCGGAGATCTGGTCGTGGTCGCCCTTCCGGGCACCGTGCTGCCGGGTGACTTCACCATCGCGACCCGCAAGACCTACGGCCGGACCTCCGACGGCATGATCTGCTCGGTGTCCGAACTGAACCTGGGGACAGACCACTCCGGCATCCTGGTGCTGCCGCCGGGGACCGCCGAACCGGGCACGCCGGCCGCCGCCGTGCTCGGCCTCGACGACGTGGTGTTCCATCTGGCGATCACGCCGGACCGGGGCTACTGCCTGTCGGTGCGTGGGATGGCCCGCGAGATCGCCAACGCCTACGACCTCGATTTCGCCGATCCCGCCGACGTCGCCCCGCTGCCTGCCGAAGGTGAGGCGCTGCCGGTGACCATCGAGCCGGGTACCGGTGTGCAGCGCTTCGGGCTGCGTCCGGTCACCGGGATCGACCCGAACGCGGTGTCCCCGTGGTGGCTTCAGCGCCGATTGCTGCTCAGCGGAATCCGGGCGATCTCGCCCGCGGTCGACGTCACCAACTACGTCATGCTCGAGCTGGGTCATCCGATGCACGCCCATGACCGCAGCCTCATCACCGGCGGGTTCCGGGTCCGGTTCGCCGAACCGGGGGAGACGGTGGTCACCCTCGACGACGTCGAGCGCACTCTGGACTCGGTCGACGTGCTCATCGTCGACGACGCCGCGACCGCCGCGATCGGCGGTGTGATGGGCGCCGGCACCACCGAGGTGCGCGACGCCACCACCGACGTCCTGCTGGAGGCGGCCGTCTGGGACCCCGCCGCCGTGTCGCGGACCCAGCGGCGGCTCCGGTTGCACAGTGAGGCGGGCCGGCGCTACGAGCGCACCGTCGACCCCGCCGTGTCGGTCGCCGCACTGGACCGCTGTTCCACACTGCTCGCCGAGATCGCCGGCGGCACAATCGAACCCACGCTGACCGATTGGCGGGGCGACCCTCCCCGCCAGGACTGGTCGCATCCCGCGGTCAGCATGCCCGCCGACCTGCCCGACCGCACCGCCGGTGTCGACTACCCGAAGGGCGCCGCCCGGAAGCGGTTGACGCAGATCGGTGCCTCCGTCGTCGTCGACGGTGACACGCTGACGGCCACCCCGCCGAGCTGGCGACCCGACCTGCGTCAGCCCGCCGACCTGGTCGAGGAGGTGATGCGCCTGGAGGGGCTCGACGTGATCCCCTCCGTGCTGCCCGCCGCACCGGCCGGCCGCGGCCTGACCGCCGACCAGAAACGTCGGCGTGCGGTCGGGAAGTCGCTCGCGCTCAACGGGTTCGTCGAGATCCTGCCGACCCCGTTCCTGCCCGCCGGGATCTTCGACCAGTGGGGCCTCGAGGCCGATGATCCGCGCCGGAACACCACACAGGTGCTCAACCCGCTCGAGTCCGACCGGCCTCACCTGGCCACCACGTTGCTGCCCGGGCTGTTGGAAGCACTGAGCCGCAACGTGTCCCGGGGTGCGGTCGACGTCGCGCTGTTCGCGATCGCCCAGGTGGTGGAGCCGACGGCCGACACCAGAGCGGTCGAGCGCATCCCCAACGACCGGCGGCCCACCGACGACGAGATCGCCGCGCTGGACGCCTCGCTGCCACGGCAGCCCCAGCACGTCGGGGCGGTGCTGGCAGGCCTGCGCGAACCGGCAGGGCCCTGGGGCCGGGGCAGGCCGGTCGAGGCCGCGGATGCGTTCGAGGCCGTCCGGGTCATCGGTCGCGCCGCGGACATCGAGTTCACCTTCCGGGCCGCCCAACACCTGCCCTGGCACCCGGGTCGGTGCGCCGAGATCCTCGTCGGTGACGTCGTCGTCGGGCATGCCGGGCAGCTCCACCCGGCGGTCGTCGAGCGTTCCGGACTGCCCAAGGGCACCTGCGCGGTCGAGCTCGATCTCGACGCGGTGCCGCTGGTCGACCGGCTGCCGGTGCCCGCGGTGTCACCGTTCCCGGCGGTGTTCCAGGACATCGCCCTGATCGTGGACGAAGACATCGCGGCGCAGAGCGTCGTCGACGCTGTCCGGGCCGGGGCCGGTGAGCTGCTCGAGGACGTCCGGATCTTCGACGTGTACACCGGCCCGCAGATCGGTGACGGACGCAAGTCGCTGGCGTTGGCGCTGCGCTTCCGCGCGCCCGACCGCACGCTGACCGAAGAAGAGGCCAGCGCCGCACGGGACGCCGCGGTGGCGCTCGCCGGGCAGCGTGTCGGGGCCGAGCAACGCCGCTGACGCCGGGTCCGCTCAGCGCAACGACGCGAAGATCTCGGTCGTCGTCTGCGGCACTTCGTAGTTCGACGCGGCCGCCGCGGCCCGGGCACGTTTCATGTACTCGTGACTGACGGCGTCGTCTCCCACCGCCTCGGCCAGGAGTGCGCGCAGCCGCAGTAGCGACACGTCGTACAGCACGAATCCCGGATCGACAGCGACTGCGGCGAGCCGGTCGACGGCGGCCGTCGCTTCGGCGAGGTCGCCGTCGCCGGCACGCTTGACGAGGGACTCCACCAGCACCGACGTGGCAACTCCCAGGGACAGCACCTCGCCGGCGGTGAGCATGTCGCTGATCGCGCCGCGTGCCGAGTCGATCGCGCCGGAGAGGTCAGCGCGCTGAGCCATACAGCGCGCGAGTGCGGGTTCGGCGAGCGCCATCGCGTTCATCGTGAATCGGCGTCGGTTGGTTGCCTCGCGGGCCTTCGTCAACAGATCGACCGCCTCCTCGCCCGGGTCGTTCCCATAGACGAGGACGAGCCCTCGGGCGACGCGGGCCGTCGTCAACGTGAGCTCGTCACCGGCATGTTCGGCCAGCCGGAGTGCAGCGGCGGTCTCCTGCAGGGCCACCTCGTCGACGCGGCGCGCTCCGACCGGGATCGACAGGATGTACTTGTAGAGCACCGAACTGACCCGGCTCGTCGGATCCAGGTCGTGTGCCATCGCAATCGCTGCATCACCGTCGGAGCGCCATCCGTCGACTCCGAGACAGAGCCGGTACAGGCCGCGCATCCGCATCGCGCTCACCAGCGGCGAACTGAACAACAGGTTGCCTCTCGTCAGGTCCCCGTCCGACAGGTCGATCACCGTCTGGGCCAGTCTCAGCGCTTCCCGCAGCTGCCCGACCTCGGACCGGGCGTACGCGACCGCCAACCACAGAGCGCAGCCGAGAACCGGATCGCGCAGTGCGCGGATTCGCGCAGTCAACTCGGGGATCAGCCCGATCGCCTCGCTGTGACGGTGCTGCCCGGTGAGCGCCATGATGATGCCGGCCAGACTGATCGCCAGCGATCGGCGGTCACCGGACGTCTCGCACAGTGTCCGGAGCTCGCCGAGCCCGGCGTCGTCGAGATTGCCGCCGGTGCGCCAGGATTCGCTGCACAGCTGGGTGAGTGCCGAGCTCAGGAGCGCTGTTCGCTCGGTATCGCCGTCGGGAAGTGCCTCGGCAGCTCTGCGTGCACACCGCCAGTTCTCCCAGGCGGCGGCCCGGTCGCGATGGCTCAGCCAGCGGCCGGCACGCATATGCCATTCGAAGGCGACCCGCAGATCGCCTGCGGCGTGCAGGTGTTCGGCGATCAGCGCTGCGTGCTGCTCCGGATCGGTGGAGTTCGCACGTTCGATCGCGGCGGCCACCCGCCGGTGCATGTCGTTGCGCACCGCCTTGAGCTGCGACTCGTATGCCACCGCGTGGATCAACGGGTGCCGGAAGGTGAACTCGACCCAGGACAGCGACGAGACCCGATCGACGAGTTCGGCTTCCTGCAGGACCACGATCGCGCCGGTCACCAGTTCGTCGTCATCGACAACCGCCCGCAGAAGATCCGGGCCGAAGCGGGTGCCGATCACCGCTGCGGCGTACAACACCGACTTGACCGGCGTGGGGAGCCGGTCGATGCGGGCGGCTATCGTCGCCTGCAGAGTGGCCGGGACGGCGATGTCCCGTTGTTCGCCGATGCTCCGGTAGTGCCCGCGTCGCCCCTGGAGGACACCACGCTGTGCCAGATCTCGAACGATCTCCGTGACGAAAAGCGGGTTGCCGGAGGCCTTCTCGACGATCTGGTGCGCGATGCGCTGAACCGACGCGTCGGCGCCCAGTAGCTCGGACGTCAGCGCGTCGACGTGCATATCGGACAGCGGTCCCAGCGCGACAGCCTCGCCGGAGGCGATCCTGCTGAGGGCCCCTCGGTATTCGGGCCGGTGGGTGACAAGCACCAGCGACCGCGTCTTCGGTAGCACGTCGGCAACGTCGACGAGCAGCGACTCGCTCGCCTCGTCGATCCAGTGCGCGTCCTCGATCACATAGAGACCTGAACGACGCTGCAGCAAGATGCCTTTGACGACCTCGGTCAGCCGCCGCCGGCGTGCCTCGGGGGAGACATCGGGCGGCGCCGTCGCCTGGTCACGGACCCCGAGCAGATCATCGAGGAGCAGCAGATCGTCGGCGTCCGCGTCCGGCAACGCAGAGCGCACCCGCGACCGGGCACGGTCGGCCGGCGCGTCGGTGACCGCCAGAACGGCGCGCAACAGCCGGGCCGCGGCGCTGAAGGACAGGTTGCGGGTATGGGACTCGCAGTAGGTGATGTACACCGGCAGCGCCCGGCTCGCGGCCACGTCGACGATCTCGGTGACAAGGCGTGTCTTGCCGATACCTGCGGGGCCTACGACGCGGCCGACGAGCCCGTGGGTGGCCAGTGCACGGTCCAGCAGCGCGATCATCACGGCCAGTTCGTCGGCACGTCCCGTCAGGGGCGGCTCCTGACCCGCTTGGCGCCTGGAACGGTCGGTAGGAACGGCCAACAGGCGACGCACGGGAATGGGGGCATTCCGCCCCTTGATCGGGACGTGCTCAGGGCCGCCGAGAATGGCGCAGTTCTCGACCAGCCGGGCGGTGGCCGCGCTGAGCATCACACCGCCGGCGGGCGCAACCGACTCCATCCGCTGGGCCATCCCGACCTCTTCGCCGAATGTGGTGTAGCCCAGCACACCGGACCTGATCTCACCGGCGATCACCTGTCCGGAGTTCAGGCCGACCCGCAGTTGCAGATCGATTCCGTCCCGTCCCAGCACCTCGACAGCCTGATGACGGACCTCCTCCACCACGCGTAACGCGGCACGACATGCGAGCACCGCGTGATCCTCGAGCGCATGCGGTGCGCCGAACACCGCCATCAGCCCGTCGCCGGTGAACTGGTTGACCACGCCGCCGTATCCGCGGATCACCCCGGAGGAGCGCCGCATCAATTCGGCCATGATCTCGCTGAGGCGTTCCGGCCCGACCGTCCTGGCGATGTCCATCGAGCGGACGACGTCGGCGAACAACACGGTGACCTGCTTGTATTCGGCGACCTCGGGCGTGGCGGTCTTTACCCCGCAGTGATCGCAGAATCTCGCCCCGTCCCGCAGCAGCGTGCCGCAGGCGCGGCAGCATGGTGATCCCATCGACCCTCCTGCTGGGATCGAGCCGGTACCGGACGGCGTAAGGTCAAACCTACGTCGGCGAGGCCCGACACCACGCGGCAATAATGAATTTGCAGTTTCGTGCATAACCATGCAAGATCTCCGGCATGACTTCCGTCGCGGTCGCCGGTGCCAGCGGTTACGCCGGGGGAGAGATCCTGCGTCTGCTCCTCGGTCACCCCGCCTACGCCGACGGCAGGCTGACCATCGGCGCGCTGACCGCCGCGTCCAGTGCCGGATCGGCCCTGGCCGAACACCACCCCCATCTGCTGCCGCTCGCCGACCGCACGCTGCAGCCGACCGAGGTCGACGTGTTGGCCGGCCACGACGTGGTCTTCCTCGGACTGCCGCACGGGCATTCGGCCGCCCTGGCCGAGCAGTTGGGCCCCGACGTCCTGATCGTCGACTGCGGCGCCGACTTCCGGCTGACCGACCCCGGCGCCTGGCAGCGGTTCTACGGTTCGGAGCACGCCGGCAGCTGGCCCTACGGACTCCCCGAGCTTCCCGGCGGCCGTGACCGGCTGCGCGACACCAGACGGGTCGCCGTGCCCGGCTGCTATCCCACCGCGGCGCTACTGGCGCTGTGGCCCGCGCTCGCCGAGGGACTCGTCGAGCCCGCCGTGACCGTCGTCGCCGTCAGCGGTACCTCCGGAGCCGGGCGGTCGGCCAAGGTCGACCTGCTCGGCGCCGAGGTCATCGGGTCGGCCCGCGCCTACAACATCGGCGGCAGACACCGGCACACGCCCGAGATCGCCCAGGGCCTGCGCACGGTGGCCGGCGGGGACGTCACGGTGTCCTTCACCCCGGTGCTGATCCCCACCTCCCGCGGCATCCTGGCGACCTGCACGGCGCGGACCGACGCGTCGGTGTCGCAGCTGCGCGCCGCCTACGAGAAGGCTTACACCGACGAGCCTTTCGTCTATCTCCTGCCCGACGGGCAGCTGCCCAAGACCGGCGCGGTGATCGGCAGCAACGCCGCGCAGCTCGCGATCGCAGTCGACGAGGACGCCTCGACGTTCATCGCGGTCGCCGCCATCGACAATCTCGTGAAGGGAACCGGAGGAGCGGCTGTGCAGTCGATGAACCTGGCGCTGGGCTGGCCCGAGACCGAGGGGCTCTCGACGGTCGGGGTGGCCCCGTGACACGGCTGCTGCGCAATCAGGGTGTCACCGCGCCCGCGGGCTTCCGGGCCACCGGCATCGCCGCGGGGATCAAGGCCTCCGGCAAGCTGGACCTGGCCCTGGTGTTCAACGAGGGTCCCGACCACGCGGCCGCCGGTGTGTTCACCCGCAACAAGATCAAGGCGGCGCCGGTGTTGTGGTCGCAGCAGGTGCTCACCACCGGGAAGCTGCGCGCGGTGATCCTGAACTCCGGCGGCGCCAATGCGTGCACCGGGCCGGGGGGATTCCAGGACACCCACGCCACCGCCGAGGCGGTCGCGGCGGCGCTGTCGGACTGGGGCACCGAGACCGGTGCGATCGAGGTCGCCGTGTGCTCGACCGGACTGATCGGCGACCGGTTGCCGATGGACAAGATGCTGGCCGGCGTGCGCGAGATCGTGCAGGAGATGGCCGGCGGCCTGACCGGCGGCGACGAGGCCGCGCGGGCGATCATGACCACCGACACCGTGCCCAAGCAGGTTGCGCTGCACCATGACGACAAGTGGACCGTCGGCGGGATGGCCAAGGGGGCCGGCATGCTCGCCCCGTCACTGGCGACCATGCTGTGCGTGATCACCACCGATGCGGCCGCCACCCCGGCGGCGCTGCAGGCCGCGCTGAAGAACGCGGTGTCCCGCACGTTCGACCGCCTCGACGTCGACGGCAGCTGCTCGACCAACGACACCGTGCTCCTGCTGTCGTCGGGGGCCAGCGAGGTGACACCCAGCCAGCAGGAACTTGACGATGCGGTGCTGCGCGTGTGCGACGACCTGTGCGCGCAGTTGCAGGCCGACGCCGAAGGCGTCACCAAACGGGTTCTGGTCACCGTCACCGGTGCCGCGAGCGAGGACGACGCGGTCGCCGCCGCACGGGTGATCGCCCGCGACAGCCTGGTCAAGACCGCGCTGTTCGGCTCCGACCCGAACTGGGGGCGGGTGCTGGCCGCCGTCGGAATGGCCCCGGTGAAGCTCGACGCCGATCGGATCGCCGTGTCCTTCAACGGATCTCCGGTGTGCGTGGACAGCGTCGGGGTGCCGGGAGCGCGTGAGGTGGATCTGAGCGGCGAGGAGATCTCGGTCGTGGTCGACCTCGGTGTCGGATCGGGCTCGGCGTCGATCCGCACCACCGACCTGTCCCACGCCTACGTCGAAGAGAACTCGGCGTACAGCTCATGAGTACGCCGGCCGTCGAGACCTCCGTCAAGGCGCGGGTGCTCGCCGACGCACTGCCGTGGCTGACCGCGCTGAACGACAAGATCGTCGTGGTCAAGTACGGCGGCAACGCGATGACCGACGACAGGCTCAAGGCCGCGTTCGCCGCCGACATGGTGTTCCTGCGCAACTGCGGTATCCACCCCGTCGTCGTGCACGGCGGCGGGCCCCAGATCTCGGCCATGCTCAAAAAGCTCGGTATCGCAGGCGATTTCAAGGGCGGATTCCGCGTCACCACCCCCGAGGTGCTCGACGTCGCCCGCATGGTGCTGTTCGGTCAGGTGGGCCGCGAGCTGGTCAACCTCATCAACGCCTACGGCCCCTACGCCGTCGGCATCACCGGTGAGGACGCCCACCTGTTCACCGCGGTGCGGCGCACCGTGATGGTCGACGGGGTGGCCACCGACATCGGACTGGTCGGTGACGTCGAGCGGGTCAACACCGACGCCGTGCTCGACCTCATCGATGCCGGCCGCATCCCGGTGGTGTCGACGATCGCCCCGGACGACGCCGGCCTGGTCTACAACATCAACGCCGACACCGCCGCCGCCGCGCTGGCCGAGGCCCTCGGCGCCGAGAAACTGCTGATGCTGACCGACGTCGAGGGTCTCTACACACGCTGGCCTGACCGCGAATCCCTGGTCAGCCAGATCGATTCGGACGCGCTGGCCGACCTGCTGCCCACGCTGGAGGAGGGCATGGTGCCCAAGATCGAGGCGTGTCTGCGTGCGATCGACGGCGGTGTGCCGAGCGCGCACGTGATCGACGGCCGCGTCGAGCACTGCGTGCTCGTCGAGCTGTTCACCGACGAAGGCGCGGGCACGAAGGTGGTGCGGGCATGACCGACAAGCTGTTGGACCGCTGGTCGGCGGTGATGATGAACAACTACGGCACGCCGCCGCTGGCGCTCGTGAGCGGCGACGGAGCCGTCGTCACCGACACCGACGGCAAGTCCTACGTCGACCTGCTCGGCGGCATCGCGGTCAACGTGCTGGGCCACCGTCATCCCGCGGTGATCGAGGCGGTCACCCGGCAGCTGAACACACTCGGACACACCTCGAACCTGTACGCCACCGAACCCGGTGTGGCCCTGGCCGAATCGCTCGTCGGGCTGCTCGGCGCCCCCGCCAAGGCGTTCTTCTGCAACTCCGGCACCGAAGCCAACGAGGTGGCCTTCAAGATCTCCCGGCTCACCGGCCGGACCAACGTCGTCGCCGCCGACGGTGCCTTCCACGGCCGCACGATGGGGTCGCTGGCGCTCACCGGTCAGCCGTCCAAGCGGGCCCCGTTCGAGCCGCTGCCGGGCCACGTCACCCACGTGCCCTACGGCGACGTCGAAGCGCTGCGCGCCGCGGTCGACGACGACACCGCCGCGGTGTTCCTGGAACCGATCATGGGGGAGGGCGGCGTCGTCGTCCCGCCGGCCGGCTACCTGGTGGCCGCGCGCGAGATCACCGCCGCGCACGGCGCGCTGCTGGTGCTCGACGAGGTGCAGACGGGCGTCGGGCGCACCGGCGCGTTCTACGCCCACCAGCACGACGGCATCACCCCCGACATCGTCACGCTCGCCAAGGGCCTCGCCGGCGGGCTGCCGATCGGGGCGTGCCTGGCCGTCGGCGCCACCGCCGACCTGCTCACCCCCGGTCTGCACGGCAGCACTTTCGGCGGGAACCCGGTGTGCACCGCCGCGGCGCTGGCGGTGCTGAAGGTGCTGGCCGACGAAGGCCTGGTGGAACGCGCCGACGTGCTCGGCAAGACGATCGCCCACGGCGTGGAGACGCTCGGGCATCCGCTGGTCGACCACGTCCGCGGCCGCGGGTTGCTGCGCGGGATCGTGCTCACCGCCGAGGCCGCCAAACCCGTCGAAGCCGCCGCGCGCGACGCCGGCTTCCTCGTCAACGCCGCCGCGGCCGACGTCGTCAGGCTCGCCCCACCGCTGGTGCTCACCGAGGCGCAAGCCGAGTCCTTCCTGGCGGCGCTTCCGTCCATCCTCGATCAGGCCGCCCAGGAGAACTCTCGATGACACGGCATTTCCTCCGCGACGACGACTTCTCGCCCGAGGAGCAGGCCGAGGTGCTGGCGCTGGCCGCCGACCTCAAGAAGGACCGGTTCAGCCGGCGCCCGCTGGAAGGGCCGCGCGGCGTCGCGGTGATCTTCGAGAAGAACTCGACGCGCACCCGGTTCTCGTTCGAGATGGGCATCGCCGAACTCGGCGGGCACGCCGTGGTGGTGGACGGCCGCAGCACCCAGCTGGGACGCGAGGAGACTCTCGAAGACACCGGCCAGGTGTTGTCCCGCTACGTCGACGCGATCGTCTGGCGCACCTTCGCCCAGGAGCGCCTGACCGCGATGGCGTCCGGTTCCTCCGTCCCGATTGTCAATGCGCTGTCCGACGAGTTCCATCCCTGCCAGGTCCTCGCCGACCTGCAGACGCTGATCGAACGCAAGGGTGAGCTGAAGGGGTTGCGGCTGGCCTACTTCGGTGACGGTGCCAACAACATGGCGCACTCGCTGATGCTCGGCGGGGTCACCGCGGGCATCGACGTCACCATCGCCGCCCCGCACGGCTTCGAGCCGCACCCGATGTTCGTCGCCGCCGCCGAGACCCGCGCCCATCAGACGGGGGCCACCGTCACGCTCACCGACGACCCGGTGCAGGCGGCCGGCGGGGCGGACGTCCTCGTCACCGACACGTGGACCTCGATGGGGCAGGAGAACGACGGGCTCGACCGGGTGCGGCCGTTCCGCCCGTTCCAGGTCAACGCCGACCTGCTCGGCCACGCCGATTCGGAAGCCGTTGTCTTGCACTGCCTTCCGGCGCACCGCGGTCACGAGATCACCGACGACGTGATCGACGGTCCGCAGAGCGCGGTGTGGGACGAGGCCGAGAACCGGCTGCACGCGCAGAAGGCCCTGCTGGTGTGGCTGCTGGAGCGGGCGTGACCGCCTCGACCACCCGCGCCGGCAGGCAGGCCCGCATCGTGGCGCTGCTGTCGGCGCAGTCGGTGCGCAGCCAGAGCGAGCTGGCCGCGCTGCTGGCCGACGAGGGCATCGACGTCACCCAGGCGACGCTGTCCCGCGATCTGGAAGAGCTCGGCGCCGTCAAGCTGCGCGGCGCCGACGGCGGGGTCGGCGTCTACATCGTCCCCGAGGACGGCAGCCCGGTGCGCGGTGTCGCCGGCGGCACCGAACGCGTCACGCGGCTGCTCGGGGATCTGCTGGTGTCCACCGACTCCAGCGCCAACCTCGCTGTGCTGCGCACCCCGCCGGGCGCGGCCCACTACCTGGCCAGCGCGCTGGACCGGGCGGCGCTGCCGTATGTGGTCGGCACCGTCGCCGGTGACGACACCATCCTCGTCATCGCGCGCGAACCGATGACCGGCGCCGAGCTGGCCGCCACCATCGAGAACCTCTCGAAAGCCTGAAGCAGTTCAACAAGAAGGAGTTTCGTTATGTCCGAGCGCGTCATCCTCGCGTATTCCGGCGGTCTGGACACCTCGGTGGCGATCAGCTGGATCGGCAAGGAGACCGGCCGTGAGGTTGTTGCGGTCGCCATCGACCTCGGGCAGGGCGGCGAGGACATGGAGGTGGTGCGGCAGCGTGCGCTGGACTGCGGCGCTGTCGAGGCCGTCGTCGTCGACGCCCGCGACGAGTTCGCCGAGCAGTACTGCCTGCCCGCCATCCAGTCCAACGCGCTCTACATGGACCGCTACCCGCTGGTCTCGGCGCTGAGCCGGCCGCTGATCGTCAAGCACCTCGTCGACGCGGCCCGCGAGCACGGCGGCGGCATCGTCGCCCACGGGTGCACCGGCAAGGGCAACGACCAGGTGCGCTTCGAGGTCGGGTTCGCGTCGCTGGCACCCGATCTGGAGGTGCTCGCACCCGTACGCGACTACGCCTGGACCCGTGAGAAGGCCATCGCGTTCGCCGAGGAGAACGCGATCCCGATCAACGTGACCAAACGCTCCCCGTTCTCGATCGACCAGAACGTGTGGGGCCGGGCCGTTGAAACCGGCTTCCTCGAGCACCTCTGGAACGCCCCGACCAAGGACGTCTACGACTACACCGAGGATCCGACCGTCAACTGGAGCACCCCCGACGAGGTGATCGTCGGCTTCGACAAAGGCGTGCCGGTCTCCATCGACGGCAATCCGGTCACCGTGCTGCAGGCCATCGAGCAGCTCAACGAGCGGGCCGGCGCTCAGGGTGTCGGCCGCCTCGACGTCGTCGAGGACCGGCTGGTCGGCATCAAGAGCCGTGAGATCTACGAGGCGCCCGGCGCGATGGTGCTGATCACCGCCCACACCGAGCTCGAGCACGTCACGCTGGAGCGCGAACTGGGCCGGTTCAAGCGCACCACCGACCAGAAGTGGGGCGAGCTCGTCTATGACGGCCTCTGGTACTCCCCGCTGAAGACCGCG
>NZ_LMVQ01000322.1 GCF_001545925.1 Mycobacterium sp. NAZ190054 | reverse complement strand
CTGCCCCAACCCGACCGCGTGCCGAGCGCTCAAGAGCGTGCCGACCGCGGTGGCGCCGCCGTGGGGCCTGATCGTCAGCGATCTCTACGGACACTTCCCGCTGCCGTCGTCACGATCGCCGACGACCTGGAGTCCGCGCGCTGGGCGGCCGACGCGACCG
Source organism: Mycobacterium sp. NAZ190054 (assembly GCF_001545925.1). GTDB lineage: Bacteria > Actinomycetota > Actinomycetes > Mycobacteriales > Mycobacteriaceae > Mycobacterium. The sequence goes on along the minus strand of NZ_LMVQ01000322.1, from coordinate 3,677 downwards.
AGTGGGATCCGCGGGTGTACGCGGCGGTGGCGCTGCACCCGACCCGCGCCGATGCGCTGACGCCGGAGGCGCGCACCGTGATCGAGCGCCTTGCGGGCCATCCCCGGGTGGTCGCGGTCGGCGAGACCGGGATGGACCTGTACTGGCCGGGCCGGCTGGAGGGCTGCGCCGAACCGGACCAGCAGCGCGACGCGTTCGCGTGGCACATCGACCTGGCCAAACGGACGGGTAAGCCGCTGATGATCCACAACCGCGACGCCGACGCCGCGGTGCTGGACGTGCTGCGCGCCGAGGGGGCGCCCGAGACGGTGATCTTCCACTGCTTCTCGTCGGACGCCGCGATGGCCCGCACCTGCGTCGACGAGGGGTGGGTGCTCAGCCTGTCCGGGACCGTCAGTTTCAAGAACGCCCGCGACCTGCGGGAAGCGGTCCCGTTGATCCCGCCCGGGCAGCTGCTCGTCGAGACCGACGCGCCGTTTCTGACCCCGCACCCGTTCCGGGGCGCGCCGAACGAGCCCTACTGCCTGCCCTACACTGTGCGGGCGCTGGCCGACCTGGTCGGCCGGTCCGCCCAGACGATCGCGGAGGAGACGACTGCCACAGCGGAGCGGGTGTACGGCCTGGCGAGTTGCTGGTCCTAGACCTATTCGTTACCGTCTTGTGATAATTCGCGCGTTGGGCAGGTATGCCGCCTGTTGAGCCTAAGTCGGGGACAGACGACCTTTTGAATGCATTGACCAGACTCCATCGCACGCGCTCGCCGCTGATGCGGGCGCTGATCGCGATGACTTTGCTCGCGTTGATCTTCGCCGGCGCCACCGCGGTGGCCTCCCACAAGACCGTGACACTGACCGTCGACGGGATGTCGATGTCGGTGCCGACGATGAAGTCCCGGGTCATCGACGTCGTGACCGAGAACGGGTTCGAGGTGGGCGAGCGCGACGACCTGTATCCCGCCGCCGACACCCCCGTCCACCAGTCCGACACCATCGTGCTGCGCCGCAGCCGGCCACTGGAGATTTCCACCGACGGCGGCGGCAGCGAACAGGTGTGGACCACAGCGTCGACGGTCGACGAGGCGCTGGCCCAGCTGCAGATGACCGACAAGGCGCCGGTGGCCGCCTCGCGCGCCAGCCGGCTACCGCTCGACGGGATGGCACTTCCGGTCGTGAGCCCCAAGAACGTGCACATCGACGACGGCGGCCAGCGAAGGACGGTGCGCCTCGCGGCACCGAACGTCGCAGCCCTGCTCGAAGCGGCCGGGACGCCGCTGCAGCAAAGCGACACCGTCTCCCCGGCGCCGTCGACGCCGGTGACCGACGACATGCACGTCACGATCACCCGGGTGCGCATCGCCAAGGTGACCGAGCGCCTGCCGCTGGTTCCGAACAACCAGCGCATCGAGGACGTGACGCTGAACATGAGCCGTCAGATCGTCGAGGATCCGGGACAACCCGGCGTGCAGGACGTGACTTTCGCGGTGGCGACGGTCAACGGGGTGGAAACCGGGAGATTGCCAGTAGCCAATGTCGTAATCGCTCCGGCGCGCGATGGTGTGCTGAGGGTGGGCGCGAAACCCGGCACAGAGGTCCCGCCGGTGACCAACGGGAGCACCTGGGATGCCCTGGCTCGCTGCGAAGCCGGAGGTAATTGGTCCATCAATACCGGCAACGGCTACTTCGGCGGTGTTCAATTTGATCAAAACACCTGGGAGCGTAACGGGGGTCTGAGGTATGCTCAGCGGGCGGATCTGGCAACAAGAGAAGAGCAGATCGCGATTGCTGAGGTAACTCGGGCGCGCCAAGGCTGGGGGGCGTGGCCCACGTGTAGTGGGAGGATCGGTGCGTCGTGACCATACGACTGCTCGGACGAACTGAAATACGGCATCTGGCTAAGTCGATCGACTTCCGGCCGCGCAAGTCTTTCGGTCAGAACTTCGTGCACGACGCCAACACCGTGCGCCGCATCGTGTCGGCGTCCAGCGTGAACCGCTCCGACCACGTTCTCGAGGTCGGTCCCGGCCTGGGTTCACTCACGCTCGCGTTGCTGGACCGCGGCGCCAAGGTGACCGCCGTGGAGATCGATCCGGTGCTGGCCAATCAACTGCCGACCACGATCGCCGCCCACTCGCACAGCGAGGCGAACCGGCTGACCGTGCTCAACCGGGACATCCTGACCTTCAAGCAGTCGGACATGACCGAGATGCCGACCGCGCTGGTCGCGAACCTGCCCTACAACGTCGCGGTGCCCGCGCTGCTGCACCTGCTCGCGGAGTTCCCGTCGATCCGCACCGTGATGGTGATGGTGCAGGCGGAGGTCGCCGAGCGGCTCGCCGCCGAGCCGGGCGGTAAGGACTACGGGGTGCCGAGCGCCAAGGTGCGGTTCTTCGGCAACGTCCGGCGCTACGGCATGGTGTCGCCGACGGTGTTCTGGCCGATCCCGCGGGTGTACTCGGGCCTGGTGCGGATCGACCGCTACGAGACCTCGCCCTGGCCGACCGACGCGGAGTTCCGCGAGCAGGTCTTCGAGCTCATCGACGTGGCCTTCGCGCAGCGCCGCAAGACCTCCCGCAACGCGTTCGCCGAGTGGGCGGGATCCGGCAACGAGTCGGCCAGCCGCCTGCTCGCCGCCAGCATCGACCCGTCCCGCCGCGGCGAGACGTTGAGCATCAACGATTTCGTCCGGCTGCTGCAGCGCTCCGCGGATTGGCACGTGGTGCCGAAGGCGGAGCCGGCCGCCGCCGAGGACACGGCCGACACGGCCGACAAGGACAGCCAGCTCCCGACGGCCTGATCTCCCGCCGAGACGGCGCTCAGCGCAGGTTTCGGCGAGACCGGAACATCAGCACGACCCCGGCCCTGCGCCGGGGTCGTGCTTTTTCGTTAGTGTCGTGCGGTGTCCGCGCGCGACGGTATTACGGCTCCCGACTGGGTCCCCACGGGTTCGGTCACCGTCCGGGTGCCGGGCAAGGTCAACCTGTACCTCGACGTGGGGGACCGTCGTGAGGACGGCTACCACGAGCTGACCACGGTGTTCCACGCGGTGTCACTGCTCGACGAGGTGACCGTGCGCACCGCCGACGTGCTGTCGCTGGAGATGTCGGGGGAGGGCGCCGGGGACCTGCCCACCGATCACCGCAACCTGGCCTGGCGGGCCGCCGAACTGATGGCCGAGCATGTGGGCCGGGCTCCGGACGTCGCCATCTCGATCGAGAAGACCATTCCCGTCGCCGGCGGCATGGCGGGCGGCAGCGCGGACGCCGCGGCAGTGCTGGTCGGGATGAACGCGCTGTGGGAGCTCGGCGTGCCCCGGCGCGATCTGCATGCGCTGGCGGCCCAGCTGGGCAGCGACGTCCCGTTCGCGTTGCACGGCGGCACCGCGCTCGGTACGGGCCGCGGCGAAGAGCTGGCGACGGTGCTGGCCCGCAACACCTTTCACTGGGTGCTGGCGTTCTCGCCGGGCGGGCTGTCCACCGCGAAGGTGTTCGCCGAGATCGACCGGCTCCGGGCCGAGCAGGACCGTATCCTGCCGCCCCGGCTGGAGTCACCCGAACCCCTGCTCGCCGCGCTGGCCTCGGGTGATCCGGCCCAGCTGGCCCCGCTGCTGGGCAACGACCTGCAGCCGGCGGCGCTGAGCCTCGACCCACGAGGGCGCGCTGCTGTCCCAGCAGGTCGCCG
>NZ_LMVQ01000321.1 GCF_001545925.1 Mycobacterium sp. NAZ190054 | reverse complement strand
AGTTTCAGTGGACACCTGAGATAGCGGGACGGTGTCCTGCTGGAAGGATGTCGACATGTCGCGGACGCGTCGGTCGTTCACACCGGAGTTCAAGGTGGAGGCTGCTCGTCGGGTGATTGACGGGGGCGGCAGGACGTCGTCGTCGAGGAAGCACACCCAGCGCGTGGCGGCGGCACGCCAGCCGACGTTGCGCGCCGCGGCCGGCCCCCGTCCGTCGCTGTGCACCACCTGGATCGGCAGACCGTCCGGCAGCGACAGCGGGCCGGACACGACGCGGTCGTCGACCACGATGATCTCCGCCGGCCGCATTCCGTCGTCGGCGGCCAGCGCGGACAGCAACCGCGACAGCGATTTCCGGCCGATGGTCGGGATCACGAGCGTGGCGTCGAGTGTCATCGCGGCCGCCGGATGAGGTAGGGCCCCATCGCGAGCACGTCGATCGGGGCGCTGCCGAAGCACTCCAGCGCGTCCTGCGGGCTGTCGACCATGGGCCGCCCGGCGGTGTTGAAGCTGGTGTTCACCACCACCGGCACCCCGGTGCGAGCGGCGAAACGGCTGATGGTGGCGTACAGCAGCGGCTGACTGTCGTCGACGGTCTGGACGCGGGCGGTGCCGTCGACGTGGGTGACCGCCGGGATGCGGCTGCGCCACCCGTCGGCCACGTCGTGCACGAACAGCATGTACCGGCTCGGCAGCGGGCCGCGGCCGAAGATCTCACCGGCCCGGTCGGCCAACACCATCGGGGCCACCGGGCGGAACTGCTCCCGGCCTTTGACGTCGTTGAGCCGCTCCAGATTCGCCACGCTGCGCGGGTCGGCCAGCAGCGACCGTCCGCCCAATGCGCGCGGACCGAACTCGGCGCGCCCGTGGAACCAGCCCACGAGCTGGTTGTCGGCCAGCGCGTCACCGACCGCACCGGCCAGGTCGTCCGGCCGCTGGTAGGGCACCGCAGCCCGGTCCAGCACCGCCCCGATCTGCTCGTCGGTCCAGCCCCGGCCCAGCTGCGCCGACGCCATCGGGGCGATGCGGTCGCCGGCCTCGGCGGCCAGCGTCAGCGCAGCGCCCAGCGCGGTGCCCGCGTCTCCGGCCGCGGGCTGGATCCAGACCCGGCCGAACCCGCTCTCGGCGTAGATGCGGGAGTTGGCGACGCAGTTGAGCGCGACACCGCCGGCCAGGCAGATGCTGTCGCCGTCGACGCGGCCCCGCAGCCAGGCGACGAGGTCGAGCAGCACCTCCTCGACCACGCGCTGCACGCTGCATGCGAGGTCGGCGTAGACCGGCTCGGGCCGGGCCAGTGCGGACCTCGACTCCGACGGTGCCGGTGTCCGCGGGGGTGCGAACTCGGTCCAGTCGACGGGCTCGGTGCGGAAGCCTCCGTCGCCGCGCGCATACACCTTGCCGCGCAGCTGATCGGCGAAGCGCGGGCTGCCGTAGGAGCCCATCGCCATCACCTTGTACTCGTCGCTGGAACGCGCGAATCCCAGGTGCTCGGTGAGGCTTTCGTACAGCAGACCCAGGGAGTGCGGCAGCGGCTGGCTGGCCAGCACGTCGAGCTTCTGGTCACGGTAGACGCCGGCCAGCATCGAGGTGCGCTCCCCGCGTCCGTCCACGACGAGCACCGCGGTGTCGGGGTGCGGTGAGGCCAGCGCGGTGGACGCGGCGTGCGCCACGTGGTGACGGACGTGGCGCACCACGGCCGGATCCAGCCCCGGTAGTGCGGTCGCGAGGAACCGGGGTGCGCGCTGGGCGTACATGGTGCGCAGGTATTCCCAGTCCCGGTCGAGACCGTCGGTCTGCCCGCTGTCACCGTCCATCAGCGCCGGCTCGTAGGAGTAGCCGACCGCGTCGAGGTCGCTCGCGCTCAGGCCGGCTTCCTCCAGGCACCACCGGGCGGCGGCCACCGGCAGCTCCCACGTCGAGAACGGCACCGCCTGCTTGCCGTGCTTGCGCCGCGAGAACCGTTCCTCCTCGGCCGCGGCCACGATCTGCCCGTCGACGACCAGCGCGGCGGCCGGATCGTGGAACACGGCGTTGACGCCGAGAATTCGCATCGCTTCTCCTAGGCTCGCGGGGTGAGCATCGGCTCGAGAGCGGAGCGGAACCACTCCACCGTGGCGGAGAGCCCGTCGAGGTGGCCGACCTTCGGCGCCCAGCCCAGACGCTGCCGGGCCACCGTGATGTCGGGGCAACGACGCCGTGGATCGTCGGTGGCAGCGGGCCGGTGCTCGATCGGGACCTGCGCGCCGACGAGGTCCCGGATGATCTCCGCGCAGCGCAGCACGGGCAGTTCCACCGGGTTGCCGATGTTCACCGGCCCGGCGAAATCGCTGTGCGCCAGCGCGATCAAACCGGCGATGGTGTCGTCGACGTAGCACAGCGAGCGGGTCTGGGTGCCGTCGCCCGCCACCGTGAGCGGTTCGCCGCGCAGCGCCTGCCCGCAGAACGTCGGCACCATCCGGCCGTCGTCGGGGCGCATACCCGGCCCGTAGGTGTTGAAGATCCGGGCCACCCCGATGTCGGTGCCGCGCTCCCTGCGGTACGCGAACGCCAGCGCCTCGGCATACCGTTTGGCCTCGTCGTACACGCTGCGCGGGCCGATGGGATTGACGTTTCCCCAATAGGTTTCACATTGGGGGTGCTGAAGCGGATCGCCGTAGACCTCGCTGGTCGACGCCAGCACGATCCGGGCCGCGCAGCGGTCGGCCACATCGAGCACCTCGGCGGTGCCCAGCGCCCCTGTGCGCAGGGTCGCCAACGGCAACCGCAGGTAGTCCGGTGGAGAGGCCGGACAGGCGAGGTGGAAGATGACGTCGAAGGCCGTGTGACGCCACGGCTCGGGCAGCGGGACGCTGATGTCGTGCCGCACGAACCGGACCCCCGGGGTGCCCTCGGCGGCCCCGGAGCTGGTGGACAGGTTGTCGACACACACCACCTCGGCGCCGGACCGGACCAGGGTCGCGCACAGGTGCCTGCCCAGGAACCCCGCCCCGCCGGTGACGAGCACCCGGCCGAACGGGGTTTGTCCCGGTCCGTCACGGGTAGCACCGACGGCCATGGCACCCGGTTCTCGTACCTCGTTCGTGATCGCCAGCCGGAACCGCTCCGAGGAACTCGCTGCGGTGCTGCGGTTGTTACTGGACACCACACCATCCCCGATCATCTTGGTGGACAACGCGTCCCGCGATGACTCGGTCACGGTGGCCGAACACATCGCGGCCGGCTCCGGAGGCCGGCTCACGGTCGTCGAGCTGTCCGAGAACCTCGGCGCGGTGGGACGCAACGTCGGGGTGGCGCACTGTGCGACCCCGTACGTGGCGTTCTGCGACGACGACTCGTGGTGGGAGCCGGACGCCCCCGCGGTCGCCGAGGAGGTCTTCGACGCACACCCGTCGGTGGCGGTCCTGGCGGGCCGGACCCTGGTGTGGCCCGACATGCGCGAGGATCCGATCGTCGCCGAACTCGCCGGGAGCCCGTTGGGGCGGGACCCGGCGCTGCCCGGTCCGTCGGTACTCGGATTCCAGGCCTGCTCGGCCATGGTGCGCCGGTCGGCGTTCCAGGCGGTGGGCGGGTTCTCCCCGATCCTGCACTTCCGCGGCGAGGAGCAGCTCCTCGCGCTGGATCTGGCCACCCACGGCTGGGATCTGTGCTTCTGCGACCGGTTGACGGCATACCACCGTCCATCGGCGCGGCGGGAGCCGAGTTCGGCGGAACGGGCACGCGTGCTGCGCAACACCGTGCTGACCACCTGGTTGCGGCTCATCCTGGGTGGTGCCCGGTTCATCGCGACCAACCCCGACGTCACCGGTCCGTCGGCGGAGGGCCCGTTGCCGGCGACCGGATCGGTGGCCG
>NZ_LMVQ01000320.1 GCF_001545925.1 Mycobacterium sp. NAZ190054 | reverse complement strand
TCGATGTGGACCAGCCGGCCCTTCGGCGCGAAGGTGAAGTAGTTGCTGGTGATCTCGCCCAGTGCGGTGCCGACCGCGAGCAGCACGTCGGCGTCCTCGAGCAGTGCGGTGGTGTGCCGGTCCTCGATCCACGACGCCGCCGACAACGGATGACCGAACGGCATCGCGCCCTTGCCGCCGACCGTCGAGACCACCGGCGCGTCAAGCATTTCCGCGAGCTCGACCAACGCTTTGGGCCCGCCGGGTGAGCGGCGCACCCCTCCCCCGGCCAGGATCACCGGCCGTTCGGCGGCACTCAACAGGCCCGCCGCCGCGGCGACCAGCTCGGCACGCGGTGGCCGCTGCGTCACCGACGTCTCCACCGACGTGACCGGCGGGATGTCGCTCGCTTCCAGCAGCACGTCCTGCGGGATCTCCACCCACGTCGGCCCGGCCGGCGCGGACTGCGCCAGCGACCACGCGTCGGCCAGCAGCGACGGGATCTCTCCGGAATGCCGCGCCACCGCAGTGCTTTTCGTGACGTTGGCGGCGCTGCGCTGCTGGTCGTCGAGTTGGTGCAGCATGCCGCGCCGCAGCCCCATCCCGGCGCGGGGCACCTGGCTGACGATCGCCAACAGCGGCACGCCGGTCGCGTACGCCTCCTGCAGCGCGCCCAACGCCGTCAACGCGCCCGGCCCGGTGGACAGGAACAGCACGCCGACCTCACCGCCGGCCCTGGCGTACCCGTCGGCGCCGAACGCCGAGTTGTTCTCGACGCGCGAGCTCACGAACGTCAGGTCGCTGCGCCGGATCGCGTCGAACAGCGCCAGCGCGTTCTGGCCGGGGATGCCGAAGACGTGCGAAACCCCGAGCGCGGTCAGGGTTTCGACAACGACGTCGCCACCGTTGCGGGTCACACGGAGGCCTCGTGCCGCATCGCCAGCAGGGACACCAGGTCGTAGGCGACGTGCGAGGCCGCCACACCGGTGATCTCGGCGTGGTCGTAGGCCGGCGAGACCTCGACGACGTCGGCGCCGATCAGGTTCAGGCCGTGGAAGCCGCGCAGGATCTCCAGCAGTTCGCGGCTGGTCATACCGCCGGCTTCGGGCGTGCCAGTGCCCGGCGCGTGTGCCGGGTCCAGGACGTCGATGTCGATGGACACGTACACCGGCCGGTTCCCGAGCCGCTGACGCAGCTTGTCGACGACCTCGCGCACCCCCTGGTAGTACACGTCGGCGGAGGTCACGATCCCGAACCCGAAGCGACGGTCGTCCTCCAGGTCCTTCTTGCCGTACAGCGGACCGCGGATGCCGACGTGCGAGAGTGCCTCGGTGTCGAGGATGCCTTCCTCGACGGCGCGTCGGAACGGGGTGCCGTGGGTGTATTCGGCGCCGAAGTAGGTGTCCCAGGTGTCCAGGTGCGCGTCGAAGTGCACCAGCGCGACGGGCCCGTGCTTGGCGTGGGCGGCCCGCAGCAGCGGCAGTGCGATCGTGTGGTCGCCGCCGATGGTGACCAGGCTGGTGCCGTCCCTGGTGAGGTCGACGGCGGCGGCCTCGATGGTCTCGATCGCCTCATGGATGTTGAACGGGTTCACCGCGATGTCGCCGGCGTCGGCGACCTGCGCGATCTCGAACGGGGAGACGTCCAGCGCCGGGTGATACGGGCGCAGCAGCCGTGACGCCTCGCGGACATGCGTCGGGCCGAAACGGGCGCCGGGCCGGTAGGAGACCCCGGAGTCGAACGGCACCCCGACGACGGCGACGTCAGCGCGCGGCACCTGGTCGAGGCGGGGCAGGCGGGCGAACGAGGCCGGCCCGGCGAAACGCGGCGTCTTCGACGCGTCGATCGGGCCAACGGGCGTGGTCATGCGGTCACTTCCTCGGAGTCACTGGTGTTGTCGGGTTCGTCTACAGACGTGATGGGGATGCCGGCCGGCGCACCGGCCCGGACGAATCGCGGGCCCGCGGGACCGAACGCGTCGGCCGGTTCCGGGAACACGAACAGCAGCAGCGGGTACAGCACCGCGGCGACACCCAGACCGACCGGGATGGACAAGTCGATGCCGCTCGCCAGATCGCCGAGCGGGCCGACGAACTGGCCGGGCAGGTTGACGAAGCACAGCGACAGCGCCGCCGACACCAGCCAGGCGCCGAGCCCCCGGAAGTTCCAGCCGTGCCGGAACCAGTAGCGCCCGCCGCGCTGCCTGCGGTTGAAGACCTGTAGCGAGTCGGAGTCATACCAGCCGCGGCGCACCACCCAGCCGATGATCATCACCACCATCCACGGCGCCGTGCACGTCACGATCAGCACCGCGAACGTCGAGATGCTCTGCACCACGTTGAAGGCGAACCGACCGATGAAGATGAACACGATCGCGAGCGCGCCGATGAACACCGTGGCCTGCACGCGACTGAACCGCGGGAACACGCTGGAGAAGTCCAGGCCGGTGCCGTACAGCGCCGTGGTGCCGGTGGACATGCCGCCGATCAGCGCGATCAGGCACACCGGCATGAAGTACCACCCCGGCGACACCTCCAGCAGCCCGCCCACGTAGTTGCCCTCGTCGATGAACCGCGGCGCGTTCGTCGCCACCACCGCGGCGGTCACCAGACCGAACAGGAACGGCACCAGCGTGGCGAGCTGCGCGCAGAACGCCGCGGCCATCGGCTTCCACGGTGGCGTGTCACGCGGGATGTATCGCGCCCAATCACCAAGGAACGCACCGAAACTCACCGGATTGGACATCACGATCAACGCGGCGCCGACGAACGACGGCCAGTACAGCGCGTTGGTCTCGGCGTCGGCTCCCGGTCCGAAGATGCCGGCGTAGCCGGGGTCGAACGTGCCACCGAACGCGAAGATGCCGAGCAGGAACAGTACCGTCGCGGCGACGACGGCGATCTTGTTGACCAGCAACATGAATCGGAAGCCATAGATGCAGACGACAAGCACCAGCAGTGCGAAAATGCCGTACGCGATCCCCACCGCCAGGTCGTTGGCGGGCACCCCGAAGGCGCGGTTGGCGCCGCCGACGAGCACGTCACCGGACGTCCACACCGAGATCGAGAAGAACGCCACGGCGGTCAGCAGCGACAGGAACGACCCGATGACGCGGCCGTGCACCCCCAGATGCGCCGACGACGAGACCGCGTTGTTCGTGCCGTTGCGCGGGCCGAACAGCGCCATCGGCGCCAGGATCGCCGCGCCGAGGACGACGCCGAGCAGCGTCGCGAGCAGCGCGTCGCGGAACGACAGCCCGAAGATGATCGGGAAGCTGCCCAGCACGACGGTCGCGATGGTGTTGGCGCCGCCGAAGGTGAGCCGGAACAGGTCCAGCGGCCGCGCGGTCCGCTCGGCGTCGGGGATCGGCTCGACGCCGTGGGTCTCGACCTCGGTCACCTTCGGCGGTGGCACGAGAGCAGGCGTTTCGGCGGCCATGGTGGTCCTTCCGCAGCAGCGGTGTGGTGCGGCTCACGGTAGAACCGCTGGTCACAGCCCGCAAGCGATTCATTCGTTACTGTGGCGTTTCCGATCACGATGTGCGCGCTATGGCCGGATGTTCCGCTCGGATAGCGTCTACATCGTCGTCGATGTGATCGATGTGCCGGTCCGGCCCGGCTCAAAAATCTTCCGCCGATTTCCCGGAGAAAGGGGCCCGACCGCATGGACGAGGTCGACGAGGCCATCGTGGAGCTGCTGGAGCTCGACGGGCGGCTGACCCACCGCGATATCGCGCGCCGGGTCGGCCTGTCGCGCTCGGCGGCGGCCGCGCGGGTCCAGCGCCTCCACGATGGCCTCGTCGACCTCGTCCATGCGGTCGGGCCCCTTTCTCCGGGAAATCGGCGGAAGATTTTTGAGCCGGGCCGGACCGGCACA
>NZ_LMVQ01000319.1 GCF_001545925.1 Mycobacterium sp. NAZ190054 | reverse complement strand
GATGCGCCGCGTGCGCCGCAGCCCCCCAGTCCCGGCGACCGCCGACATGCCGCCCAGGCCATGCCCCCCCCAGACCAGGATAGCCCCGGCGGGCTGTCCGTCGAGGACGTCGCCGCCCCCGTCGTCCCGGTCGACGGCTACCTACCCGCGCGGACCGTCACCGCCGACCCCGACCGCGTCGCCGCCCTGGCCGCGCCTCCCGACCGCAGGCAGTGGTGGATCGACCGCGTCCGGGAGTGCTTCCCGCTGCTGTCCTGATCTGTGGGGTGCATGGCCTGGACGCCATGTCGGCGCTCGCCGAGACTGTGGGCATGCTGCGCACCGTGCTCATCGTCGGGTTCCCCGGCGTGCAGGCACTCGACCTCGTCGGGCCGTTCGACGTGTTCACCGGCGCCTCGCTGTACGTCACCGGGCAGGGCGCCGGGGACGGGTACGCCGTGCACGTCGTGTCCGTCGACGGTGCGCCGATCAGCACCGGCACCGGCCTGACCCTGGCCGCCGAGCCGCTACCCGACCCGCACGCGGCGGTCGACACCGTCGTGCTGCCGGGCGGCTGGGGCGTCGACACCGCCCGCCGCGACCACGCGCTGATCGACTGGGTCGCGGCCGTCGCACCGAACGCCCGACGGGTGGTCAGCGTGTGCAACGGCGCCCTGCTGGCCGCGCAGGCGGGGCTGCTCGACGGCTGTGTGGCCACCACGCACTGGGCGTCCGCGTCGCACATGGCCGATGAATTCCCGGCGGTGACAGTCGATGCCGACCCCATCTTCGTGCGCAGTTCGGAGAAGGTGTGGACCGCCGCGGGCGTCACCGCCGGCATCGACCTCGCGCTGTCGCTGGTCGAGGACGATCACGGCACCGAGGCCGCGCAGGCCATCGCCCGCTACCTGGTCATGTACCTGCGCCGGCCGGGCGGCCAGACCCAGTTCGCCGCGCCGGTGTGGATGCCGCGCGCCCGTCGCACCCCGATCCGGGACGTCCAGGAGGCCATCGAGGCCGAACCCGGTGCCGCACACAGCATCCCGGAACTGGCGCGGCGCGCCGCTATGAGCCCGCGCCACTTCACCCGGGTCTTCACCGACGAGGTCGGCGAGGCGCCCGGCGCCTACGTCGAACGGGTCCGCACCGAGGCGGCGCGTCGCCAGCTCGAGGAGACCGACGACACCGTCACGGTGATCGCCGCCCGCTGTGGCTTCGGTTCGGCGGAGACGTTGCGCCGCAACTTCGTTCGCCGCCTGGGTGTGTCGCCCGACCAGTACCGCAGAACATTCGCCTGAAACGCAGAGGAGCTCACCATGCAGGTCGCCATCATGTTGTACCCGGGGTTCACCGCGCTGGACTTCATCGGACCCTACGAGAGCATCCGCTGGCTGCCCGGCGCGGACGTCAGGTTCGTCTGGAATGAACCGGGGCCGATCGCCGCCGATTCGCACGTGCTGCTCGTCGGCGCCACGCACAGCCTCGACGAGACGCCGTCGCCCGACGTCATCCTGATCCCGGGCGGGTTCAGCACGATGGAGCACGCGCGCGACGAGAAGGTGCTCGACTGGGTGCGGCGGGCGCACCGGACGTCGACGTGGACGACGTCGGTGTGCTCGGGGTCGGTGATCCTGGCCGCCGCCGGCGTGCTGGACGGCAAACCGGCCACGTCGCACTGGGCGGCGCTGCCGGTGCTCAAGACCCTCGGCGCACATCCGGTCGGCGATCAGCGCATCGTGGAGGCCGACGCCAAGACCATCACCGCGGCCGGGGTGTCCGCCGGCATCGACCTGGGGCTCTGGCTGGCCGGCCGCATCGCGGGTGACGCCAAGGCCAAGGCCATCCAGCTGTCGATGGAGTACGACCCGCAGCCGCCGTTCGACTCCGGGCACATGTCCAAGGCGTCGGCGTCGACGAAGGCACTGGCCACCGCGCTGATGGGCAGGGAGATGGCCAGGCCCGCCGCGCTGGCCGCCTCGACCGGCCTGCTCTGGGACGCCGCACTCAAGCGAATCCGGCGCGGAAGGCGACACTCAGGGTGCGTCAGCGCGCCCGATTCGCTCCAGTAGCGTCTGCGGGGTGAATCTGGCATACGACGATCGCGGCTCGGGGGAGCCGGTGCTGTTCATCGCGGGCCGTGGCGGCGCCGGGCGCACCTGGCATCTGCATCAGGTGCCCGTCTTCACCCGCGCCGGATACCGCTGTGTGACGTTCGACAACCGCGGCGTCGGCGCGACAGAGAACGCGTCCGGCTTCACCACCGAGACGATGGTCGGTGACACCGCCGCGCTGATCGAGCAGCTCGGGCTCGCCCCGGTCCGGATCGTCGCGGTCTCGATGGGGTCCTTCATCGCCCAGGAGCTGATGGTGGCCCGCCCCGAACTGGTCCGCTCCGCGGTGCTGATGGCCACCCGCGGCCGCCACGACCGCACCCGCGACTTCTTCTGGCAGGGCGAGCGCGCGCTGGCCGAATCCGGTGTTCAGCTGCCCGTCGAGTTCGAGGCGAAAGTGCGCCTGCTGGAGAGCTTTTCGCCGAAGACCCTGAACGACGACAACGCCGTCCGGGACTGGATCGACATGTTCACCATGTGGCCGCAGAAGCCGACACCCGGCATCCGCACGCACTTGGACATCGCGCCGCAGGGCAGCCGGTTGTCGGCCTACCAGAACGTCGCCACCCCGGCCCTGGTGATCGGGTTCGCCGACGATGTGGTGCTGCCGTCCTACCTCGGTCGCGAGGTCGCCAACGCGCTGCCCAACGGGCAGTTCCTGGAGATCCCGGGCACCGGCCACCTCGGCTTCATCGAGAAGCCCCAGGTCGTGAACACTGCGATCCTCAATTTCTTCGCCGATACCCTGTAGTGGTGAACCCCTCGACGGCGCAGGCCCGGGTGGTCGTCGACGAACTGATCCGCGGCGGCGTCCGCGACGTTGTGCTGTGCCCGGGCTCGCGCAACGCGCCGCTGGCGTTCGCGCTGCATGACGCCGACCGGGCCGGCCGGCTGCGTCTGCACGTGCGCATCGACGAGCGCACGGCAGGTTTCCTGGCGATCGGGCTGGCGGTGGCCGAGCGGGCCCCGGTGTGTGTGGCGATGACGTCGGGCACCGCGGTCGCCAACCTCGGCCCGGCGGTGGTGGAGGCGAACTACGCCCGGGTGCCGCTGATCGTGCTGTCGGCGAACCGGCCCTACGAGCTGCTCGGCACCGGGGCCAACCAGACCTTCGAGCAGCTGGGTTACTTCGGCACCCAGGTGCGCGCCAACATCAGCCTCGGGCTGGCCGAGGAGACCGGCGACATGGACTCGCTGAACGCCCAGTGGCGGTCGGCGACCTGCCGAGTGCTGGTCGCCGCCACGGGTTCTCGTTCGGCGAACGCAGGCCCGGTGCAGTTCGACATCCCGCTGCGCGAACCGCTGGTGCCCGACGCGCAGGAGCCCGCGGTGCCCTACGCGCCGGAGGGCCGTCCCGACGGCAGGCCGTGGACATACACCCCGCCGGTCACGTTCGACCAGCCGCTGGACATCGATCTCACCCCGGACACCGTGGTCATCGCCGGGCACGGCGCCGGCGTGCACCCGAACCTCGCCCATCTGCCGACGGTCGCCGAGCCGACGGCGCCGTACGCGCAGAATCCGCTGCATCCGTTGGCGCTGAGGCTGATTCGCCCCAAACAGGTCATCATGCTGGGTCGGCCCACACTGCACCGCCCGGTGTCGGCGCTGCTGGCCGACCCGGCCGTCCCGGTCTTCGCGCTCACCACCGGGCCGCGCTGGCCCGACGTGTCGGGCAATTCCCAGGCCACTGGCACCCGCGCCATCTCCCGCAGCCCAGCCGTATGGTCGACGACATTGCGCAGGCCGAAGCTGATCGTCACCGCGTCGAAGGACTCGTCGGCGAACGGTAGCCGCGTCGCGTCCCCGGCCACCTTCGGC
>NZ_LMVQ01000318.1 GCF_001545925.1 Mycobacterium sp. NAZ190054 | reverse complement strand
CACGTTTTCGCCGAAGTACACGATGTCCGGTTTGAGCATGCCGTCACAGAGCGGGCAGTCCACCACTCGGAAGGACGCCGTGTCGGACACCACGGCGTCGGCGTCGGGGGCGACCGCGATGCCGCCGCCACCACCTGAGCCGGGAACGAACTGCCGGGAAGTCTCGTGACGACCCAGCCGCAGCCCGCCGTCGCGGTCACGCCTCCGCTGCCGACTCGCCGGAACGCCGAACTGTTCCTGCTCGGTTTCGCCGCGCTGATCACCACGGTGGCCCTGTTGCTCGTCGAAGCCAATCAGGAGCAGGGGCTGCGCTGGGATCTGATCCAGTACACCGTCGCCTATCTGGCCCTGTTCACCGGTGCGCACCTGGCCGTGCGCCGCTTCGCCCCGTACGCCGACCCGCTGTTGCTGCCCGTCGTCGCGCTGCTGAACGGCTTGGGGCTGGTGATGATTCACCGCCTCGACCTCGCGGAGGGCGCCACCACCGCCCAGGGTCTGGGCGGCACCGCCAATCAGCAGATGCTGTGGACGCTGGCCGGGGTGATCGGCTTCTCCGCCGTGGTGATCTTTCTGCGCGACCACCGCATGCTGTCCCGGTACGGCTACGTCTGCGGGCTCAGCGGTCTCGTCCTGCTGGCCATCCCGGCGGTGCTGCCAAGCTCGATGTCCGAGCAGAACGGCGCCAAGATCTGGATTCAGTTCGAGGGCTTCTCGATTCAGCCTGCGGAGTTCTCCAAGATCCTGTTGCTGATCTTCTTCGCCGCGGTGCTGGTGTCCAAGCGCGACCTGTTCACCAGCGCCGGAAAGCACGTCCTCGGAATGGATCTGCCGCGGCCGCGGGATCTGGCCCCGCTGCTGGCGGCGTGGATCGCCTCGATCGGGGTGATGATCTTCGAGAAGGACCTCGGCACGTCGCTGCTGCTGTACGCGTCGTTCCTCGTGATGGTCTACATCGCGACCGAGCGCTTCAGCTGGGTGGTGCTCGGGCTGGGGCTGTTCGCCGCCGGAAGTGTGGTGGCCTACTACCTTTTCGACCACGTCCGGGTCCGGGTGCAGACCTGGCGCGACCCGTTCGCCGACCCCGACGGCGCGGGCTACCAGATGGTGCAGTCGCTGTTCAGCTTTGCCACCGGCGGCATCTTCGGGACCGGTCTGGGTAACGGACAACCGGGCACGGTACCGGCCGCGTCGACGGACTTCATCATCGCGGCGGTCGGGGAAGAGCTTGGGCTGGTTGGGCTTTCGGCGGTGATGATGCTCTACACCATCGTGGTCATCCGGGGGCTGCGCACCGCGATCGCGGTGCGCGACAGCTTCGGCAAGCTGCTCGCCGCCGGCCTGGCCGCCACGCTGGCGATCCAGCTGTTCATCGTCGTCGGCGGCGTCACCAAGCTGATCCCGCTGACCGGGCTGACCACGCCGTGGATGTCCTACGGCGGCTCGTCGCTGGTGGCCAACTATCTGCTGCTGGCCATCCTGATCTGCATCTCCCACACCGCCCGGCGTCCCCTCGGCATCCGGGCCCTGCCGTCCGGCAACATCGCGGCCGCCAACACCGAGGTGATCCAGAAGGCATGAACACCTCGCTGCGCCGTATCTCCGTCATGATCATGGGTCTGGTCGTGCTGCTGCTTGCCAACGCCACCCTGACCCAGGTGTTCACGGCTGACGGTCTGCGCTCGGATCCGCGCAATCAGCGGGTGCTGCTCGACGAGTACTCCCGCCAGCGCGGCCAGATCTCGGCGGGCGGCCAGTTGCTCGCCTACTCGGTCGCGACGGAGGGCCGGTTCCGGTTCCTGCGCGTCTACCCCAACCCGCTGACGTACGCACCGGTCACCGGGTTCTACTCGCTGAGCTACTCGAGCACCGGACTGGAACGCGCCGAGGACACCGTGCTCAACGGTTCCGACCAGCGGCTGTTCGGGCGGCGGCTCGCCGATTTCTTCACCGGCCGCGACCCCCGCGGCGGGAACGTCTCCACCACCATCAACCCGCAGGTGCAGCAGGCCGCCTGGGACGCGATGGAGAAGGGCTGCGACGGGCCGTGCAAGGGCTCGGTGGTGGCTCTGGAGCCGTCGACCGGCAAGATCCTGGCGCTGGTGTCGTCGCCGTCGTACGACCCGAACCTGCTGGCCACCCACGACGTCGCCGAGCAGGCCGAGGCCTGGGAGCAGCTGCGTGACGACCCGGATTCGCCGCTGCTCAACCGTGCGATCTCGGAGACCTACCCGCCCGGGTCGACGTTCAAGGTGATCACCACCGCGGCCGCGCTGCAGGCCGGCGCGACCCCGGACACCCAGGTGACCGCGGCCCCGCAGATCCCGCTGCCGGACAGCACCGCGACGCTGGAGAACTTCGGCGGCACCCCCTGCGGAGGAGGCCCGACGACGTCGCTGCAGAACGCGTTCGCGAACTCCTGCAACACCGCGTTCGTCCAGCTCGGCATCGACACCGGCGCCGACCAATTACGCAGCACCGCAAGCGCTTTCGGGGTCGGCGCGGCCCCGCCGGCCATCCCGCTGCAGGTGGCCGAATCCACCGTCGGGCCGATCGCCGACGACGCGGCGCTCGGCATGTCGAGCATCGGCCAGCGCGACGTCGCGCTGACACCGCTGCAGAACGCGATGATCGCGGCCACCGTCGCGAACAAGGGTGTGACCATGCGTCCTTACCTGGTGGAAAACCTCAAGGGACCGGACCTGGCCAACATCGCCACCACCACCCCTACCGAAGAGCGGCGGGCAGTCACCGAGCAGGTCGCAGATACACTTACAGACTTGATGGTCGCCGCCGAGCAGGTGACTCAGCAGAAGGGAGCCATCGCCGGCGTGCAGATCGCATCCAAGACCGGCACTGCGGAGCACGGCACGGATCCGCGCAACACGCCGCCGCATGCCTGGTACATCGCCTTCGCACCTGCTCAGGCACCCAAAGTCGCGGTCGCGGTGCTTGTCGAGAACGGCGGAGACCGCCTGTCGGCGACCGGTGGCGCCCTCGCGGCGCCGATCGGGCGCGCGACGATCGCGGCCGCGCTGCGGGAGGCCTCATGAGCCACCGAAGCCGAGCGCAGCGAGGCGAGCAATGAGTCCCCGCGTAGGTGTCACGCTGTCCGGCCGCTACCGGCTGCAGCGGCTCATCGCGACCGGCGGTATGGGTCAGGTCTGGGAAGGCGTCGACTCCCGGCTGGGCCGCCGGGTCGCGATCAAGGTCCTCAAGGCCGAGTACTCGACCGACGCGGAGTTCGTCGAGCGGTTCCGTGCCGAGGCGCGCACCGTCGCGATGCTCAACCACCCGGGCATCGCCGGGGTGTACGACTACGGCGAGACCGACATCGACGGCGAAGGACGCACCGCCTATCTGGTGATGGAGCTGGTCAACGGCGAACCGCTGAACTCGGTGATCAAACGCACCGGCCGGCTGTCGCTGCGCCACTCGCTGGACATGCTCGAGCAGACCGGGCGGGCGCTGCAGGTGGCGCATTCGGCGGGTCTGGTGCACCGCGACGTCAAACCCGGCAACATCCTGATCACGCCGACCGGGCAGGTGAAGCTGACCGACTTCGGCATCGCCAAGGCCGTCGATGCGGCGCCGGTGACCCAGACCGGCATGGTCATGGGCACGGCGCAGTACATCGCTCCCGAGCAGGCCCTCGGCCACGACGCCACCGCGGCCAGCGACGTGTACTCCCTCGGTGTGGTCGGCTATGAAGCCGTGTCGGGCAAGCGCCCGTTCACCGGGGACGGCGCGCTGACCGTGGCGATGAAGCACATCAAGGAGACGCCTCCCCCGCTGCCCGCCGACCTGCCGCCCAACGTGCGCGAACTGATCGAGATCACGCTGGTCAAGAACCCGGGCATGCGCTACAAGTCCGGGGGCCCGTTCGCCGACGCCGTCGGTCTCGCCGTAGTCGTACACCCCGGCGATGCCCGGGTGGTTGAGCATCGCGACGGTGCGCGCCTCGGCA
>NZ_LMVQ01000317.1 GCF_001545925.1 Mycobacterium sp. NAZ190054 | reverse complement strand
CGGCGGCGCTCGAGGTGTTCACGGCCGTCGAGCAGCAGGACCGTGCCGTGCATCAGATCGTTGCCACTCGCGGAGTAGCCACCCTGGACGAACGACTTGCGGTCCCGCAGAACCTCGAAGATCTCGTCGTAATCGGTTAGGTGCTGCATGCCCTCGATCGCCGCTGACGACATGTAGTCGAGCATTTCCGTCATGATTACCTCGATTCTGGTTTATTTGACGTAACTGGTTCGTGTTTTCGGCGACCCGTCTCAGATGTCGAGCACCAGCCGGTCGCCGACGGCCCGTGAGCAGCACACCATCATCTGCGTGCCCGCCAGCCGCTCCCGCTCGGTGAGTGTGGAATCCCGGTGGTCCGGAACGCCTTCCAACACCTCGGTTTCGCATGAGCCGCAGGTTCCCTCACCACATGACCGCGGGACGAGCACGCCGACACCCTCCAGCGCATCGGCGATCGTCGTGCCCGGTGCGACGGTGACCGAGACACCCGATTGTGCCGCGACCACCTCGAAGGCATGGTCTGCCGCGGAGCCCGGCGCGACTGCTCCCGGCCGGAACCGCTCGACGTGCAGGTCGACATCCGGACGCGACAAGGCGGCCGCCTCGACGGCATCCACCAGCCCGGCCGGACCGCAGCAGTACACCGCCGCACCGGCCGGCACCCGTGCGAGGGCCCCGGCCACATCGGCCCGTCCTCTCGACGACGAGGGCCACACCGTCACCCGATCGCCGTAACGCGCCAGATCGTCGACGAACGCCATCGACTCGGCGCACCGCCCGAGGTACAGCGCCGACCAGTCCCTGCCGCGGGCGTCGAGCTCGCGGATCATCGCCAGGATCGGCGTGACCCCGATCCCGCCGGCGATCATCAGGTAGCTGCCGGCCTCGACGAGTCCGAAGTGGTTACGCGGCCCGCGGGCGTCGACCAGGTGGCCCTGGCGCAGCGCACCGCAGATCCACCGCGACCCACCGCGACTCGACGGTTCGTCGAGAATCCCCAGCGTCCACGTTTCGGTGTCGGACGGGTCGCCGCACAACGAGTACTGGCGGACCAGCCCGTTGCCCAGCGCCAGGTCGATGTGAGCACCGGGCGTCCACGAGGGCAGCGGCCCGCCGTCGGCGGCGGCCAGTTCCAGCCGGATCACCCGGTGGGCCACGGTCTCGAGGCGCACCACCACCAACGAGATCACCGCGTCGTCGGTGTCGGCCGGGCGTTCCAGCGTGTCCGTCATCGCGATACCTCCTCCAGTGCGAGCCCTCGCGTCTCCGGCCCGAAGAGAAGGACCGCGACCGCCGCGGCGACGAAGGTGATCGCGGAGACCACGAACACCGCTCCGGGACCGAAGTTGGTCATCAACAGCGGCACGGTCAGCGGGCCGAGGATGGCGCCGATGCGACCGATCGCCGACGAGGTACCGCAGCCGGTGGCTCGGGCCCGGGTCGGAAACAGCTCAGGGGTGTAGGCGTAGATCGTCGACCACATGCCGAACAGGAAGAACTGCATCAGCGATCCCGCGATCAGCAGCTGGGCCGTGGAGTCGGCTTGACCGTAGATGAAGGCCGAGATCGCACTGCCGACGACGAATGCCACCACGATCGGCTTGCGGCCGATCCGCTCCAGAAGCTGTGAAGCGACGAGGAATCCGGGGATACCCCAGAGCGCCATCAACACGACGTACTGGATGGACCCGGTGATCGAGAACGACGAGTCCGCCAGCAGCTTCGCGATCCAGGTCGTGATGCCGTAGTAGCCCAGCTGTACGCAGAACCACATCCCCCACGCCAGCAGCGTCCGGCCGCGGTACTGCTTACCGAGCAGTTCCTTCAGAACCCCGCCCGCACCCTCAAGCGGTGCCACGGGCGGCGCGTACGCGGCGGGCGGGGGCAACTCGCGCCCGTAGGACTTCTCCACCTTCGCTTCGAAGGCGCTGATGGCCTCCTCGGCCTTGTCGTAGTAGCCGCGCGCCTCGTACCACCGCGCCGATTCGGGAACCGCCCGGCGGGCGAACAGTGCCCACAAGGCGAAGACCGCCTGCAGGAGGAAGATCGACCGCCAGCCGAACGCCGGCACCAGGACCATCGCCAGCACACCGGCGGTGATGAAGCCGATCGGCCAGAAACCTTCCAGCCAGCCCAGCAGCCGGCCTCGGTGCTCGGTCGGGGCGAACTCCGACAGCAGCGACTGCGCGAGCGGGAATTCCGCGCCCATGCCGAGGCCGAGCATGAAGCGGAAGACCAGGAGCGAGGCCAGGTCCCACGAGAAGAACAACCCGAGGCTGGCCAGACCCCAGCAGATCATGCTCGACACGAATACCGGGCGACGGCCGATCCGGTCACCGAGGATGCCTGCGGCGCTGGCGCCGATGGCCATGCCGGCGAAACTTGAGCTGGCCAGCAGTCCGGCCTCCCAGCCCGTCAGGCCGAACTCCTCGCTGATCGGGGCGAGCACGAAGGTCAGCGACGCGATGTCGATCGAGTCGAACAGCCACGCCATCGCGATGATGAGGAAGAGCTTCTTCTGGTAGCCCGTGAGTGGCAGGCGCTCCATCCTCGCCGCGAGGTTGAGCCGGCGAGCGGCGTCGCTCGGGGTGGCGATAGTCATAGAAACTCCGATCTCGACGTGAATCGGGACGACGTCCCGATTGAGGAGTGTGCCAGGCGTCACTTCCGTCGTCAAGGGTGTCGCGGGCCGCACCTGATATCGATCGGCAGTGGATTGCCCTGCACAGCAACGTTTTCCGGACACGCCGACAGCCACGACGCGGGACGTGTCGCGTCGTGGCGCTGCGGGTCGGCTACCTCACCGGGTGAGGTAGAGGACCTTCGTCTTCGTGAAGAAATCCAGGTTGGTCGATCCGATGGAGAACGCCCCCAAGCCGCTGTCCTTCGCGCCGCCGAACGGCACATGCGCCTGACTCGAGGTGCCGTGGTTGATGTGCAGCATTCCGACATCCGCTTCGGCGTGTACGCGCAGGGCCACGGCGGTTTCCGAGGTGAACACGGCTGCGGCGAGGCCGAATCGAGAATTGTTCAGCGCAGCGACGGCGTCCTCCACACCGCCGACCCGGACGACCACGAGGACGGGACCGAAAATCTCGTCCTGGAAGGCCGCCGACGACTGGTCCACGTCGGTGAGCACCGTGGGCGCGACGTAGGGGCCGGGCGGCACCGGTCGGTCGACGGTGCGGCGCACCGCCCCGTCCGCCAGCGCGCCGTGTATGTAGTCGAGCACGCGGCGCTGCTGGTGTGGGGTGACCAGCGGCCCGATGTCGACGCCGGGGTCGGTTCCCCGTCCCACGGTCAGGGCGTCGAACGCTGCCGCCAGGCGCGCCACCACCTCGTCGTGGATCGCGTCGTCGGCGAGCACCCTGCTGATCGCGGTGCAGCGCTGACCGCTGCACTGCGTCGCCGCCGCGACGATGGCGGTGACGGCCGCGTCCAGGTCCGCGGTTTCGTGCAGATACACGGCGTTCTTGCCGCCGAGTTCGAGTTGAACCGGCACGAGGCGGCGTCCGGCCGCCTCGGCGATCCGGCGTCCGACGGCGGACGAACCGGTGAAGCTGATCCCGTCGACCAGCGGATGCTCGCACAGCAGCGCTCCCGCGGCGGCCTCGCCGCACACGGTGTTCATCACCCCGTCGGGAAGCCCGGTGTCCAGGAGCAGATCAGTCATCGCCAGCGCGGTCAGCGTCGCCGACGGCGCCGGCTTGCAGACGATGGTGTTCCCGGACGCGAGCGCGGGCGCCACCTTTCGAGCCACCGCCAGCGCGGGGAAGTTCCAGGGGGTGACGGCGGCGACGACGCCCAGCGGCACCCGCGTCGTCACCGCCAGCCCGCCCGCGGTGTTGGTGGGAATGGACTGCCCGAAGAGCCGGTGCGGTTCGCCCATGGTGAACTCGATTTCGGCGACGGTGCGATCGATCTCGGCCAGGCTCTCGGTCAGTGGCTTGCCCATCTCGGCAGTCGCGATGGCGGCCAGCATCGTTCGG
>NZ_LMVQ01000316.1 GCF_001545925.1 Mycobacterium sp. NAZ190054 | reverse complement strand
CGGCGCCTGGCGGGCCGGCGGTGTCCGCGACGGCGTCACCGGCACCCTCGTGCCCGGTGCGCCGGCCACCTACGCCGTCTGGGAGGCCGAGGAGTTCGACGTCAGCGCGCCCGCCGACGCGGTACAACGCTGGTCCACCGACCCGCGGTCACGCGTGCCCGTGCTGCCGCGGCTCGACGGCGACCTGCCGCGGTGCCGGCAGACCGTGCACCGAGGGCAGGTCCTCCATGGCTGACGTGTCGGCCCGGATCGTTCGATTCGGGCACGCGGTCGCCGACCGCTGGCACGTGCTCGGTGCCGTACTGGCGGCCGGCCTGCTGCTGTGTGTGAGCTTCCCGCCGTTCGGGTGGTGGTACACCGCGATCGCGGCGTTCGCGCTGCTGGGCTGGGTGCTGACCCGGCCGTCCACCACCGTCGCGGGCGGCGCCGGCTACGGCCTGCTCTTCGGCCTGGCGTTCTACCTGCCGCTGCTGCCCTGGATCAGCGGGCTGGTCGGGGCGGTGCCCTGGATGGCGCTCAGCTTCGCCGAAGCCCTGTTTCCTGCCCTGTTCGGCCTGGCCGCGGTCGTCGTCCGGAAGCTTCCGGGCTGGCCGTTGTGGTTCGCCGGGCTGTGGTCGGCGCAGGAATGGCTGAAGTCCACCGTGCCGTTCGGCGGCTTCCCCTGGGGCGTGGTCGGCTTCTCCCAGACGGAGAGCCCGATGCTGCCGCTGGCCTACGTCGGCGGCGCCCCGCTGGTGTCCTTCGCCGTGGTGCTGTTCGCGTTCAGCCTCGCCGCCCTGATCCTGGAGGTCGTCACCTGGTGGCGCCGGGACGCGCAGACCCGCGCCGCCGCGCCGCCGGCAGTGGTGCTCCCCGGGTTGTGCATCACGGTGGTGCTGCTCGCCGCGACGCTGGCATGGCCGAACGTCCGCAAGGCCGGCCTCGGCGTCGCCGACGAGCCCCCCGTCACCGTCGCGGCCGTGCAGGGCAACGTGCCGCGTCTCGGCCTGGACTTCAACGCCCAGCGCCGCGCGGTGCTGGACAACCATGTGCGCGAAACCCTGCGCCTGGCCGACGACGTGCGCGCCGGCAAGGCCGCCCAACCCATGCTGGTGGTGTGGCCGGAGAACTCGTCGGACATCGATCCGTTGGCCAATCCGGATGCCGCGCAGCAGATCTCGACGGCCGCCGCGGCCATCGACGCCCCGATCCTGGTGGGCGGGGTGGTCGCCGCTCCCGGTCACAGCCGCACCGACCCGGTGTCGACGAACACGGTGATCGTGTGGAATCCCGAGACCGGGCCGGCTGATCGCCACGACAAGCGCATCGTCCAGCCGTTCGGCGAGTACCTGCCGTGGCGCGGCCTGTTCGAGCGGTTGTCGTCCTACGCCGACCGCGCCGGATACTTCGTCCCCGGTGACGGCAACGGCGTCGTGCAGGCCGCGGGCATACCGGTCGGCATCACCACCTGCTGGGAGGTCATCTTCGACCGGGCCGCCCGCGAATCGGTGCGCGCCGGCGCGCAGGTCCTGGCGGTGCCGAGCAACAACGCCACCTTCGACGAGGCGATGAGCGAACAGCAGCTGGCTTTCGGCAGGTTGCGGGCCGTCGAGCACGACCGCTTCGTCGTTGTCGCCGGTACCACCGGCATCAGCGCGGTGATCGCGCCGGACGGCCGCGAGATCGCCCGCACCGGGTGGTTCCAGCCGGCCTACCTGGACCAGCAGATCAGGTTGAAGACCACACTGACGCCCGCGACCCGGTTCGGCCCCTACCTGGAAGGCGTGCTGGTGGCCATCGGCGTTGCGGGGTTGCTCGGGGCGATGCTGCACAATGGTTCATTCGTGCCCGCAAGATTCAGGGGTCGGCGATCGACCACCGACCACGGCAAAGGAGCCTCATGAGCGTCCCCGGTGGCATGAGCGACGGCTCCGCACCCGGGGTGCGTCCCACCCGTCGCACCCTGGTCATCGTCCCGACCTACAACGAGCGGGAGAACCTTCCGTTGATCGTCGGGAGGGTGCACGAGGCGCAGCCCGATGTCCACGTACTGATCGTCGACGACGACAGTCCTGACGGCACGGGTCAGCTCGCCGACGAGCTGGCCGTCGCCGATCCGGACCGCGTCCACGTCCTGCACCGGACGGCCAAGGAGGGCCTGGGCGCGGCCTACCTCGCCGGTTTCGCATGGGGGCTGGGACGGCAGTACACCGTGCTCGTGGAGATGGACGCCGACGGCAGCCACCCGCCGGAGCAGCTCGACCGGCTCCTGCGCGCGATCGACGCGGGCGCCGACGTCGTGATCGGGTCGCGCTACGTCGACGGCGGCGAGGTGGTCAACTGGCCGCGCCGGCGGCTGGTGTTGTCACGCACCGCCAACGGCTACTCGCGGATCCTGCTCGGCGTCGACATCCACGACATCACCGCCGGCTACCGTGCGTACCGGCGCGAGGTGCTGGAGAAGATCGAGCTCGGCGCGGTCGACACGAAGGGCTACGGCTTCCAGGTCGACCTGACGTGGCGTTCGATCAACGCCGGGTTCACCGTGGTCGAGGTGCCGATCACGTTCACCGAACGTGAGCACGGGGTGTCCAAGATGGACGGATCGACGATCCGGGAGGCGATCTTCAAGGTCGCCCAGTGGGGCCTGCGCGCCCGGCTGGACCGGGCGCGGGGGATGGCCCGCTGACGCGGGCCCCTCACCTCAGTTCCCGCGGCGGCGGGTCTTGACGATCTCGAGGCGTTCCTTGAGGAGTTCCTCGAGTTCCTCGATCGAACGACGCTCCAGCAGCATGTCCCAGTGGGTGCGCGGGGGCTTGACCTTCTTGGGCTCCGGCACGTCACCCTCGATCAGGGTGCCCTCAAGGCCGTTGCGGCACAGCCAGGTGCCGGGGATCTCGGCGTCGTCGGCGAACGGGACGTCGAACTCCTCGCCGTTCTCGGTGCGGTAGCGGGCGACCTGACGCGGCGCCAAGTCGTGGTTGCGGTCCGTCTCGTAGCTCACGGCTCCGAGGCGGCTGCCCCTCAAGACACGATCAGCCATCGTCAACTCCTCTGTAGCGATTTTGGGTCCGGACTTCGCCGGAGGGCGAATCAAGGACCACTGTCCAACGCGGGTTCGCCGTCGAAAGTTCCCCGACTCGACCGTCGATGATACCGGGATTCCGGGCCGGCCCGGTCTACAGTCTGGCTGATGACGTCGCTGAGCGCCCCGACCGGCACCCGCAGGCGGCCGCAGAGCTGCCGGTGGTGCGGACGGGAAGTCGCCGACGCCGGGCTCGGGCGTCGCCGCCAGTACTGCAGACAGTCCTGCCGCCAGCGCGCCTACGAGCAGCGCGCGATGGTGAAGGGCACGTCACTGCCGCCCGATGCGGTCGTGTTGTCCGCCGAGGAGGCGTCCGAGCTGTCCGATCGGATCTACCAGGTGCGGTGCGCGGCCGAGGACATGGCGATCGCGCTGGACGAGGGTGCCGATCCCGCCGAATTGCGGGCGCTGTGCGACGCGGTGATGCGGGCCGCGCGCGCCGCCGACGGCTGGCGGTGACAGAGCACCCGCGACCAAGCGCTTCCGCCGCTACTCTTATCGCGTGACCAGCGCAGATTTCGCGCTTCCTCCGTCGCTGCGAGTGTGGCGCTGGGACGAGTTCGTGCTGGACGCGGGCCGCTACGAACTGCGGTGCGGCGACCGGACGATCCGGGTCGAACCCCAGGTGTTCGACGTGCTGACCCACCTGGTCAGCAACAGCGAACGCTTCGTCACCAAAGAAGAACTCTTCGACACCGTCTGGGGTGGGCGCTTCGTCGGTGAGGCCGCGCTGACCAGCCGCATCAAGGCGGCGAGGCGGGCACTCGGCGACGACGGCGAGTCGCAGCGCTACATCCGCACCATCCGCGGCCGCGGCTATCAGTTCGTCGGGCACCTGCGCGCCGAGGCCGGGCCGGCCACCCCAGACGGTGTCGAAGAGTTCTTCTTTGGTGACGAAGCGTTCGCTGTTGCTGACCAGGTGGGTCAGCACGTC
>NZ_LMVQ01000315.1 GCF_001545925.1 Mycobacterium sp. NAZ190054 | reverse complement strand
TGCACGTGCGTCCGTCGCCGGCGCACGAGGACGAGGCGTGGATCTCGCTGGTCTCACCCGTTGCGGACCTGCCGCTGCAGGCGATCGTGGCTGCGGTGGACCCGCATCTGCGCGCCGAGGTCTCCGGGACCGAGACCGACTGGACCGTACGCGTGGTCGAGACCGATACCGCCGCCAAGGAGCTGCCCGAGGTGGAGGTGTGCAAGTTCAGCGGCGGCGCGTCGTTCGAGTTCGAGGACCGCAAGTCGCTGCCGCTGACGGTGGTGTGACGACGGGCCGCCGGGCGTACGGTTTCTGCCGTCGCATCCCGGTGGTCCCGTCAGAATACGTACGCCCGGCGCGCGGTCGTGTGTGACGTTCAGCGCGGGAGGATCGCGTTGCCGACCCACCGGCGCAGGTAGGCCCGCAACTCTTCACCCTGACGCGGAGGACGGCCGGGGTCGATCACGAACGATTGGATGATGCGCAGCAGGTGCTCGGAGAGCTGGCCGAGGTCGTCGTCGTCGCATCCTGCCGCCGCCCAGTCGACGTCGAGGCGACCCACCATGTCCCGGGCGAACCGCAGCGCCACGTCGGAGGTGACCGACTGCACGTGGCTCGAGCCGCCGGGCACCATGATCAGCCCGATGTACTTCTCGCGGGGCAGCCATTCCAGAGCGGTGGCCACGGCTTCGGCGACCGCCTCGCCGGGATCGGTGATCCCGGCCAGGTGCGCGGCCAGTCGCTCAAGGAAGCCGTCGACCGCGTGCACCGCGGCGGCGACCAGCAGTGCCTCGGTGCTGGCGAAGTACCGGTACACGGTCTGGCGGGTGACACCCACCGTGCGCGCCACGTCGGAGATGCTGAAATCGGCGCCGCGCTCCTCGATCACCTTGCTCGCCGCCGCGAGGATGCGTCCTACCGCCTCCTCGTCAGAGGCGGGCTTGGCTCCGGACCAACCGTGGGTGCGCACGAACGAACTGTAAGCGACCCGTCGGAGGAGCCATCAAACCCCGCCGCGCCCCAGGTGCCCCGGCCATCCGCGGTGTGCCTGTGGGGGACTACGTGTAGGCGACCTGCAGGTCCTTGACCCCGTTGATCCACCCCGACCGCAGTCGCTGCGGCTCGGCAAGCTTCGAGATGTCGGGAATCTGGTCGGCGATCTCGTTGAACATCAACTTGATCTCCATGCGGGCCAAATTCGCGCCGATGCAGAAGTGCGCGCCGTTGCCGCCGAAGGCCAAGTGCGGGTTGGGGTTCCGCCGGATATCGAACTGGAAGGGGTTCTCGAAGACCTCTTCGTCGAAGTTCGCCGAGCTGTAGAAGAGCCCGACCCGCTGCCCCGCGGCGATCGTCACGCCGCCCACCTCGACATCGTCGAGCGCGGTCCGCTGGAAGCAGTGCACCGGGGTGGCCCATCGGATGATCTCGTCGATCGCGGTCTCGGGCCGCTCCCGTTTGAACAGCTCCCACTGGTCGGGGTTGTCGAAGAACGCGTTCATGCCGTGCGTCATCGCGTTGCGGGTGGTCTCGTTGCCGGCCACCGCCAGCAGGATCACGAAGAAGGCGAACTCCACCTCACCCAGGGACTCACCGTCGAGATCGGCCTGGATCAGCCGGGTCACGATGTCGTCGGCGGGGCAGCGGCGGCGCTGCTCGGCCATGGTGTAGGCGTAGCCCATCAACTCGGCGTTGGCCATCGTCGGATCCGAGTCGAAGTCCGGGTCGTCGGTGTTCATGATCGCGTTCGACCATCCGAACAACTTCGAGCGGTCCTCTTCCGGCACGCCGATGAGGTCGGCGATCGCCTGCAGCGGCAACGGCATCGCGATGTCGTCGACGAAGTTGCCGGCGCCCTTCTCCGCGGCGGTGCGCACGATCTCGCGCGCGGCCTCGGCGAGCTTGGCCTCCATGCCCGCGATGGCCCTGGGTGTGAACAGTCGCGAGACGATCTTGCGCAGCCGGGTGTGTTCGGGGGCGTCGTGGTTGATCAACAGCGCCTTGGTCAGCTCGAGCTGTTCGCTGGTGACCCCGTCGGGCAGGCGCATCACCGCGCCCTTGGCATTGGTGGACCATTGCGCGCTGTTGCGGGAGATCGCCTTGACGTCCTCGTGCCGCGAGATCACCCAGTAGCCGCCGTCGTCGAAGATCGACTCGGCCTGCTCGTTCCACCACACCGGCGCGGTCTTGCGCAGCTCGGCGAACTCCGTCACCGGGATGCCGCGCAGCAGCACGTCGGGGTCGGTGAAGTCATACCCCTGGGGCAGGAAGGGGCAGCTCGGGGTCACGGTCATGGGGCGTCCTTCTGGTGTGACGTGCGGCACTTTCCATAGACCATACACCTGAGCGCATAAATGTATGGCCGACGGGAGCGAGACCGCGCCCGCCGGTGCCACTAGGGTGTCCATCTGTGCACGTTCTGGTAGTCGGCTCCGGAGCCCGTGAACACGCGCTGCTGCTCGCGCTGCGCCGAGACCCGGAGGTCGACGGGCTGTCGATCGCGCCGGGCAACGCCGGGACCGCGGCGGTGGCCGACCAGTACGACGTCGACGCCACGTCGGGGGAGGCGGTCACTGCGCTCGCCCGTCGCGTCGGCGCCGACCTCGTCGTCATCGGACCCGAGGTGCCGCTCGTGCTCGGCGTGGCCGACGCGGTCCGCGCCGCGGGCATCGCCTGCTTCGGGCCGACCAAGGACGCCGCGCGCATCGAGGGGTCGAAAGCGTTCGCCAAGGACGTGATGACCGCCGCCGGGGTGCGCACCGCGGGCAGCGAGATCGTCGACAACCCGGCACGCCTGGACGCCGCGCTGGACCGGTTCGGGCCCCCGGCCGGGCAGGCCGCCTGGGTGGTCAAGGACGACGGGCTCGCCGCCGGCAAGGGTGTGGTTGTCACGGCCGACCGCGACGCCGCCCGCGCGCACGCCGCCGCCCTGCTCGACGCGGGACACCCGGTGCTCCTCGAATCCTTCCTGGACGGCCCCGAGGTGTCTCTGTTCTGCGTGGTGGACGGTGAGACCGTGGTGCCGCTGCTGCCCGCGCAGGACTTCAAGCGGGTCGGCGACGGGGATACCGGACCCAACACCGGCGGGATGGGTGCCTACACCCCGTTGCCGTGGCTGCTCGCGGAAGTCACCGGGCAGATCGTCGACGAGATCGTCAAACCCGTTGCCGCCGAACTCGTCCGGCGCGGTAGCGCATTCTCGGGGCTGCTGTACGCCGGTCTGGCGATCACGTCTGCCGGTCCCGCTGTCGTCGAGTTCAACTGCCGGTTCGGCGACCCGGAGACGCAGGCGGTGCTCGCGTTGCTGGAATCTCCGTTGGGGCAACTGTTGCGGGCCGCGGCCACCGGTGAGCTGGCCGCGCACCCGCCGCTGCGATGGCAGGACGGTTCGGCGGTCACCGTCGTGTTGGCCGCCGAGAACTATCCGGGGCGGCCGAGGGTCGGCGACGCCATCCAGGGCTCGGACCGGGACGGTGTGCTGCACGCCGGGACCGCGCGCCGCGAGGACGGGACCGTGGTGTCGTCGGGCGGACGGGTGCTGTCGGTGGTCGGGACCGGGCCGGACCTGGGCGCCGCCCGCGAGGCCGCCTATGCCACCATCGCCTCGATCCGGTTGCCCGGCAGCCATTTCCGTCACGACATTGGGCAGGCGGCGGCCGAGGGGCGGATCTCGCTCTAGCCGCGGCTAAGCGGTCAGCAGCGGTGCCGCCCAGCTCAGCTCGCCGGTCAGCTGCGACGACCAGAACGCCGCGTCGTGCCCGCCGGGGGAGAAGCCACCCGCAGGCGGCGTCGCCAACTGGGCGACGAACTGCCGGGTGGCGGCCGCGAACGGGTCGTCGAACCCGCAGTCGATACGCAGCGGTATCTCGTTGAGGGCGGGCAGGCCCCACACACTGTTGGCCTCGTAGTCCGCAGCGCCGTCGAATGCGCCCGGGGCCGCGGCCCCCGGCGATGTCCACAGGGCCGGCGTTGGCGATCGCGGCCAGCATCGGCGGCATGGTGGACAACACCAGCGCGCACGGGGACGCCACGATCATGAACGTCATCGCCCGCCGCCGCGCCGCCCGCAGCGACTC
>NZ_LMVQ01000314.1 GCF_001545925.1 Mycobacterium sp. NAZ190054 | reverse complement strand
GCAAACGCGGCGTCACGATCAGCAAACAAGGCCCCGACGGGATGAGCGCGATGACCGCCCAGCTCACCCCGGAAGCACGCGCGGTGCTCGAAGCGATCCTCGCCAAGTACGCCGCACCCGGAATGTGCAACCCCGACGACCCCCAACCGTGTACCTCCGGCACACCAACCCAAGCCCAGATCGACAACGACCACCGCAGCCTGACCCAACGCCAACACGACGCGCTGGTCGCCGTCGGACGGATCGCCCTGATGAGCGGCGAACTCGGCCGGCTCAACGGACTGCCCGTCTCGATCATCATCCGCACCACCCTGCAAGACCTGGAATCCCGCGCCGGCGTCGGCACCACCGGCGGCGGCACCGTCATGCCCATCAAGGACGTGATCCGGCTGGCCGGCCACGCCAACCACTACCTGGCCGTGTTCGACACCGCGACCGGATCGGCGCTGGATCTGTTCCGCGCCAAACGCATCGCCACCCCGGCACAGCGGATCATGCTGATCGCCCGCGACGGCGGATGCACCAAACCCTGCTGCACCGTCGGCGCCTACGGCTCCCAGGTCCACCACGTGGTCACCGACTGGGCCGACGGCGGCAACACCAACATCGACGAACTCGGCCTGGCCTGCGGACCCCACAACCGCAGCGTCGACACCGACCGCGGCTGGACCACCCGAATGAACGACCGATGCGAGGTCGAATGGATCCCACCACCGGACCTCGACACCGGCCAAGCCCGGCTCAACAACTACCACCGACCCGAACGACTCCTCCGCCCACCCGACGCCTCGGAATCCAGCCAGAACGACAGTGCGTCAACCGAACCCGCCGGCGGTGGGAAGGTCGGCGACGCGGAGCCGGGTACCCCACAGCCGGCCGACAACCCCGGCGAACCCGGCGGACCCGCACCACCAGAAGGGCAAGCGGCCTGACTGGCGGTGGATCCCACGAAGCACGCCAGAAACGGGTGTGGTTCGTAGCCGGCTATGCCGCTTCATCGGCGGGTGGCGAAGCGTTGCACCCCCGGCCCACCGACAGCCCCGCCGAGAAACGACAAAACCCGCCGACCATTGGTCGAAGCGGGCTTCGAGAGTGGAGCTAAGGGGAATCGAACCCCTGACCTACTCGATGCGAACGAGTCGCGCTACCAACTGCGCCATAGCCCCTGGTGTGCCGGTACAGGTTATCAGCCACCGGTCACCGGCAGAAATCGGTCCTCACTGCCCCGCCGCGCGCGGCAGGTCGTAGTGACGCGAGAACGGCACGTAGTCCAGGTGCTCGAACTCAGGGTCCTCGTCGTCGATCTCGAGCACCGCGGCACCGGGCCTGCGTAGCCGCGCCGGGGTGACGTCGAACTCGGCGTCGCTGGTGCTCTCGACGCCGAGCCTCGACCTGGCCAGCCGCTGGGCGCGGCGCCGGCGCAACTGCTCCTCGATGCGGGTCTGGCGGCGCAGGTAGGCCAGATAGAGCACGGTGATCGCACCCACGGCCCCGCACGCCCACCACATCGACGACGACCAGGTGAACGCCGCGACGGCGCTGGCCAGCAACAGCACGGCCATCACCGCGATGGTGCGGGCGCGGAAGCGGTATTTGCGGGCAGACACCGCGGCGGCGGTCGTCGACTCGCGGCGTCGGCGCCGCGCCTCGCTGATCGACTCCGCCATGCGCAGATCGGCTTCCGCCGGCGCGTCGGCCTCTGCAGCAGCCTCCGCCTCGGCTTCGGGCTCCGCCTCGGCCGGACCGTCGTCCTCGTACTCGTACTCGTCGTCGACCACCGAATAGACGCCGGTGTCCTCGGACGTGTCGCGCACGTCGTCCGGCGCGCCGGCATCGTCGTAATCCGGTGTGAGTTCCTCGGTTCCGGCCGAGACCGGCTCAGCCTGCTGCTGCGCCGCGGGCAGCGCACCGGAGTCCTCGACGACGTCCACGTCGAGGTAGTCGGGTTCCGCGTCTGCCGAGTCGGTGTCGGCGGCGACCATCACCACCGCGGCGCCGGGGGCCTTCTCCTCCGCGTCGAGGTCGCTGTCGAGGTCGTCCTCGGACGGTCGCCAGTCCGGGTCGCTGCGGTGCCCGGCCGCGGGGCCGCGCCGGCGCAACCGGGCACTGGCGCCGCTGTTGAGCACGCGGGTGGCCAGCGCCACGTCACTGGTGCGGCGTACCGCATCGCGCTTGCTGATCAGCATCGGAACGAGCACGAAGAGCCACAGCACGACGAGCGATATCCAGAGAAGAGATTGGGGGATGCTTGGCATGGCGCCTGCTCCTTTCCCCATCAGGCTAGGTCCGTGACCAGCGCATCCATGGGCGGCGCGCCGACACAATTACACACCTGTAATTCGCTGGAGACAAGCACCACCAGTAACACGTGTCACATCAGTAACAATCGCCGGGGGTTTCACCCCCACGCCGGACCCCGTCAGGCCCAGGAGGCACGGCCCGCGCGCACCAGCGCCGAGGCCACCGTGCCGTTCAACTCCTCGATGGTGATCGCCACCAGCAGGTGATCCCGCCAGGCGCCGTCGACGTCCAGATACCGCTTCAGCAGGCCTTCCTCCCGGAAGCCGGCCTTTGCCAGCACCGCCCGGCTGGCCCCGTTCTCGGGCCGGACGGTGGCCTCGACACGATGCAGCATCACCGGCCCGAAGCAGTGGTCGAGCCCGAGCGCCAGTGCGGCGGTGGCGACTCCGCCGCCGGTCGACTCGCGGGCCACCCAGTAGCCGATCCACGCCGACCGCAACGCGCCGTGGGTGACGTTGCCGATCGTCAGTTGGCCGGCGAACCGGCCGTCGAGTTCGATGACATACGGCAGCATGCGACCCTTACGCGCTTCCGAACGCAGGCCGGAGCACACCGAGGGCCATGACGAAACAGCATGCCGCAGTTCCCAATTCAGGTCCGCCGTCGGTTCCCACGGTTCCAGGTGGGCACGGTCGGCGAGGCGGATCCTGCTCCACTGCGCGGCATCGCGCAGCCGCACCGGACGCAGCCGCACCACACCGGCGGGGACCCGCAGCGGACCGACCACCACGGGCCAGCCGGGATGCTGCGAGCGTGAACTCAACAGGTTCATCACCGCCGCCATCTCGCGTTCAACCGCGTTGGGCCAGGAACGCGACGTCGACGATCTCGCCGGTGCGGATCTGTTCGGCTTCACTGGGAACGACGACCAGGCAGTTTGCCTCGGCCAGCGTCGCGAGCAGATGCGACGCCCCGGGCGCCCCGCCGAGCGCCTGCACGAGGTACTCGCCGGTGTCCTGGTCGCGCATCAACTGCCCGCGCAGGAAGCCCTTGCGGCCGGCCACCGAGTCGATCGGCGACAGTGCACGCGCCTGCACGATGCGCCGCATGGCCTGCCGCTTGCCGAGCGAGAGCCGGATGAGCGGGCGCACCATCACCTCGAACACGACCAGCGCGCTGACCGGATTGGCGGGCAGCAGGAACACCGGCACGCTGTCCGCGCCGAGCTGTCCGAACCCCTGCACGGAACCGGGGTGCATCGCGATGCGCGTGACCTCCATCTCGCCGAGCTCGGCCAGCACCGCCCGCACTCCCTCGGCGGCGGCCCCGCCGACCGCCCCGGCGATGACGACCACCTCGGCGCGGCTGAGCTGCCCCTCGACGACCTCGCGCAGCTTCTTCGGATCGGTGGACACGATCCCGACCCGGTTCACCTCGGCCCCGGCGTCACGGCCGGCCGCGGCCAGCGCATACGAGTTGACGTCGTAAACCTGACCGTTGCCGGGGGTGCGCGAGATGTCGACCAGCTCACCGCCGACCGACAGCACCGACAGCCGCGGCCGTGGATGCACCAGTACCCGTTCCCGCCCGACCGCGGCGAGCAGACCGACCTGCGCGGGGCCGATGATCGTGCCGGCGCGTACCGCCACGTCACCGGGTTGCACGTCGTCGCCCGTGCGGCGGACGTACGCGCCCGAGCGCACCCCGCGCAACACCCGCACACGGGCCTGAGTTGCGCCGGTGGTTGGTCGAGCGGCTGGGCCTCGCTCCGGCGACGTCCGAGCAGTAGCGGCTGCGATCGAGCGCATCCGCCGGACCGA
>NZ_LMVQ01000313.1 GCF_001545925.1 Mycobacterium sp. NAZ190054 | reverse complement strand
AACGTGGCGGACCCGTCGGTCGTGGGCGGGGCGATCCTGCTGGTGGTGCTGTCGCTGTTCGGGTTCGATTTCGACACCGTCGGGAGGCGCCAGCCGGACGGCGGCGAGGACACCGTCGGGAGGCGCCGCGGTGCGCAAGGAACTCTCCGATCCGCTGACCCCGGTGCTGGCCGTCGGTTCCGCGGCGAGCGCGCTGATGGGCTCCCCGGTCGACGCGATCCTGGTGGGTTCGGTCCTCACCGGCAATGCGATTCTCGCTGCATCCCAACAGGTTCGGGCCGAGCGGCTGCTGCGCCGCCTGCTCGCGGTCCAGGATCCGCCCGCCCGTCTGGTACTGGGCGGTGAACCCGCGAACGGTCACCGGAGCGTCGCCGCGGCGCGCCTGCTGCCGGGTGACGTCGTCGAGGTGCGCTCCGGGGAGGTGGTTCCCGCCGACTGCCGGATCATCGAGGCGTTCGACCTCGAGGTCGACGAGTCGGCGCTGACCGGCGAATCCCTGCCGGTGTCCAAGCACACCGCCCCGACCCCCGGCGCCGAAGTCGCCGAACGGGCCTGCATGCTGTACGCCTCGACGACCGTCGTGGCCGGGTCCGCCCTCGCGGTGGTCACCGCCATCGGTCCCCAGACACAGGTGCGCCGGGCCGCCGAGGTGGCCCCCTCGCGCGGGTCGCCCGTGGGCCTGCAGTCGCAGCTGCGCGAATTGACCAACCGCGCACTACCTTTCAGTCTCGCGGGGGGCGCACTGGTGAGCGGGCTCGGCCTGTTGCGGCTCGCGCCGTTGCGCCGGGCCGTCGCCAGCGGTGTCGCGGTGGCCGTGGCCGCGGTCCCCGAAGGGCTGCCGCTGGTGGCGACGCTGGCCCAGCAGGCGTCGGCGCGGCGGCTGTCCCACGCCGGGGCCCTGGTCCGCAGCCCGAAGTCGGTCGAGGCACTGGGACGCGTCGACGTGGTGTGTTTCGACAAGACCGGCACCCTGAGCGAGAACCGGTTACAGGTCACCCGAATCCACCACACCGACGGGTTCACCGACGATCAGGTGCTGTCCGTCGCGGCGCAGGCCACCCCGCCGAAGAACGGCAGCCGGCACGAACACGCCACGGACGCGGCCGTCGTCGACGCCGTCGGCGCGGAGGCCCCACGGGACGGCGACGAGATCCACCTTCCGTTCAGGTCCGGCCGGCCGTTCTCGGCCTCGATCGCCGGCACCGAACTCGTCCTCAAGGGCGCTCCGGAGGTGGTGTTCGACGCATGCGCCGGACGCGACGCCGGCGCCGGACCCGCGATCGAAGCCATGGCCGAATCCGGCCTGCGCGTCATCGCCGTGGCCCGCCGCACGGTGACCGCCGCGCAGGCCGGCGCCGCGCGCGCCGACGACAAGGCCTTCGCCGCGCTCTGCGGCAGCGGGCTCACCCTGGTGGGTCTGCTCGGTATCTCCGACACGCCCCGGAAAGGTGCGGCGGGCGTGTTGGCGGCGTTGCACGGGCAGCGGGTCGGGGTGCGTCTGGTCACCGGCGACCACCCCGTCACCGCCGCCGCGATCGCCACCGAACTCGGGCTGCCGGTCACCACCGAGCAGGTGGTCAGCGGCGCCGACTGGGAAGCCATGTCGCGCCGCGACCAGGAACGCGCGGTGCGGGACACCGTCGTCTTCGCGCGGATGACACCGGAGCACAAGGTCCAGGTCGTGCAGACGCTGGAGCGCACCGGCCTGGTGTGCGCGATGGTCGGCGACGGCGCGAACGACGCCGCCGCGATCCGGTCCGCCACCGTCGGCATCGGCGTGGCCGCACGCGGCAGCGACCCGGCCCGCACCGCCGCGGACGTGATGCTGCTGGACGGCCGGATCGAGGCGCTGCTGGACGCCATCGACGAGGGACGCCAGCTGTGGCGCCGGGTGCAGGCCGCCGTAGCGGTCCTGCTCGGCGGAAACGCCGGAGAGGTCGCGTTCGCCGTCGCCGGTTCGGCGCTGACCGGCCGCTCCCCGCTCAACGCGCGGCAACTGCTGCTGGTGAACATGATGACCGACGCGCCGCCGTCGGCGCCGACGGCGGCGCGTCGGTCATCATGTTCACCAGCAGCAGTTGCCGCGCGTTGAGCGGGGAGCGGCCGGTCAGCGCCGAACCGGCGACGGCGAACGCGACCTCTCCGGCGTTTCCGCCGAGCAGGACCGCTACGGCGGCCTGCACCCGGCGCCACAGCTGGCGTCCCTCGTCGATGGCGTCCAGCAGCGCCTCGATCCGGCCGTCCAGCAGCATCACGTCCGCGGCGGTGCGGGCCGGGTCGCTGCCGCGTGCGGCCACGCCGATGCCGACGGTGGCGGACCGGATCGCGGCGGCGTCGTTCGCGCCGTCGCCGACCATCGCGCACACCAGGCCGGTGCGCTCCAGCGTCTGCACGACCTGGACCTTGTGCTCCGGTGTCATCCGCGCGAAGACGACGGTGTCCCGCACCGCGCGTTCCTGGTCGCGGCGCGACATGGCTTCCCAGTCGGCGCCGCTGACCACCTGCTCGGTGGTGACCGGCAGCCCGAGTTCGGTGGCGATCGCGGCGGCGGTGACGGGGTGGTCGCCGGTGACCAGACGCACCCCGACCCGCTGCCCGTGCAACGCCGCCAACACGCCCGCCGCACCTTTCCGGGGCGTGTCGGAGATACCGAGCAGACCCACCAGGGTGAGCCCGCTGCCGCAGAGCGCGGCGAAGGCCTTGTCGTCGGCGCGCGCGGCGCCGGCCTGCGCGGCGGTCACCGTGCGGCGGGCCACGGCGATGACGCGCAGGCCGGATTCGGCCATGGCTTCGATCGCGGGTCCGGCGCCGGCGTCGCGTCCGGCGCATGCGTCGAACACCACCTCCGGAGCGCCCTTGAGGACGAGTTCGGTGCCGGCGATCGAGGCCGAGAACGGCCGGCCGGACCTGAACGGAAGGTGGATCTCGTCGCCGTCCCGTGGGGCCTCCGCGCCGACGGCGTCGACGACGGCCGCGTCCGTGGCGTGTTCGTGCCGGCTGCCGTTCTTCGGCGGGGTGGCCTGCGCCGCGACGGACAGCACCTGATCGTCGGTGAACCCGTCGGTGTGGTGGATTCGGGTGACCTGTAACCGGTTCTCGCTCAGGGTGCCGGTCTTGTCGAAACACACCACGTCGACGCGTCCCAGTGCCTCGACCGACTTCGGGCTGCGGACCAGGGCCCCGGCGTGGGACAGCCGCCGCGCCGACGCCTGCTGGGCCAGCGTCGCCACCAGCGGCAGCCCTTCGGGGACCGCGGCCACGGCCACCGCGACACCGCTGGCGACGGCCCGGCGCAACGGCGCGAGCCGCAACAGGCCGAGCCCGCTCACCAGTGCGCCCCCCGCGAGACTGAAAGGTAGTGCGCGGTTGGTCAATTCGCGCAGCTGCGACTGCAGGCCCACGGGCGACCCGCGCGAGGGGGCCACCTCGGCGGCCCGGCGCACCTGTGTCTGGGGACCGATGGCGGTGACCACCGCGAGGGCGGACCCGGCCACGACGGTCGTCGAGGCGTACAGCATGCAGGCCCGTTCGGCGACTTCGGCGCCGGGGGTCGGGGCGGTGTGCTTGGACACCGGCAGGGATTCGCCGGTCAGCGCCGACTCGTCGACCTCGAGGTCGAACGCCTCGATGATCCGGCAGTCGGCGGGAACCACCTCCCCGGAGCGCACCTCGACGACGTCACCCGGCAGCAGGCGCGCCGCGGCGACGCTCCGGTGACCGTTCGCGGGTTCACCGCCCAGTACCAGACGGGCGGGCGGATCCTGGACCGCGAGCAGGCGGCGCAGCAGCCGCTCGGCCCGAACCTGTTGGGATGCAGCGAGAATCGCATTGCCGGTGAGGACCGAACCCACCAGGATCGCGTCGACCGGGGAGCCCATCAGCGCGCTCGCCGCGGAACCGACGGCCAGCACCGGGGTCAGCGGATCGGAGAGTTCCTTGCGCACCGCGGCGCCTCCCGACGGTGTCCTCGCCGCCGTCCGGCTGGCGCCTCCCGACGGTGTCGAAATCGAACCCGAACAGCGACAGCACCACCAGCAGGATCGCCCCGCCCACGACCGACGGGTCCGCCACGTT
>NZ_LMVQ01000312.1 GCF_001545925.1 Mycobacterium sp. NAZ190054 | reverse complement strand
ATCTTCGCTCCGTCGCTCAGCGCGGTGTCCCACTGCGACCGCGGGATCACCGACCAGTCCACCGCCACCGCGATGCCCTTCTCGGGGAAACCGGCCGCGGCAGCGCCGCCGACTGCCGGCTGCAGTGGGCCGTGGTCACCGCCGGCGAGCAACCCGACAGCCCCCAGCAGGTGCTGTTCTTCGACGATGGCGAGCCGATCGGCTCACCGACGATGGACCCGCGGCCCTACATCACCGTCACGCCGCAGGGTGAGCACGACGCCGCCGTGCAGTACCAGTGGCGCCAGGGGCAGGACGAAGCGTGCTGCCCGACCGGTATCGGGTCGGTCACCGTCACCATCGAGGACGGCCGGCTGACCGTGCTGGGGCCGATCCCGGGCCCCTGAGCGTCCGCGGCTAGATCGTCCCCGCGCTGGTGGCGTCCTGTGGGGTGTGCTCGTCGGCGTCGGGGATGCGCTCGGGGTGCAGCATCTCGGCGTAGCGCAGCTGTTCGGGGATGCCGAACCCGTCGACGAGCATCTCGGCGTACGGGCGCAACCGCCTGCACCGGTCGTTGATGCCGCGGGTGACGGCTTTGGCGCGCTCGGTGGACAGGAACCGGTGCTCGACGAACCAGGCCTTGTCCTGGTCGATCACCGACAGCGCGTACAAATCACACACCATGCCGAGGATCTCGCGCGCCTCGTCGTCCTCGCAGGCGTCGATGCCGGCCACGAACGCTTCCAGGATGATTCGGTCGATGTGTGCCTGCGCGGTGTGCAGCACATGGTCCTGCACCGAGTTGAACGCATCGAAGGCACCCATCTCTTTGGACTTGCCCTGCAGCCGCCGCGCCACCGACGAGAGCATGTACTCCTCGCGGTCCTCGAACATCTGGACCTGGGTGCCGCGGTTGAAGAGGCTGCCCTCCTCCTCGTTGTCCTGCCGGGTGTCCAGGATGGTCTGGATGATCGTCTGTGCCGCAGTGCGTTTGAGCACCCGCTCACCGGCGAAGTTGGCTGCGAAGCGCACCCACTCGACCGGGCTCATGCCCTTGATGTCGTCGGCGTAGGCGGTCAGCAGTTCCTTGGCCACCAACTGGGTCAGCACGTGGTTGTCACCCTCGAACGTGGTGAACACGTCGGTGTCGGCCTTCAGCGCGATCAGCCGGTTCTCGGCGAGGTAGCCTGCGCCGCCGCACGCCTCGCGTGCCTCCTGGATCGCGCGGGTGGCGTGCCAGGTGTTGGCGGCCTTCAAACCGGCGGCGCGGGATTCGAGTTCCCGTTGCTCCTCGGGATCCGGGTCTTCGGCGGTCTGCAGCTCGTGGCACCGGGCCACCAACTCGTTCTGCGCGAACTGCAGCGCGTAGGACCGCGCGATCAACGGGAACAGCCTGCGTTGGTGGACGAGGTAGTCCATCAGCAGCACCTCGCCGCCGTCCGGGTCGGAGAACTGCCTGCGCTGCAACGCATACCGGGTCGCGATGTCGAGCGCGACGCGCGCGGCGGCGCCGGCGCTGCCGCCGACGGTGACCCGGCCGCGGATCAGGGTGCCCAGCATCGTGAAGAAGCGGCGGTTGGGGTTCTCGATCGGGGAGCTGTACGTCCCGTCCGGGGCCACGTCGGCGTACCTGTTGAGCAGGTTCTCCCGCGGTACCCGGACGTTGTCGAACTGGATGCGGCCGTTGTCGACGCCGGGCAGTCCGCCCTTGTAGTGGCAGTCCGACGTCGTCACACCCGGCAGGTCGTCGCCGTCGTCGTCACGGATCGGCACCACGAAGCAGTGCACCCCGTGCTGCACCCCGTCCGGGGTGATCAGCTGAGCGAAAACCGCTGCCACCCGGGCGGTTTCGGCTGCACCGCCGATGTAATCCTTCCGCGACGTCGGGGTGGGGGAGTCGATCACGAACTCCTGGGTGGCCGGGTCGTAGGTGGCCGTGGTCTCCAGGGACTGCACGTCGCTGCCGTGGCCGGTCTCGGTCATCGCGAAACAGCCGAGCAGTTCGAGGTCGATCAGTTTCTTGACGTAGGCCTCGTGGTGGCGCTTGGTGCCCAGATTCTCGATGGCGCCGCCGAACAGGCCCCACTGCACGCCCGCCTTGACCATCAACGACAGGTCGCTCATCGCGAGCATCTCGATCTGGGTGACCGCGGCGCCGACGTCGCCGTTGCCGCCGTGCTCCTTCTTGAACCCGTCCTCGGCGGCACCGCGGGCGGCCATGATCCTCAACTGCTCGGCCACTTTCGTGCGCGCGATGACGGTGTTCGGGGTGTAGTGCGGCCGGAAGATCTCGTCGCTGAGTTCCCGGCGCATTCGGTTCTTCACCTCCCGGAAGCGGCCGTCCAGCGAGTTGCGCAGATGCTCCGCAGTGGTGGTCATGCCTCGACGGTAGCCCGCTGGGCGGGGCCGCAAACTGTGATGTGTCAAACCCAGGTGAGCCTGACTGGGGAACCGTCGCCGCGCGGGTGTTCAATCAAGCCATGCCACCGTCCTCCGATGTGCCGCTGTCACCGACCGGCCTGCCGCACGTCGTCGATCACCGGCACGCCGATGTGACCGGAGGGTGGTTGCGCGCGGCGACATTCGGCGCGATGGACGGCCTGGTGAGCAACACGGCACTGATCGCAGGTGTGGCCGCCAGCGCCGACGCGCACACCGTGGTGATCAGCGGGGTCGCCGGCCTGCTGGCCGGGGCGTTCTCGATGGCGCTGGGCGAGTACACGTCGGTGACGACGGCCAACGAACAGATCGAATCCGAAGTGCGCGTGGAGCGCCGGTCGTTCCGCAAGCATCCGCAGGCCGAGCGCGCCGAGTTGACCGCGATGCTGACCGACATGGGGATGACGCCGGAGACGGCGGCCAAGGCCACCGACGAGATTCACCGCGACGAGACCAAGGCGATGAACTTCCACCTGGTCCAGGAACTCGGGGTCGACCCGCGCGAGAAGCCCTCGCCGTGGGTGGCGGCGGTCTCGTCGTTCTTCCTGTTCGCGATCGGCGCGGTGATCCCGCTGATCCCGTACCTGCTCGGGTTCGCGTCGCTGTGGGCGGGACTGGCCTGCGGTGGCGCCGGGCTGCTGCTGGCCGGTGGGGTTGCGGCGCGGTTCACCCGGCAGCCGCTGGCCTGGGCGGCGTCCCGGCAGCTGCTGCTCGGCGGTGCCGCGATCGCACTGACCTACTTCGTCGGCTATCTGATCGGGGTGGCGGTCACCTGATCAGCTGTCGCTGCCCACGGTGACCGCGCGGGCCTGATCGGTGATCTCGTCGAGCGCGGGCTCCTCGGCATCGATGTGCGTCAGGTGCTTACGCGTCAGCGCGAGCACCACGGCGGCCAGCAGCACGGCGGCGGCGCCGACCCAGAACGGCAGATGCACGTTGACCTGTTCGCCGAGTACGCCGGCCAGCCACGGCGCGGCCGCGGCGCCGCCGAACCGCATGAAGCTGTAGGCCGCCGACGCGACGCCACGCTCGACCGGCGCGGCCTTCATCACGGTCTCGGTGATCAGCGTGTTGTTGATGCCGATCCACAGTCCGGCCACCACGACACAGGTCGCCAGGACGGCCTTGCTGTCGGTTCCGACGGCCATCACGACCAGCGTGACGGTCATCGCGGCCAGGTTCACCAGCAGCGTCGGCACCGTGCCGAACCGGCGCTGCAACCGCGGTGCGACCAGCACCGACGTGACCGCCAGCGCGACACCCCAGCCGAAGAAGATCAGTCCGATCTGGTGGGCGCTCATGTCGAGGGGGAACGGGGTGAACGCGAGCAGGGTGAAGAACCCGAAGTTGTACAGCAGCGCGGTCACCGAGACGCCGAACAGTCCGCGGTGGCGCAGCGCGCGAAACGGGTCGGCCAGTGTGGTGGCGCGTTCGGCGCGCGGGGTGGCCGGCAGCAGGAACGCGGTCACGACGAGCGCGACGGCCATCAGCACCGAGACCCCGAAGAACGGGCCGCGCCACGAGATCGACCCGAGCAGGCCGCCGACGAGCGGACCCACCGCGATGCCGACGCCGAGCGCGGCCTCGTAGAGGATGATCGCCCGCGCCACCGAACCGCGTGCCGAGCTGACGATGGTGGCCAACGCGGTCGCGATGAACAGCGCATTGCCCAGCCCCCACAGCGCACGCCAGCCGACGATGCCCGTCACCGAATCGCTCAGCCCGGCCAGGCCGGCGCCGGCGATGATGATGACCAGGCCCAGCAGCAGTGTGCGCTTCGGGCCGATCCGGCTGGACACCACGCCGGTGACCAGCATTGCCAGGCCCATCACCGCCATGTAACTGGTGAACAGCAGCGAGACCTGCGACGGCGTGGCGTTCAGATTGTCGGCGATCGGCTTCAGGATCGGATCGACGAGGCCGATGCCCATGAAGGCGACGACGGAGGCGAACGCCACCGCCCAGACGGCTTTGGGTTGGGAACGAAGCATAGGGAAACTATATAGAGAGCCGATGGAATGGCTCAAATCAGCGTGCCGCCGGGCTCTGCGTCGTCGCGTCCTCGATGAGCCGGCGCATGATGTCCACGGCCCCGGCC
Organism: Mycobacterium sp. NAZ190054; assembly: GCF_001545925.1. GTDB lineage: Bacteria > Actinomycetota > Actinomycetes > Mycobacteriales > Mycobacteriaceae > Mycobacterium. Next base: position 25,004 of record NZ_LMVQ01000312.1, on the reverse strand, counting down.
AGCGTCTCGCGCTCGGCATCGCTCAGGCGCTCCAGATGCGGTGCGATCGCCGCGCCGCGGTCCGCGCGCGCCTGCCGCAGCGCGGCGACGCCTTCAGGGGTGATGCGGATCAACACGGCGCGCGCGTCGTTCGGGTCGGCCGCGCGCGTGACCATGCCGGCGTCCTCGAGGCGGCGCACCTGGGTGGTCATCGTCGGTTGGGAACAGTGGTCGAGCGCGGCCAGGTCGGAGATCCGGGCCTCACCCCGGTCTTCGATCGTGGACAGCAGACGCGCCTGTGCGAACGGGACGGGCATGCGGACGCGCTGGTTGGCGAGCCGGTTGATCCGGGCCACCACCGCGAGCAGATCTGAACCGAGCGTCGTCGACATGTGCCCATAGTTACATAGGCGGGGCTATGTAACTATGGGCGTGTCGTGGCACCGGTCACAGCCCGGGCCGTCGGTCGGTGGCGGGGCGGCTGGCAGAATCGTGTGATGACATCGGTCGGCCCGGAGCGCGTCCTTCGACGGACCGGACCGCTCCGACCGGTCGAACTGGCGCACGCCTCGGTGATGGCGGCGCTGTGCGCGGCGATCGCGATCATCGCGGTGGTCGTGCCGTTCGCGGCCGGGCTGTCCCTGCTGGGCACCGTGCCCATGGGTCTGTTGGCCTACCGCTACCGTCTCCGGGTCCTGCTCGCCGCGACGGTGGCCGGAGCGATCGTCGCATTCCTGATCGCCGGGATGGGCGGCTTCATGACCGTGGTGAACTGCGCCTACATCGGCGGGCTGACCGGCATCGTCAAACGCCGCGGACGCGGCACCCCGACGGTCGTCTGCTGTGCGCTCATCGCCGGTGCGCTGTTCGGTCTCGTCGTCGTCGCCGCGCTGGCCGTGCTGAGCCGCCTGCGGAATTTGATGTTCGAATCGGTCACCGCCAACGTCACCGGTCTGGCGGCGGTCGTCGAGCGCGTCCCGGGCATGGAGCCCCTCGCCGAACGGCTCACCCGGGACTTTGCGACCGCGCTCCAGTACTGGCCGTTGCTGTTCTTCGCCGCAGGGGTCGTCAGCATCACGTTCGTCAGCCTCGTCGGCTGGTGGGCGCTGTCGCGGGTGCTGGGTCGCCTGCTCGGCGTGCCCGACGTCCACAAGCTGGAAGCCTCTACCGACACCGGCCCGATCGCCCCGGTCCCGCTGCAGCTGCGCGACGTCCGCTTCCGCTACCCCAAGGCCGACCACGACGCGCTCGGCCCGGTCACGCTGGCGGTGCGGCCCGGTGAGCATCTGGCGGTCACCGGTGCCAACGGCTCGGGCAAGACCACGCTGATGCTGGTGCTGTCGGGGCGCGAACCCACCGCCGGAACCGTGGAACGCCCGGGGGCGGTCGGCCTGGGCAAGATCGGTGGCACGGCGGTGGTGATGCAGCATCCGGAGAGTCAGGTCCTGGGCACCCGCGTCGCCGACGACGTGGTGTGGGGGCTGCCGCCGGGGACGGCCATCGACGTGGACCAGCTGCTCGCCGAGGTGGGACTCGACGGGCTCGCCGAACGGGACACCGGCGGACTGTCCGGCGGTGAACTGCAGCGGCTCGCGGTCGCCGCGGCACTGGCCCGCGACCCGTCGCTGCTGGTGGCCGACGAGGTCACCAGCATGGTCGACCAGGGCGGCCGCGAGGCGCTGATGTCGGTGCTGGCCGGCCTGACCAGACGCCACCACACCGCGCTGGTGCACATCACGCACTACAACAACGAGGCCGAGGCCGCCGACCGCGCCGTGATGCTCGCCGGCAACGGTGCCGCCGACAACACCCACATGGTGGAGCAGGCCGACGTGCCGGCCCCCGCGCCGGCCGGCGACAGGCCGCGGGGCGCACCGGTCCTGGAGCTCGCCGGCGTCGGCCACGAATACGGCAGCGGGACACCGTGGGCCAAGACCGCGTTGCAGGGCATCGACCTCACCGTCCATGAGGGCGACGGGGTGTTGATCCACGGCCTGAACGGTTCCGGCAAGTCCACCCTGGCGTGGATCATGGCGGGCCTGACCGTGCCCACCACGGGCAGCTGCCTGCTCGACGGCAAACCCGTGTCCGAACAGGTTGGCGCTGTTGCGATCTCGTTCCAGGCCGCGCGGCTGCAGCTGATGCGCAGCCACGTCGCCCACGAGATCGCCTCGGCTGCGGGGTTCTCGGTGCGCGACAGCAGGCGTGTCATCGCCGCGCTGGCCAGTGTCGGACTGGATCCTGCCCTGGCGATGCGCCGCATCGACCAGCTCAGCGGCGGACAGATGCGGCGCGTCGTGCTGGCCGGCCTGCTGGCCCGCTCACCCCGGGCGCTGATCCTCGACGAACCCCTCGCCGGCCTGGACGCCGAGTCCCAGCGCGGCCTGCTGCGGCTGCTCGAAGACCTCAGGCGCCGTGAGCGGCTCACCATCGTCGTGATCTCGCACGACTTCGCCGGTCTCGACGGGTTGTGCCCGCGCACGGTGCATCTGGAGAACGGCGTGCTCACACCGGCGTCGGCGACGGCAGGAGGACGCTCATGACCGCCGCCGCGGCGCCGCGCAAGCCTCGCAGGCAGGTGGTGCTGCTGCGGCCGGTGCCCGGGGACACCGTCATGCACCGGCTCTGGGCGGGCTCGAAACTGCTGATCGTCGCCGCGATCGGGGTGCTGCTGACGTTCTACCCGGGATGGGTGCCGATCGGGGCGGTCGCGGTACTGGTCGTCGCCGGCGCCGTCATCGCCCGCATCCCGCGCGGGGTGCTGCCCACCATCCCGGCCTGGCTCTGGCTCCTGCTGCTGCTGGGTGCGGTCACCGCGACGTTCGCCGGCGGCAGCCCCGTGATCGGCATCGGCGGGGTCGAGGTCGGGCTCGGCGGTCTGCTGAACTTCCTGCGCATCACCGCGCTGTCGATCGTGCTGCTGGGCCTCGGCGCGATGGTGTCGTGGACCACCAACGTGGCCGAAGTCGCGCCCGCGGTGGCCAAACTGGGCCGTCCGCTGCGCGCGCTGCGAATCCCGGTCGACGACTGGGCGGTGGCGCTGGCGTTGGCGCTGAGGGCATTTCCGATGCTCGTCGACGAGTTCAGCGTCCTGTATGCCGCGCGGCGCCTGCGGCCGCGTGAGCCCGACAGGCGCCGCGGCACACGTTTTCGCCGGGGGGCCTCCGGCCTGATCGATCTGCTGGCCGCCGCGGTCACGGTGGCGTTGCGCCGCGCCGACGAGATGGGCGACGCGATCACCGCCCGCGGTGGAGCGGGGCAGATCTCGGCGGCCCCGTCGGGGCCGAAACGCCGCGACTGGGTCGCGTTCGCCGTCGTCATCCTGGTGTGCGGCATCGCGCTGGCGCTCGAACTGACCATCCTGGGCACCAGCGCGAGCCGGCGCTGACCCATTACGGTGTGAAGGCGTGACAGCCCGAACCGTCGACCCGGATTTCCTTGCGCTGCCGCGCCACGCGCTCGCCGATGCCGCACTGACCGCGGCGACCCAGGCCGGCGCCAGTTACGCCGACCTCCGCATCCACGCCATCACCACCGAATCCGTGCAGCTGCGCGACGGCGCGCTGGAGACAGCGGTCACCGACTACGAGATCGGGCTGGCGGTGCGGGTGATCGTCGACGGCACTTGGGGGTTCGCCTCACACGCGGAGCTGGACACCGCGGCGGCCGCCGACACCGCCCGCCGGGCGGTCCGGGTGGCGAGCACGCTGGCGCCGTTGAACGCCGAACGCATAGAGCTCGCACCCGAGCCGGTCTACCGGGACGTCACCTGGGTGTCGGACTACGCGATCGACCCGTTCGGCGTGTCGACGCAGGACAAGATCGCGGTGCTGGAGGACTACTCCGGGCGGCTGCTGGCCTCCGACGGCGTGGATCACGTGTCGGCGTGGCTGAACACCGCGAAGGAGCAGACCTTCTACGCCGACACGTTCGGCTCGTCGATCACCCAGCAACGGGTGCGCGTGCTGCCCAGCCTGGATGCGGTGTCCGTCGACGCGGCCGCGGGATCGTTCGAGTCGATGAGCACCCTGGCGCCGCCGACGGCCCGGGGCTGGGAAGCCGTTGCCGGCGACGAGGTCTGGGACTGGTCCGGTGAGTTGGCGGAACTGCCGTCGCTGCTGGCCGAGAAGGTCAAGGCGCCCACGGTGGTCGCCGGACCGACCGATCTGGTGATCGACCCGACCAACCTGTGGCTGACCATCCACGAGTCGATCGGCCACGCCACCGAGTACGACCGGGCGATCGGCTACGAAGCTGCCTACGCCGGAACGTCGTTCGCCACACCGGACAAGCTCGGACGCATGCGGTACGGCTCACCGGTGATGAACGTGACCGCCGACCGCACCGTGGCGCACGGGCTGGCGACGGTGGGTTTCGACGACGAGGGTGTGCGCGCGCAGAGCTGGGATCTGGTGCGCGACGGGGTGTTCGTCGGGTACCAGCTCGACCGGGTGTTCGCGCCCCGGCTCGGGGTGAGCCGATCCAACGGCTGCTCCTACGCAGACTCCGCGCACCACGTCCCGATCCAGCGGATGGCCAACGTGTCCCTGCAGCCCGGTCCCGAGGATCTCAGCACGGCGGACCTGATCGCGAGGGTGTCCAACGGGCTATACATCGTCGGTGACAAGAGCTGGTCGATCGACATGCAGCGGTACAACTTCCAGTTCACCGGTCAGCGCTTCTTCCGGATCCGCGACGGCAGGCTGGACGGTCAGGTGCGCGACGTCGCCTATCAGGCCACCACGACCGATTTCTGGGGTGCGCTGGAAGCCGTCGGCGGACAGTCGACCTGGCGTCTCGGCGGCGCGTTCAACTGCGGCAAGGCCCAGCCCGGTCAGGTTGCCGCGGTGAGTCACGGCTGCCCGTCGGCGCTGTTCCGGGGTGTCAACGTGCTCAACACGCGCGAAGAGGGCGGGCGGTAGAACATGATCGGGGCACAGCTGGTGATCGAGGTCACGCTCAACGAGGCGCGTCGGCTGGGCAGGGCAGACGAGACCATCGTGCTGGTGACCGACCGGGTCGACGCGTCGCTGCGGTGGGCCAACAACACGATGACGACCAACGGAGAATCGACCAGTCGCACCACCACCGTCATCTCCGTGGTGCGCAAGGGTGAGGACGCCCACGTCGGCTCGGTACGCTCCAGCTCGGTGGATCCGGCCGTGATCACCGACCTGGTGGCCGCCTCCCAGAACGCGGCCGTGGCAGCGCCACCGGCCCGGGACAACGCGCCCGCGCTGCCCGCCGGGGACACCCCGGCCGACTGGGACGCCGACATCCCGCGCACCGGCGCCGAGGTGTTCGGCAGTGTGGCAACGGCTTTGGCCCGTGGGTTCCGCGGCCCCGACACGTTGTTCGGGTTCGCCCGCCACGAGCTGGAGACGACGTTCGTGGCGACCTCGACAGGTCTGCGCAGACGGTTCACACAGCCGACCGGCTCGGTGGAGATCAACGCCAAACGCGGCGGGGCCAGCGCCTGGAGTGGTGTCAGCACCGCCGATTTCGCCGATGTGCCGACTGATTCAATGCTCGACGACCTCGCGACCCGGTTGTCGTGGGCACAGCGCAGCGTGGAGCTGCCGGCCGGGCGCTACGAGACGATCATGCCGCCGTCGACGGTGGCCGACATGATGATCTACCTGATGTGGTCGATGGGCGGCCGCGGCGCGCAGGAGGGCCGCACCGCACTGGCCGCGCCCGGGGGAGGTACCCGGGTGGGGGAGAGGCTCACGTCGCTGCCGCTGACGCTGTACTCCGATCCCGGCGCCGCCGGCCTGGAATGCTCGCCGTTCGTGACCGCGACGAGTTCGTCGGAACGGTCGTCGGTGTTCGACAACGGCATGCCGATCGATCGGGTCGACTGGATCCGCGACGGCACCGTCAATGCGCTGGCCTATCCGAGGGCGGCCGCCGCGGAGTTCGGTGAACCGGTGGCGGTGGCGGCCGACAACCTGCTGATGACCGGCGGCACGGCCAGCCTGCAGGAGATGATCGCCGGCACCGAGCGGGGGTTGCTGCTCACCACGTTGTGGTACATGCGTGAGGTCGATCCGTCGGTGCTGCTGCTGACCGGGCTGACCCGCGACGGGGTGTATCTGATCGAGGACGGCCGGGTCGCTGCCGCGGTCAACAACTTCCGGTTCAACGAGAGCCCGCTGGACCTGCTGCGCCGTGCCACCGAGGCCGGGGTCAGCGAGGTGACGCTGCCGCGGGAGTGGGGCGACTGGGCCACCCGCGCCATGATGCCGGCGCTGCGGATCCCCGACTTTCACATGTCTTCGGTCAGTCAGGCGCAATAATGCGGAGATGACCAGGCGTGAGCTGTCGGACCGGTTGGCCGGACTGGCCGCGCTGTCCTCGGGACAGGAGCGAGCCGACACCTTGATCCGGCTGACATGCGGGCGCGCGCTGTCGCTACCGCCGCTACCACTTCCGGTCGACGTGCCGGACGAGCACGGCGAACAGGATGCCGTACTCGCCGCGTTCGCCGAGCAGTTCGCCGTCGACGTCACCGGGATCGGGGACAACCAGCGCGAGCGTTTCATTGATGCGTTCGGCGACAAGGCATTTCGGGTGGTGGTCGCGATCTTCATCGCCGACTTCCTGCCGCGGGTGTGGGCCGGGTGCGAGGCGCTCGGTCTCGGCAGGCCGGGCTGGACGGCCGAGGTGCAGATCGACCGGCAGACCGATCCGGTCGGCGCGCTTCTGGGCGGGTTCGTGCCCGCGGTGGCGCGGCTGCGCGAGTTGGACCCGGTCACCACGGAGGTGGTGCGACTGCGTGGGGCCGACGCGCACAACTGCCGGCTGTGCAAGTCGCTGCGGGAAGCCCGCGCGTTGGAGGCGGGCGGTTCGGAGCAGTTGTACCGCCAGATCACCGACTTCGAGACCGCCGACGGGTTGACCGACGCGCACAAGGCCGCACTGCGGTACGTCGATGCGCTGATCTGGTCGCCGTCGCGGATCGACGCGGAGGTCGCCGACGGCGTGCGCCACCACTTCTCCGGCAAGCAGATGCTGGAGCTCACGCTGGACGTGATGCGTAACGCCGCCAACAAGATCGCGGTGTCGCTGGGCGCCGACGCGCCGCGGGTGACCGAAGGCACCGAACGCTACGAGGTCGACGAACGGGGCCAGACCATATTCGCCTGAGTGGCCGTATGCGACCATGGTGGCCGCGCAGTCGCGCCGGGGCGGTAGCTCAGTCGGTTAGAGCCGTGGACTCATAATCCATTGGTCGCGGGTTCGAGCCCCGCCCGCCCCACATCTACAGCTCGAGTTCAGCGTCATCTGCGGCGGCTGCCGTCCGGTGTGCCGACGGCGGCGTCGCTACGACTCGCAGCCGACTCCATCGCCGTTGTTGTCCAGCCCATAGATGTCGTCTCCGATGACAGTCACTGGTCCTGAAACGTAGGACGGACCGTTACCGCTGCCGCCTTCGCAGTCGACATCGCTATCGACCGGTACGCAGGCACCGGAGTAATTGGAGTCGCATGCCGAGCTCTGCGGTGTGGGCGCTAGAGGCCCGGCGTTCGCCGCTGGAGCCAAGGCGACGCCAACGACAACGAGGAGCCCGATTGTCGCGAACGTCAATTTGCCCACGGCGCAGATCGTAGCAAACCGTGCGTTCGTCGATATCTGCTTGACAGATCGACCGGCCGAACCGCTCGCGTGCCCGAGGTCAGTTCGTTGACCTGTCGAAAATCTGGGCCGGTCGGTGAGGCGCAATTTCAGTTCGCCAGTCAACAGGCCAGTTGTTCGGTCCTGGACCTGACGCTGATTGAGTTGAACGAGGTGCGTCTGGTCATCACGGCAATCCCTGCCGACGGCCTGCTCGGGCAATTGCTGTGTGCCCTCGCGCTGAATCAGATTCTGGGCCGGCGCTAAGGTCCAGCTTCACGTGGCTGCGGTGTTGTCCCCCGACGGTTACGAGGTCCGGGTGCGGTACGAGCAGTTTCAGGCCGCCCGGCCGCGCGCGTAGGAGATCAGGTCTCTGCCGTGATGCGGTGCCTGCCACCGATGCACCCCGGCGCCCTGCGCGTAGGCCAGGTGCCCGCCGAGGGCGCCGCCGACACTGACGACGACCAACGCAACCACCGTCAGCGCGGTGGCACGACGATGGTGTTGCGCCCGGTGTGCCCGGTACGCCAGCGCGAACAGCCCGATCGCGACGGCGTTGGTCACCGCGTGGATCAACCCCACCCGTCGCTGCTCACGGTTGAGCAGCGCGAAATCCGCCCACCCCGCCAATGCGGTGGGCGGCGCCGCGGCCAGTCCGACGCCTAGCAGTCGACGCGCCGTCGTGTGATCCCGGAACGCCACGTCGAACAGCAACGCGGTCGTCCACGAACCCAACGGCAGGAAGATGAGCAGCGGGTGGACCGGATGGCCGAGCCATGATCCCCGCAACGCCGCTGCGATCCGGCCGTCGCCGAGTAGTCGGTCGACCGTGTCGGCGGCGCGTTCGGCCGGTCCATCGACCGCGCTGACTGATTCTGCGGACCGAAGCAGCGAGTGAACGTTCATGGTGGGCCTCCTCGGAGGCGGAGGTACCCCGTCCCGGCGCCGCGGAACCACGCAGGCTACCTCGGCACCGGATGCGTTGCGAGGAAAGGTCATCGCGGACGTCGGCTGCGCGCGATGCGGTAAACGACCGGGCCTATCCAGAAAACGAACACCTTCTGCGGCCGGCGCCGGCGGGCCGCGCGACGCATCGGTGTCCGGACGGGGAATCTAGGAAGAAGGTCTAGGTTAAGTCCATGCAGCGAACGGGCCTCCCGCCTTCCCCCGGTGAGAGTCGGTGAGCCGGATGCAGGAACGTCCGGAGGACCTCGTCGCTGCCCGTGACCAGATGGAACGTCTGGTTGAGGTCATCGTCGCGATCGGTTCCGATCTCGACCTGGACGTGACCCTGCGCCGGATCGTCGGCGGGGCCATGGAGTTGAGCGGTGCCCGCTACGGCGCGCTCGGAATCAGGGCCGCCGACGGCAGCCTGGCAAGCTTCGTCTGCGAGGGGATGGACGAGGCCGCCGCCCGCCGACTCGGCGAACTGGCCGTCGGTGACGGTGTCCGCCTCGACGACCTCGGACGCGATCCGGGGCCGGGTTCGCAGGAGCCGTCGATGCGGGCTCTGCTCGGCATACCGATCACGGTGCGGGGAACCGATTTCGGCGTGCTCTACCTGGTCGACGACCAGCCGGGCCGGGTGTTCTCCGACGCGCAGGAAGGCGCGGTGCGCGCGCTGGCGACCGCGGCCGCGGCCGCCATCGACAACGCGCGGCTGTTCGAACGTGAACGCGAGTCCGCGAAGTGGACGAGGGCCAGCCGCGAGATCACCACCGCGCTGCTGTCCGGCGACCCGCAGACCGGACCGTTGCAGCTCATCGTGAATCTGGCGCTCGAGCTCGCCGATGCCGAGCAGGCGATCCTGCTGGTCCCGGTCGAGTCAGACCTGCCGGCCGGTGAAGTGGAGACCCTCGTCGTGGCGGCCACCGCCGGACGGTACGCCTCGGAGGTGATCGGTCGCCAGGTTCCCATGGACGGCTCCACCACGGGCGGCGTCGCGCGTCGTGGTCTTCCGCTGATCACCGACTCGTTCCAGTACCCGATCGAGGGATTCACCGATGTGGGCGACCGCTCGGCGATCGTGATGCCGTTGATCGCGGACGAGGCCGTGCTCGGCGTCATCGCCGTCGCGCGTCGTCCCCACCAGCCGGCGTTCGACAACGCGTACCTCGAGCTCGTCAGCGACTTCGCCCGCCACGCGGCGATCGCGCTGGCATTGGCCGCCGGCCGCGAGCATGCACTCAATCAGGAACTCGCGCAAGCGGATTCGGTCGACTCCGCCCTGATCGCAGCGACCGAGGAATTACGCAGGCTGTGGCGGGCACGTCGCGTCCTGGCCGTCACGTTCCCGGGCCACGCCGTCTCACCGGACACCGCGCCGAAAGTGGTGTCGGTCGGGGAGCCCGTGCAGTGGGCGGACCTACCGCTGCCCACCCGCGAGGCGTTGCACACCGTTCGCGACGCAGACCTGCTCACGCCCTACACGTCGCAGCCCGGCACCGCCGGGATCGCGATCCAGCATCCCGAAGGAGTGCTGGTCGTCTGGATCGAACTGGCCGACGAGCGGTCGTTCACCCTCGAAGACCAGACCCTGCTGACGGTGCTGGCGGGCCGTCTCAGCCAGGGTCTGCAACGCGTGCACCGGGTGGATCAACAGCGTGAGACCGCCCTGGCGCTGCAGCACGCGATCCTCGGGCCCGCTGATCTTCCGCACGGCTTCGCGGTGCGCTATCAGGCGGCCAGCCGGCCGCTGCAGGTCGGCGGTGACTGGTACGACGTCGTCGATCTGGACGACGGACGCATCGCGATGATCGTCGGCGACTGCGTGGGGCACGGACTGCCCGCGGCGACGGTGATGGGCCAGGTGCGCAGTGCCTGCCGGGCCCTGCTGTTCGACAATCCCAGTCCCGCGGCCGCGTTGGCGGGCATGGACCGCTTCGCCGCGCGCCTTCCCGGTGCTCAATGCGCCACGGCGGTGTGCGCGGTGCTCGATCCCGCGACCGGTGAACTCGTGTATTCCAGCGCCGGGCACCCGCCCCCGATCCTGGTCCACGCAGACGGCACCGTGCAGCTCCTCGGTGACGCACACACCATCGCACTCGGGCTGAGGGTCGGCTGGCACCGCCCCGAAGCCCGTATCACGGTGCCGGCGGGAGCGACGCTGCTCCTCTACACCGACGGTCTGGTCGAGCGGCGGCGTGTGCTGCTCGAAGAGGGCATCTCCCGCGCCGCGGAGCTCCTCGCGGAGCGCCGCGCGTCCTCCCTGGAGGAGCTGGCGGACCACATCATGTCGCGGATGGCGCCGGATGCCGGCTATCAGGACGACGTCGCGCTGCTGCTTTACCGGCATCCCGCCCCGTTGGAGCTGAGCTTTCCCGCCGACGTCAGCCACCTGGCCCCGACCCGCAGTGCGCTGCGCAAATGGTTGACCAGCGCCCGGCTCGACCCCGGACGGGTGATGGACGTGTTGGTCGCTGCCGGTGAGGCCGTCGCCAACGCGATCGAGCACGGCCACCGCCACAGTCCCGGCGGCACGATCCGGTTGAACGCCACGGCGATGGTGGACCGGGTGCAGTTGACGATCGTCGACTCGGGCTCATGGAAACTGCCGCAGCCCGCCCGGGACGTCCATCGTGGCCGGGGAATCGGCCTGATGCGGAGTCTGATGAACGACGTGGCGATCCACCATGATTCGTCTGGAACCACCGTTCGGCTTTATGCGAGGATCTGACCGATGCCCACCGAGCTCACCATCGATATCAGCCGGCGGCCCGACGGCGCCGTCGCCGTGGTCGCCGCCGGTGAGATCGACCTCAGCAACGTCGAGGAGCTGAAACGGGCGCTGGCGGCCGCGACGGCCGAGGCCGCCGGTGGTCAGGCACGGCTCGTCGCCGACCTCGGCGCCGTCGAATACGTCGACAGCGCCGCGATCAACGTACTGTCCGCCCACGCCGAGCAGATCGACACCGTCATCGTCCACCCTCTGCTGAACACGGTGTGCACCGTCAGCGGCCTGAGTGAACTGGTGACGGTCGAAGTGGCGCCGACCGACGCGAATCAGTCGAGCTGATCGAACAGTCGGTCAAGCGCCTGCTGCTCGAGTTCCACCCATCGGTTCACGTGTCGCCGAACATCTTTCACGTCGTCCGGGGTCAGGTGCTTCGCCCCGTCCGGGGTGATGCGGCAGATGTCCATCGGGCCGCCGACGCTGGGGGAGGACGCGTCGAGCGCTTCGAGTACCCGCAGCGCGGCGACCACCCCGTAGTCCACATCGCGCCCTGACACCTGGAAATGCGTCAGCAGCGCGTGGGCCTGCTGGGCCATCGCGGCGCCGCTGCCGATGGCCTGGAATCCCGTCTCCTCGTGGTGCCCGATCAACCCGTTCGGGTCCACGTCGATGATGAACGGCCGTTCCCCGACATAGCCGGCGGCCAGCACGTACGTCGCCGGAGTACCACCGGCGCCCTGTCCGGGCACGTCCGCGATGAAACTCGCGTAGTGGTGCTTGAGGATCGGCAACACGCTGGCCTGCAGGGCGTGCCCGACGTTCTCGGCCTCCAGCACCGAGTCGGGCCGTTCGGTGAACACCTGCTCGATGTCGTAGAGCACCGCGCGGGAACCGCTGCCACCCCAGGCCGCATGCGTGCCGAGCGGGTGCAGCTTCTGCGCCGGATAGGTCAGTCCGCGCCCGGGATCGGTGATCTGAGAGTCCGAGGCCAGCACCACCCCGTTTGCGCATCGCAGCGCCAGAACGACAGTCACGACCCGATCGTGCCACGCCCCGCGGGGCACCCCCGCCGGGATGGGGCACCGGGTTCCGTCACCTAGGGTGGGGACACATGGATGTCTCCCTTTTGGCTTTCGAATGGACGGACACCAGTAGGCATTGGCTCATCGAGGTTCCGATCAGGATCGTCGCCTACCTCGTCGTCGCCCTTGTCATCCGGTTCATCGTGCACCGCATGATCGACCGTGCGACCACTGCGCGAACACGCAAAGATCGCACCGCAGGCGACACCGAGCGGGCCAAGACGCCGCCACTGGTGCGGTATCTGCGTGACCGCGTGCCCTCCTCGGCAAGCAACGAGCAGGTCATCGCGCGGCGTCAGCAGCGCGCCCAGACGATCGGTTCGGTGCTGAAGTCGACGGTGTCGATCGTGCTGCTGGTGTGGGCCGTGCTGGCCATCCTCAACGTGCTGGGCGTGAACATCGCGCCGTTCATCGCCTCGGCCGGTGTGGTCGGCCTCGCGATCGGCTTCGGCGCGCAGAACCTGGTGCGGGATTTCGTGACCGGCGTGTTCATGCTGCTGGAGGACCAGTACGGTGTCGGCGACACCGTCGACCTGGGCGAAGCGGTCGGTGAGGTGGAGAGCGTCGGGCTGCGCATCACGACCGTCCGCGACATCGACGGCACGCTCTGGTACGTCCGCAACGGTGAGATCGCCCGGGTCGGCAACATGAGCCAGGAGTACGCCGTCGCCCGGATCGAAGTGCCGGTCTCGCTGTCGGCCGACGTCGACCGCGCCGAGCAGGTGGCCGTCGAGGCCGCCCACGAAGCCGTCGCGGACCCGCAGTTGGCCGGCAAGGTGCTCGGTGAGCCGGAGATGCTGGGCGTGCAGGAATTGTCGCCGGACCTGATCAGGCTCCGGATGACCGTGAAGGTCCGGCCCAATGCTCAATGGGCTGTGCAGCGAAAGCTCCGGCGGGCGATCCTGCGGGCCTACGACGAACACGGGATCGACCTGCCCTACCCGAGCGGCCGCGTGCAGGCCGTCGTCGGCGAATAGCCGGGCGTACCGTCGGGGCCTTGTCGGGAAGGCGCATCAGGCAGACAGTAGCTCTATGACCACCACCGACCAGACGGCGTCACGCACCGTTTTCGGGCACCCGATCGGGCTGACGAATCTGTTCGGCGTCGAGTTGTGGGAACGCTTCTCCTTCTACGGGATGCTGACCATCCTCGGCTACTACCTGTACTACTCGGCGACCGACGGCGGGCTGGGGCTGCCGCAGAGCACCGCGACCGGCATCGTCGGCGCTTACGGCGGCCTGGTCTATCTGTCCACCGTGCTCGGCGGATGGATCGCCGACCGCCTCCTCGGGATGGAGCGCACGGTCTTCTACGGCGGTGTCGTCGTGATGTTCGGCCACATCGCGCTGGCGGTCCTGCCCGGGTTGGCCGGGGTGGGCGTGGGCCTGGTGCTGGTGGCACTGGGGTCGGGGGCGCTGAAAGCCAACGCCTCCTCCCTGCTGGGCACGCTGTACGCCAAGGGCGACGCCCGCGCCGACGGCGGGTTCACGCTGTTCTACCTCGGCATCAACCTCGGCGCGTTCGTCGGTCCGTTGATCACCGGCCTGCTCCAGACCCGGATCGGTTTCCACTACGGGTTCGGGGCCGCAGCGGTCGGCATGGCGCTCGGTCTGGTGCAGTACGTGGTGTTCCGCCGCAACCTGGGTGAGCACGGGCGCGAGGTACCCAATCCGCTGCCGCGCAGCGCCGTCGGCAGAACCGCCGGCGCGTTCGTCCTCGTACTGGCGGTTGTCGCGGTGGCGGTGGCTTCGAAACTGGTGACGCTGGCGAACCTGTCCCAGGTCACCACCGGGGTCATCGTCGTCGCGTCGATCGCGTACTTCGTGATCATGTTGCGCAGCGGCAGGGTCAGCGCGCCGGAACGGGTGCGGGTCCGCGCCTTCATCCCGTTGTTCGTCGCCAACGCTGTCTTCTGGTCGCTGTTCCAGCAGATCTTCACCGTGCTGGCGGTGTACTCGGACGAACGGATGAACTGGTCGGTCTTCGGCTGGATCGCGCCGTCGAACTGGATCGGGTCGATCGAACCGATCTGGATCATCGCGCTGTCACCGCTGTTCGCGGCGATGTGGACCCGGCTCGGGAACCGGGCTCCCACGACCCCGCGCAAGTTCGCCTACGGCGTCATCGGCATGGGCCTGGCGTTCCTGTGCTTCGTGCCGCTCGCCGGTTTCAGCGCGGTGCCTGCCCTGCTGGTGATGGTGGTGCTGGGCGTCTTCGCGGTGTCCGAGCTGCTGCTGTCACCGATCGGGCTGTCGGTCACCACCAAGCTCGCGCCCGAGGCGTTCCGGGCGCAGATGATGGCGCTGTACTTCTTCTCCGTCGGTATCGGCACGTCGATGTCCGGGGTGCTGGCCGGCTACTACGACCCGTCCCGCGAGGTCGCTTATTTCGGCGTCCTCGGCGGGGTCGCGGTCGCGGTCGGTGTGATCGTGTTCGCGGTGTCGCCGTGGATCAGCCGACACATGGAAGGCGTGCACTGACCGTCAGTCGGTCAGCGCCACCGTCGCGACGGAGACCAGCTCGCCGTGGTCGTCGGGTTGCTCGAAAACGACTCGCGCCCTTCGCCGGTGGCCTTCGAAGCTGGCGATGGTGTTCCCGAACAAGGGGCCGCTGAGGTTGCGCCACGACATCGGCAGACCGGGAGAGCCCGAACGCCGGGCCCAGCGCCGGGTCAGGCGTGCCGCACGCGGCGACCACGCGAGTTTGAGCGCCGGTTTGAGCGGTGCCGGGACGTAGTTGTGCACCGGTGAACACACCAGTTGGTGTACCCGTGTGGTGGTGACATCGGGGAAGTCGGCGCGCGCGGCGTAGCTGTGGTGGACGTCGCCCGAGAGCACCGACACCGTCGCGGGTCCCTCCGACGGCTGCGAAGCCGCTGTGTGCAGGAGTTCCGAAAGTCGCAGGAATGACTGCAAGAACGCCGGCCAGTGCTCCAGATCGGCTGTCTGCCTGACCTTTTCGGCCACAGCGCCACGCATGCCGCCGCGGTTGGCGGCGAACTCGTTGATGGTCTGCAGATCGCCGAGTGCCGGCGGCAGCAGCCAGGGCAGCGAGGTTCCGACGAGCAGATGGTCGAGCGCGTCCAGCCCGTCCTCGACCTGTTCCTCCAGCCAGCGGAACTCTCTGTCGCCCAGCATCTTCCGGTCACCGCTGTCCAGGATGCGGGCGTTGCGCGAATCCACCATGATCAGACGGCTACGGCCCAGATCCCAGCGGAAACTGAACCGCAGACCCTTGTCGCCGTCGACCTCGCTGTCGGCCCGGTCTGCCAGTTCCACCAGGTGGTGCCAGCAGTCGCCGTCGGCGGCCGTCACCTTCCGGTAGTCCTCGTCGGCGGCGAGTTCGTCGGGGCTCAGATTGCCGATGTGCTGATACACCCAGTAGGAGCCGATACCGGCACGGATGCGGTCCCGCCACCACGGTTTCTGGTTGACCTCGCGCCGCCATGCCCCCGAAGTGTTCCAGTCGTCCCGGATGTCGTGGTCGTCGAAGATCATCGCGGTCGGCAGGGTGGACAGGATCCAGCGGATCTCCGGGTCGCCCCAGGTGTGCCGGTACAGACCTTCGTACTCGGCGAAGGTGACGACCTCGTCGGGCGGGCGCCGGCCGGTCCGGCGCCGGCCGGCCAGACGGCGGCGGGCTTCGGGAGTCAGTTCGTCGGCGTAGACCTGGTCACCGAGGAGCAGCAGCGCGTCGGGCCACTCGTCGGCATCCAGCGCCGTCAACCGGGCGGCATAGCAGTCCAGCGCGTCCAGTCCGAGCTTCTCGTCCAGCTCGGCGTCACCGGTCCTGGGATAACGGCAGGACCCGAACACCACCCGGAGCCGGTCGGCGCTGTCGGGTCCCCGGGTCCGGATGATGCTGGGCGGAAACTCAGAATCCGGCTCCGGCCACACCTTCACACCGTTGACGTGCACCTCGTATTCGAACGTCGAATCGGGAGCCAGACCGCGTACGGGCACCAGCGCGTAGTGGAAGCCCTCGACCTCGAAGGTCCGCGCCGAGCAACCGAGAACCTCCACCTCGGCCGGCGCGTCGGTCTGAACCCACACCTGGGCGGTCGTATCGCCGACATGCCGCAGCACCGGGCCGAGAACAAGAGTCACCGAACCAGCTTAGGCCGCGCGACAGGCGGCACCGGCTGATCAGCCGCGGCCGAACTTCTCCTTCACCAGGTCGGCCAGCACCTGTCGTGCCGGTGCCGGGCTGAACGCCCGGGCGGCCGCGGTGAGCTCGTCGCGGGCCTCGGAGGTGAGCTCGATGTCGGCGGCGGCGACATTGAATTCGAGCTGTTCGACGCTCGACGCTCCCGGGATCGCCACGACGCCGGGCAGCGCGATCAGCCACGCCAGCGCCACCTGGGCAGGTTCGGCGCCTACCTGGGCGGCAACCGTGCGCAGCGTGTGCAACAGCGGCTCCACCCGACGCAGGTTCTCGGTCGAGAACAGCGGATTGACGGCCCGGACACCGCCGGGCCGGTTGTCCACGCCGTACCTGCCCCCCAACAGGCCCTGCGCGAGCGGGCTGTAGGCGATCACGATGCGGTTGTGTCGTTCGGCGAACGGCAGCAGGTCGTCCAGGGCGTCCGGATGCGCGAGTGAGAAATGCACCTGATTGCTGATCACCGGCCGGCCCAGTGCGGCGTCGGCCTTGCGCCAGCGTGCCAGGGAGTAGTTGGACACCCCGGCGGCACCGATCACACCGTCGTCGAGGAGCCGGCGTAGCCCCGGCATGATCACAGAATCCGGGACCACCGGGTTGGGCTGGTGCACCTGGTAGAGCGGAATGCGGTCGAGCTGGAGCCGCTGCGCGCTGGCGCGGGCGCGTTGCCTGACCACCGCGGGGAACGGGGCCACCGGAAACACCTTGCTGGCCACGGCGACCCGCGTGCGCTCGGCGCCGAGCGCTTCACCGAGGATCCGCTCGCTCTTGCCGAAACCGTAGATCTCCGCGGTGTCGAACAAGGTCACCCCGAGCTCCAGCGCCCTCGTGACGATCTCCCGCGCGGCGCCGGCAGCGTAGTCGTCGCCGTAGCCCCATTCGCGGGACCCGAACTGCCAGGTGCCCAGGCCGATCCTGCTGACCCGTCCCACTCCGTCGACGTCGAGGAATTTCATGTGCCAACGGTACGGCCGATCCGGGGCGCGTCACCAGGCCAAACGTCCGAGAGTTTGCTGACGCAATGGTAGGTTCGGCAGGCTACGTCAACGCTGGGGGGTCAACGTGGACCGGTGCCCGACATCACCGCACGGATCGTTGCGCGGTCTGTACTCCGGTGTGGTGCTCGTCGGTCTCGGGTTGGGCATGGTGGCCGGCCAGGGCACCGCCGCAGCCGGCCCCGCGCCCGAATCCGGCACGTCGCAGTCGCCGGACACCGCCGGCACTGACAAGGACACCGAGGTCTCGACGACGGAGCGGGTCGACCCGGCCGACGACGAGGTGGACGACGCCGGCGACGATGCGACGGATCCCGACGACGTCGAGGCCGAAGTCGACCCGGAAGCCGACGACGACCAGCCGTCCCGCCGGTCGCGCGCTCGCGCGCAGCAGCACACGACGGAGGAGACCGACGAAACCGAGAACGCCGACGAGCCCGGCGACGTCGACGCGGCGGGCGCTCCGGTGGAGGCGCCGACAGACGCGGCGCCGGACACCGAGACGACCACCGCGCCCGCGCCCGCTTCGGCGCTGCGCACCGCGGTGAGCTCACGGCCCGTCACGGTCGAGAGCATGGTCACCGACGTCCTCACCTGGGTCGGGCTGCGTCCGCTCGCCGACGATGGCCCCGCCCCGGCCACGCCGGTGTCGGCGCTGGTGCAATCGCTGTGGCTGGCGGTGCGGCAGTCCCAGTACACCTGGAACAACCAGCGTCCCACCGCCGAGGTCACCACGTCAGGTCCCGGACCCGACGGCGAAGTGACCGGCAACCTGAACGCCACCGACTACGACGATGTGGCGCTCACCTACACCGTCACCGCCCGACCGGCCCACGGACGGGTCGTGCTCGACACCTCCGGCGGCTTCACCTACATCCCGGGCGCCGCGGCGGGCGGCCGCGCCGACAGCTTCACCGTCAGCATCGACGACACCACCGGCAACCCGTTCCACGTGCACGGGCTGCTCGGGCTGCTGGGGCTCACCCGACCGGCCGAGGTGACCGTGGTCATCGACGCGAGTTCCCTTGGTCTGCAGGGTATTCCGTCCGGATTCGAGGTCGGCGAGCTGCTGGCCCGCGACGGCGTGGCCGTCACGCCGGGGCGCGACGGCGGGGTCGGTGTCATCGACGGCCGATTCACCGACCAGCTGGTGGTCAACGCCGCGGATGCCGCTGTGGTGCTGAACTCGCTGGCGCCGGCACTGGGCGCGTGGACGGGCTTCGCCGACCCGTCAGCCATCACCGCCTCCACCGTGGGCCGCGGGGAGTCCGCCGAAATCTTCTACCGCTTCACCGAAAAAGTCGGTCCGGTCAAAGTTCTCGGCAGCGAGGTGATCCTCGTGACCAACGCCGCGGGCGAGGTCACCGGCGTGTTCAACTACTACCGCGGGCTGGGGGAGAGCTTCGACGTCACGCCCGACGCGTCCGTCGACGAGGACGCCGAGGTGCGCCTGATCGCGAGCTCGGCCTACCTGGGGTCCGGCGCCGACGCCCGTATTCTCCGAAAGTTCCTCACCGCAAGCGCTTTCGCCGAAGAGCTGGTGGTGTTCACCGATGACGACGGCAACTCCAGCCTGGCGTGGCGGGTGGCCGTCGTGGCGCGTGACACCGGTGAGCTGGCACCGTCGGGTGCGACCTACCTGATCCACGCCGACGGCACGTCGGCCGGTTCGGTCATCGTCTCGTCCTCGAACGCGCATGCGGCGACCTCGATCAGCCTCGCCAAGGACTGGCTCGGCGAGTCGCGACTCTTCACCGTCGACACCCGCAAGGTGTGGTGGTTCCGGACCTACCAGCTGATCGACGCGCCCAGGAACATCACCACCTACAAGACGACCTACACGCTGTTCGGGTTGGGCAACCCCAGGTTGCCGGGGTCGGTGGTCAAGCGCGGGCTGTTCGGTTGGGATGCCGCCGCGGTGTCGGCGCACGCCAACATGGCGCTGGTGTACGACTACTTCGAAGAAGTGCTGGGCCGGACGTCCTTCGACGGCGAGGGCGCACGGATCTCGGTCAGCATCCGCTACAACCCGCGGATGTCGACCGCCGGATACGCCAACGCGTTCTGGGATCCGAACCGGCAGCTGTTCGCGTTCGGCGACAGCGGCTACCTGCAGGCCGGGCTGGACGTCGTCGCCCACGAGTTCGCCCATGCGGTGACGTCCCATGTGGTCGGCGACGGCGGCCCCGTCCTCGACTTCGATGAACCCGGGGCCCTCAACGAGGCCTACAGCGACATCTTCGGTGTCCTGATCGAGGGCAAGACCGGTGCGGGCCGCTGGCTCGTCGGCGAGGACTCCGAACTGGGCGCCGTGCGCGACCTGGCCGACCCGGCGTCGATCGTCACGGGCTTCGGGCCCTACCGGGACCGCTACAGCCAGCGGTACACCGGCGAGGGCGACGACCGCGGTGAGCACGTCAACAGCACGATCTTCAGCCACGCGGCGTACCTGATGATGACCGACCCCGCCACCGATGCGGTCAGCGACGAAACGTGGGCGACGGTGTTCTACCACTCGCTCGGGCGGCTGAGCAGCACCGCCCGGTTCGTCGACGGCCGGGCCGCGGTGCTCAGCACCGCCCGCGGGCAGGGGCTGACACCGGCACAGCTGACGGCGATCGCCCGCGCGTTCGACACCGTCGAGATCTACGGCGCCGCACCGTCGGTGGCCATCGCCGTGTGACGGTGCCGCCGGCTCCGGAATCCGACGGCTCGCTGCGCCGAGTGCTGAGCTTGTCGGCGCCGATCGGGCTCGCGTTCATCCCGCTCGGCATGGCGCTGGGCTTCCTGGTGGTGCACGCCGGACTGGCGTGGTGGTGGGCCCCGGTGTTCGCGGCGGTGATCTATGCGGGCTCACTGGAGTTCCTGATGGTTCACCTCGCCGCGTCGGCGGCGCCGATCGTGACGGTCGCGCTGACGACGTTCGTGGTGAACTCGCGGCACGTGTTCTATGCGCTGTCGTTCCCACTGCACCGGGTCCGTGGCGCCGCGGGCAAGCTCTACAGCACCTACACGCTGTCCGACGAGGCGTACGCCGTCGGTGTCAGCCCGGAGGCACGGTCGTGGTCCACTCGGCCGATCCTGGTGATGCAGTTGTGTTTTCATCTGCTGTGGGTGACCGGTGCGACCATCGGGGGACTGGTCGGGGAAGCGTTGCCCATCGAGCGGCTCGAAGGGCTCGACTTCGCGCTCACCGCGTTGTTCATCGTGCTGGGCATCGACGCGTACCGTCAGCGGCCCGACCGGATCACCGCGGGCGTCGCGGCGGTGTGCGCCGTCGCGGCCTGGCTGGTGGCGCCGGGGCAGATGCTGGTGGTCGCCTTCGCCGCGTTCGCGGGCGTGCTGCTGGTCCGGATGCTGTTCCAGCGCAGGGCCGATCGTGGCTGACAACGCGTACATCGCAGTGCTGGTCGCGGTCAGCGCGGCGGTGACCTGGGCGTTGCGAGCGCTGCCGTTCGCGGTGCTGGCGCCGATGCGGCACAGCCGGGTCGTGAAGTACCTCAGCGTGCACATGCCGGTCGGGGTGATGCTGATCCTGGCCGTCTACACCGTGCGGACGGTCGCCGGCGACACCCCGGCGTAGCTGGGCTTTCTTGCGGTCGCCGTCGCGGTCACCGCCGGACTGCACCTCTGGCGCGGCCACGCGCTGCTGAGCATTCTCGTCGGCACCACGTGCTACGTGACGCTGATGTCGGTGTGGGGATGAGGTCAGTCCGTCGCCTGTAGATACGCGACCAGCGCGTTGGTCAGTCCGCGACGGGCGACGTCGAGGTCGGCGTAGGAACCCAGTTGGCGCTCCGAGACCAGGCCGCGCATCGCGCCGGGGATCAGGGTGGCGACCTCACGCACACGCTCGGGGTCGACGCCGAGGCCGGCGAACGCGTCGCGGCAGGTCTCCAGCCACGCCTGCCCCCAGGAGTGCAGCTCGGCGGCGGTCTGTGGATACAGCCGTTCCAGTTCGGCGGGATCGCGGGGCAGTGCGGCGCGCAGGTTCTCGATCGCGCGTGAATCCGGTGCCGCCAGACCGTCGTACAGCGTGTCGATGATGCCGGCGACACGGTCGCGCAACGGTGCGTCCCGGTCGACCGCGGCGAACACGTCGGCCCGCCGCTCGGCGGTGCGGTGCAGGACCGCCGCCCAGAAGCCGTCGGCATCGCCGAACTGGTACTGCACCGCGCCCCAGGTGGCGCCGATGTCCTTGGCGATCCTGTTTGCCGACACCGATCCGGGCTCGCCCGAGGCCAGCGACTTCAGCGCAGCCTCGAGCATGTTGGCCCGGGTGGCCTGACCACGCCGGTTGGGTCGCCGCGCGGAGGCGGCAAGCTCGGTCATGCTGGGCAGCCTATCGAAAGTTTCGTAGAACCCACTATGTTTCTTCGGTCCGCTGTTCTATCCTCACCGCATGGCCAAACCGCCGCTGTCGATGAAGCCGACTGGCTGGTTCCAGGTCGCCTGGTCCGACGAGATCGGGGTCGGCGATGTCCACACCATGAAGTACTTCGACCAGGAGATGGTGGCCTGGCGTTCGGAGTCCGGCCAGATCACCGTGATGAACGCCTACTGCGAACATCTCGGAGCACACCTGGGCTTCGGCGGCAGCGTGCACGGCGAGGTGTTGCAGTGCCCGTTCCACGGATGGCAGTGGAATCAGCAGGGCCGCAACGTCTGCATCCCGTACGAGGACCGGCCCAACCGGGGCCGTCGCATCAAGACCTATCCGGTGGTCGAACGCAACGAGTCGATCTACATCTGGCACGACCTGGAGAACCGGGCCCCGTTCTTCGACGCCCCGGACGTCTTCGCCGGTTTCCGGGACGGTTCGGGTCGCGACGACTACTACCCGCAACAGCGCCTGTTCGAGCGGGGACTGGAGATGCACCCGCAGTACGTGCTCGAAAACGGGGTGGACTTCGCACATTTCAAGTACGTGCACGGCACGCCCATCACTCCGGTCTTCACCCGCCACGACTTCGACGAGCCGATCTCCTACGTCGATTTCACCATCACGTTCGAAGGTGACGACGGCCAGCGCATCGAGGACGTCAACAGCGGCGTCGAGGCCATCAACGGCGGGCTCGGCATCGCGGTGACGAAGAGCTGGGGAATGATCGACAACCGCACCATCTCGGCCATCACGCCGGTCGACGAATCCACCTCCGATGTCAGGTTCATGGTGTACATCGGCAAGCCGAAGGGCGAGGTGCGCGATCCCGAGCGGGCCCGGGTCAAGGCCGAGGAGTTCGGCGCCGAGGTGATCCGGCAGTTCCGCCAGGACATCCACATCTGGGCGCACCAGCGTTACTCGGATCCGCCCGCACTGGCGAGCTCCGAGATGGAAGGGTTCACCGCGATCCGCAGGTGGGCCATGAAGTTCTACCCCGACGGCAAAGGCGGAAGCGCCGCCGAGCTGGCCGCCCGATCCGCCCACTAGAGAGGCTTCCCCATGACGATCAAGGTTTTCCAGGTTGCCACCGGCAACGTCGGTGCGGAGATGATCAAACGCATCGCCGACCGTCCCGACCTCGAACTGATTGGCGTGCATTGCTATTCGCCCGAGAAGGTGGGTAAGGACGCCGGTGAACTCGCCGGGCTGGCGCCCAACGGCGTCATCGCCACCGGCACGGTCGAGGAGATCATCGCGGCCAAGCCCGACGTGGTGACCTTCCACGGCGTCTTCCCCGACGAGGACCTCTACGTCAAGGTGCTCGAGGCCGGCATCGACATCGTCACCACCGCGGACTGGATCACCGGCTGGCACCGCGACCGCAACCACCCGCACCCGTCCGGCAAGCCGGTCACCCAGCTGCTCCAGGAGGCCTGCGAGAAGGGCGGTTCGACGTTCTACGGCACCGGCATGAATCCAGGTCTGAACCAGATCCTGGGTGTGGTGTGCTCGGCCGACGTCGCCGAGATCGAGAACATCACCACGATCGAGTCGGTGGACGTGTCCTGCCATCATTCGAAGGACACCTGGATCGAGGTGGGATACGGCCGGCCCGTGGACGATCCGGAGATCCCAAGCAAGCTGGAGAAGTACACCCGGGTGTTCGCCGACAGTGTGTACCTGATGGCCGACTGTTTCGACCTGACGCTCGACGAGGTGACGTTCAGTTACGAGCTGGGTGCGTGCACCAAGGACGTCGACCTCGGCTGGTACCAGCTGCCCAAGGGATCACTGGGCGGCAACTACATCAAATATCAGGGCATGGTCGACGGTGTGCCACGCGTCGAGACGCACCTCGAGTGGCAGATGACGCCGCACACCGATCCGAGCTGGGACATCAAGGGCTGCTACATCACCCAGATCAAGGGCGACCCGAACATCTACAACAAGCACATGATCTTCCCGAAGCCCGGTGTCGACCTGTCCGACCCCGCCAACTTCGCGTCGATCGGGATGACGGTGACGGGGATGCCTGCACTGAGCGCGATCTCGTCGGTGGTGGCCGCACGGCCGGGCATCATCACCTCGGCGGACCTGCCGCTGCGCGGCTTCGCGGGCCGCTTCAAACTCTAGACGGTAGTCTCGCCACCCTCGTCGGACTCGTCGCCGTCGGACTCAGGATCGGTGTCGGTGGCCTCGCTCGGCTCCTCGGCATCGACCTCTTCGGCTTCTTCGTCGTCCTGCAGGGTCTGCTCCGGCTCGTCGGTGACTTCGTCGTCGATTCCCTCCTCGTCTTCTGTTGTGTCAGTATCGGTTTCATCGTCCGGATCATTGTTGTCGTCGCTCTGTTCGTCGGAGTCTGAATCCGGTGCAGGTCTGTCGGGGAACGGGACGACGAGGGGCCGGCCCGGTTGCGGCGGCAGTGGTTCGCGCCAGCCCTGCGGTCGGTCGTCGGAGCGCGGTCGGCCAGGACGACGTCGTAGGCGATGTCGCCGAGGTTCTTGAGCACCCCTTCGCCGCGGAGCATGTCGGTGCCGTTGAAGACCGCGCTGGCCACCAGGCTCTCACCGAAGTTTGAACCCGATGTACAACTGCTTGCCGAGTTAGCCGAGCTCGTTGGCGAACTCGTGGAAGTCGGTCCGCACCGCGTTGCGGAACGCCAGGAAGTCCTGGTCGATCTGATCGGCTGTCGAGACCGGTTCGTCCTCGGCGTTGCGGTGGCCTCACCTGCAGCGGCCGGGTGCCGCTCGACAGGTGTTGCCATGATGGCACCTGCGGCCACTGCGGCGACGGCTGCCGCAGCGTCGTGACGGACGGCAAAGCCCAATGATGAAAGCCCATTTTAGTCTCTGCTGTGCAAGCACGCTAACACCTGCACGCCTGGGGCTAGGGTGATTTGCTGGCAACTTGCGGACATCGCGCCAGGTGTGTTGGGCGGAGGTTGCTGGGCGACTCCTGTCAGACCCCTTTGGCATAATCGAACACATGTGGCGCTCCTAGTGTTTTAGTGGGCGCCTTCTCGCTGGTCAGCGGTGTTTTTGGTTGAGTCTCAAGTGTTCTCGGTGTGTCCGCAGGGCAAAGGGGGACGCGCACGCGGTCGGGTGCTCTAGGT